>NZ_JARFXX010000015.1:0-31539 GCF_029218125.1 Neopoerus faecalis | reverse complement strand
CCCCTTAAGGGGTAGCCCGAGAAAGCAATGCAATCGGCAAATCTTTTCGGGCCCCTTAAGGGGCTTTGTCCGCATAAAGCCCTTATAGGGCTTACTCAAGCCTCCGGCTTAGCCGGAGGTTTTGACTGTTGAAAGCGGGCAGTCATGGCTATGCCTATGGAGTACAAGCGGAAGCGGGACGCTATTCTGTCGGAGTGGGGTAGATAAGCGTATCCTGAAAGCCATCGGCGCCGGTGCAGACAACGTCACCGGCAACAGGCAGGTCCTCGCAGATGTAGAGATTGAGCTGCACACCCTCCGGGCGCTGGGGGTAATTTGTAACGGTGTAGGTGTAGCGGGTCACCTGCTTTCCGCAGCATTGCTCTAAGTCAAAGCCCTGTGTGTGCTGCAGGGCATTATAGGCAACGTAATCGCCCTTGAGCTGCGGCGGAAGCAGAAATTGTAGGGTAGTGACTGGTTCTTCTACTACCTCCCAGCCTAACTCCTGAAGATAAGCGACCCGTTCTGCGTTCCCAGTGAGCAATGGCTGCTGGGCAGATGGTTCGCCGCCCCGGCCCAGCAGCAGAATCAGCGCCGCTATCAAAACGCCGGCGGCAATGACCGCCAGCGCGGCCTTTTTGCGGGTCAATCGAATTGCCTGAATCATCATAGACATCCCTCCTGCTTGTTACTATTCCATTTTGGGGTGCTTTATGCTAAAATCGTAATGAAAGAGAGGGATGGCAATGGCATTGCAGCGCTTGGATAAGGTGATTGCCTCCACCGGGCGGTGGTCCCGGCGGGAGGTGAAGGAGCTGGTACGTCAGGGCAGGATCACAGTCAACGGAGCCGTGGCCAAAATCGCGGAGGAAAAGGCGGACCCGGAGGCGGCTGATATCTGCGTTAATGGTGAGCGCCTGATATGGCGGCAGTATACGTGGGTGATGCTGAATAAACCGGCAGGGTATCTTTCCGCAACGGAGGATGGCCGGGGCAAAACAGTGCTGGACCTGCTGCCGCCGGAGCTGCAAAAGCAGGGGCTATTCCCGGTGGGGCGGCTGGACAAGGACACGGAGGGGCTGTTGCTGCTGACCAACGAGGGCGGATTGGCCCATGACCTGCTGTCCCCTAAAAAGCATGTTGATAAGGAATACTATCTGCGGGTGGAGGGCTGCCTGACCGCCGAGGACTGCGCCGCCTGCGCTGAAGGGCTGCGGTTGGACGATGGCCTGCAATGCCAACCGGCAGAGCTGGTGCTGCTCACGGCCGGAGCGGAGAGCGAGGCTCACATCACCATCCGCGAGGGAAAGTTCCATCAGATCAAACGCATGATGGCATATCTTGGAAAGTCGGTGCTTTATTTGGAGCGGGTCCGCATGGGCAATTTGACATTAGACCCGCTTCTTTCAAGGGGTGCATACCGCTTTTTGACCCCGGAGGAGCAGGCCGGATTGGGAAATTTGGCCCGAGAAAATGGAAATAATCGAAACTTGCCCAAAAAGTGAAACGATTTTTTGTTGAAAAAAGAAAAAACATCTTGCAATTCGACAAAAAAATCGCTATAATATCTTCGTTGACAAATTGCACAAACAGGTTGCGTGGGCGGCTCCTGCGTGATACCGAGCTTTTCGTGTTGAGGAGGAACAGCTATGTCCGGGAGAATTTTTCAGAATGTAGTGCTGCAATTAAAGGAGAACACGGACCGAACCGTTGGCGTCATTGACGGTGAGGGCGTTGTGATCGCGTGCAGCGAGCTTTCCATGATCGGTCAGCGCTGGGGAGAGTATGTGGCGGCGGTGAACGGCGCTGCCGGCAGCATGGTCTGCTTTGACGGTAAGACCTTCAAGGCCCTCAGCGGCTGGGGCAATCAGTTTGACTATGCGGCCTTTGCCTTTGGAGACAATGAGATCAGCAAGACCATCTGCTCCATGGCCACGGTGGCGCTGAACGCCGCCAAGAGCTATTACGAGGAAAAGCATGACCGGGGTTCCTTTGTAAAGGACATCATCTCCGATAATATCATGCTGGGCGATATTTATATGCGGGCAAAGGAACTGCGGGTGGCTACCTATGTCAGCCGCGGCGTGTTTGCCATCCGAAGTCTGCAAAAGGGCGAGTCCGTTCCCACGGAGACCATTCAGAATATGTTCCCGGACCGGCAGAATGACTTTGTGCTCAGCGTGGGCGAGGGCGATGTGGTTCTGATTCGCCAGCTGCCGGAGGGTGCCGGCTCCAAGGAGCTGAACAAGACCGCCGCCCAGATCGAGGAGGCGTTGCGGGTCGGCGGCGAGAGCACGGTGGTTGTCGGCATCGGCACCATTGCCACGCATCTGCGGGACCTTGCCAAGAGCTACAAGGAGGCGCAGATCGCCATTGAGGTCGGCAAGGTGTTCGACACGGAAAAGTATATCATCAACTACGAAAATTTGGGTATCGGCCGTCTGATCTACCAGCTGCCCACTACGCTGTGCGAGATGTTTTTGCAGGAGGTATTTAAGAAGAACCCCATTGACGCACTGGATAAGGAAACGCTCTTTACCATCCACAAGTTCTTTGAAAACAACCTGAACGTTTCCGAAACGGCACGGAAGCTCTTTGTCCACCGCAATACGCTGGTGTACCGTCTTGAGAAGATCAAGAAGCTCACGGGACTGGACCTGCGGGAGTTTGACGATGCCATCACTTTTAAGGTGGCGCTGATGGTCAAGAAGTATCTGACCAGCCGGGGCATCGAGTCCTGAACAAAAAAATACGAAATTCCATGGACTGTCAGGTCCATGGAATTTTTTTGTGCCGGTGAAACACGTCGGCAGACATATTTGTCCATAGTAATGATTGGCATGAATGTATGGAAAAATTTTCCGCAGAAAAACTTGGGAAGATTTTCGGACGCCGGTTGCATTGCGGCGAAAGTCCGTATATAATGAAACCATGTGTAGAATTATGTAGACCTGAATACGAGCGTATCCGAGTCCCGTGTCAGATAAAAGGAGAATTGCCCTATGATTCGGCTGAAGGACGTAGAAATGGAGTACCCAAACGGTACCCGGGCCATCCGGGGTATCAGCACCACCATTGAGGATGGTGAATTTGTGTTTCTGGTAGGACCCTCCGGCTCGGGGAAGTCCACCATCATCAAAATGCTCACCGGGGAGGAAATTCCCACGGCGGGGCGCATTATGATTAACGGCTTTTCCGTCAACAATATTGCCGAGCGGCAGATTCCCATGATGCGCCGCACACTGGGAATTATTTTTCAGGATTTCCGGCTCATTGAAAAGAAAACCGTGTATGAAAATCTGGAATTTGTCATGCGGGCTGTGGGGATGCCTATGAAGGAGATCAAGAACCGTATTGCATACGTGCTGCTGCTGGTGGGGCTGGAGCAGAAGGCGGAGAGCTATCCCAACGAGCTTTCCGGCGGTGAGCAGCAGCGGGTGGCTATTGCCCGGGCGCTGGTGAACAATCCCAGCACCATTATCGCTGACGAGCCTACCGGAAACCTTGACCCGGAGCGCTCTATGGAGATCATGACGCTGCTGGTGAAGATCAACCAGCTTGGTACAACGGTGCTGGTGGTGACCCATGAAAAGGATTTGGTGAATAAATTCGGCAAGCGGGTCATTACCATCGACAAGGGATGTATCATCAATGACAGCGTCGGCGGCTATGTGGGAGGGCATATCCATGAGAAGGCATGATTTCGGATATTTCTTCCACGAGGGCATTTCCAATATGTTCAGCCACGGCTTCATGTCTTTTGCGGCCATCGGCATTACGGTGGCGTGCCTTTTGATCATGGGGACGTTTACGCTGGTGGCGGTGAACGCGGACGCGCAGCTCAAGGACCTGGAGCGGGACAATGAGATTCTGGCCTACGTGGACGAGAATTACACACAGGCGCAGGCAAAAGCGCTGCAAAGCCGGCTGGAGGCCGTGGACAATGTGGCCTCCGCCACGTTCATCACAAAGGAACAGGCCATGGAGGACTTCATCGCAAAATATCCTGATGAGGATTATTTTCAGGACTTGGACCCCAGTATTCTGCGGGACAGGTATGCCATTAAGGTCAAGGATTTGACAAGGCAGAGCCAGACCGTAACGCAGATCAAGGCTGTGACGGGCATTGCCAAGGTCAATGCCTATGAGGAGCTGGCCGGCGGCTTTATCACCATACGCAATATCGCCACGGTTATCTGTGTGGCACTGATCGCGGTGCTGTTTGTGGTATCCGTGTTCATCATTTCCAACACCATCAAGCTCACCACCTTTGACCGCAAGGACGAGATCGCCATTATGAAAATGGTGGGTGCTACCAACGGCTTTATCCGCTGGCCCTTTGTGTATGAGGGCTTTATGCTGGGTCTCACCGGTGCTGTGCTGGCGTTTTTGCTGCAATGGGGACTTTACGAGGCCATTGCCAAGGGCGTTGGCGAGAGTGATACGCTGCAGCTTATTTCCGTGGTGCCCTTTGCACAGCTCTGGCAGCCGGTGGCGGGAGTCTTTCTGGCAGCGGGCATCCTCATCGGCGTAGGGGGAAGCCTTTCCGCCATCCGCCGCTTTTTGCAGGTGTAAGGAGGCGGCAATGAAAAAGGGCAAACGCTTTTTGCGGTCATTGACCGCTCTTGTCTGTATGCTGGTGCTGCTGACGGTGGACACTGCACCCGCCATGGCGGCCAAGGTGACGCAGGCAGATATCGACGCGCTGAAAGGCAGCGCCTTGGACCTTGACAAAAAGCAGAAGGAGATTCAAAGCAAGCTCAATGACCTGAAGGATGACAAGGCGGCGGCGCTGCAAAAGAAAAATCTACTGGATCAGCAAATCGCAAATACAACCTCACAGATCAGCAACACGGAATCCCAGATTACAGATTATAACGCACTGATCTTGCAGGCGGAGGATGAGTTGGCCGACGCGGAGCAGCGGGAGGCCGACCAGTATGACCTGTTCTGCAAGCGCGTCCGGGAGATGGAGGAGCAGGGAACAGTGAGTTACTGGTCTGTGCTGTTTAAGGCCACCAGCTTTTCTGACCTGTTGGGGCGGCTGGATATCGTCAATGAGGTCATGGACTATGACCAGAAGGTTATTGACGATCTGCAGGCGCTTCAGGCAGAAATCGAGGAAAAAAAGACAGGGCTTGAGGCAAGTAAGGCTGATTTGGAGGCGGCGAAGGCGTCTTTAGAGAGCCAGAAGCGGCAGCTTAGCAGTCAGCGGGACGAGGCCAATAAGCTCGTTAGGGAAATTGATGACAACGCCGCAGAGTATCAGGCAACCCTGAAGGATCTGGAGGCTGAGGAGCGCCGAATCGAGCAGCAGGTCAAGCAGCTCCAGAAGCAACTGGAGGAACAGATGGCGGCGGAGGGGAAGAACTATAACACAAACCCCGGCGGCTACATCTGGCCGGTGGACAGCCGGTACATCACTTCCACCGTGGGCGGGCGCAGCTCCCCCGGCGGCGTTGGTTCCACGAACCACAAGGGAACGGATATTGGCCGGGTGGGCTACACCAGTCCGGTTTACGCCGCCAAGGCGGGTACGGTCATTGTGGCACAGCGCTCCAGCTCCTACGGCAACTATGTGGTCATTTCCCACGGCACCGGCAATACTACGCTGTACGCCCACATGAGCAGTATCAAGGTCAGCGTAGGCACCTATGTCCAGCAGGGACAGACCATCGGTATTACCGGCTCTACCGGCCATTCTACCGGCCCGCACCTGCATTTTGAGGTGGTAGAGGGCGGCGTTCGCGTGAACCCCTTGAGCCACGGTGCAGCCCCCAAGAAGGGCTATCTGACGGGGTATACCCTCTCTGGCTCTTCTGTGGGAAGCTAAGAAAGGGAGAATTGCAGATGTACCTGAAAGCGACCGCGGCTACGCTGGCCGCATGGCTGGTGGGCCTTTTGATCGATGTGAATTTTGGCGGCGATTGGCAGATGTTGTACCTGCGGGTGCTGCTGCCGGTGCTGGCCATGGGACTCTGCATTCTCGGTGAATTGAAAAAGAAGTAAGCAGTCAGAAACGTTCTGAAACAGCCTCCTGTTCCATACCATGGGACAGGAGGCTGTTTTTATGATTGGAATGCTTATCTGGGACCGGGCGGGACACGGCTTGCGTCCGGTGCGTATGAAGGAAATAAGCGTGCTCCATGTCCGCTTTCTCTGCGGGGAGGTCACGGCGCTGGAGCGCACGGCGGCGGTGGCGCGGAGCCACCGCCTGCGGACAGCGGGGCGAAGGCTGCTGCGGCAGGGTGTGGAGCGGGTAGTGCTGCCGGAGGGCAGCGCGGCGGACGTACTTCCCAAGGGACTGCGGCCGGTAAGTACATTAGCACTGCGGCGGGCGATAGCGGCGGATTGGGCCGGTGAGTTGCTGCGGCTGCGGCAGCAGCCGCCCGGTGGGGCACGGGTGCTGGTAACGGCCAACGCACTCTCCGGCGAGGTAGTGCGGACGGTGACGGAGCTGGCGCTGCGCCACCGCTATTTGCTGCTGACCGTTCCCTTTGGCGGTGAAGAGCTGTGTCGCCGTCTTCGGCGGGAGTACGGCGTGTCTGTTTTGCTCAATCCAACGGCGGAGCAGATGGCAGAGGCCGCTGTACAGATCGCCTTTGACCCGGTCGAGGCGGCGGGCGGCAGCTTTTTGCCGCTGTATGACGAGCAGCTGCCGCTGCCGGTGTTACTGCTGCCGCCCTCCATTGAGGCGTGTCTCCCGAAGGGAGTGAACCGAGGACAGCTGTTGTCCGTCCTGTGGGAGCACGGTGCTCTGCGGCCCGGGCAGGTGACGGTCCGGTTAGAGGCAAATCGCGCAGAATAGGCCGTTTTACCCGGAAAAGCAACAGATTTCCCTTGAAATAAAAGGGCTTTTCTGCTATAGTATCTTAGTTAAAGTATGAAAAGCTATGGCGAGGTGACAGAATGTACCTGAAGGCCCTCGAATTGCAGGGGTTTAAATCGTTTCCCGATAAAACGGTGCTCACATTCGGCGAGGACATCACCGCCATCGTCGGTCCTAACGGCTCCGGCAAGTCCAATATCTCCGACGCGATTCGCTGGGTCATGGGCGAGCAGTCCAGCAAGGCGCTGCGGGGCGGCAAGATGGAGGATGTGATCTTCGGCGGAACGGAGAAGCGCGCGCCGGTAGGCTTCGCGCAGGTGACGCTGGTACTGGACAACACCGGCCATATTTTCCCGTCCTTAGAGGAGGCGGAGGTGGCGGTCACCCGGCGCTATTACCGCAGCGGGGAGAGCGAATATTACATCAATCGCCAGTCCGCCCGGCTGAAAGACGTGACGGAGCTGTTCATGGACACCGGCATGGGCCGGGAGGGCTACTCCATCGTGGGGCAGGGCCGTGTGGACGAAATCTTGTCCACGAAAAGCACGGACCGCCGGGAGATTTTTGAGGAGGCCGCCGGAATCTCGAAGTACCGCCACCGGAAAGAGGAGGCGGAGCGGAAGCTGGAGCGGACGGAGGAAAACCTCGTCCGCATCAACGATAAGATTGCCGAATTGGAGCTTCAGGTAGAGCCGTTGCGGGCGCAGGCGGAAACAGCGAAGAAATATCTGGTCCTTCGGGATGAGATGCGCGTGCTGGAAATTTCCCTGTGGCTGGAAAATCTGGAGGCGCTGAAGCGGGATGCCCGCAAGCTGGAAACCGACCTGCGGGACGCCGAGGGGCAGCGGGACGAGGCCCGCTCCGCCATGGACGCGTTGTTTGCCGAAACGGAGCAGTTCGGCAGGCGGATGCAGGAAAAGGATATGGAGGCCGAAACGCTGCGAAGCGGCCTTGCGGAACTGGATGCCAAGGCGGCGGAGGAGGACTCCGCCATCGCGGTGCTGGAGAGCACCATCGGCCATCTGGAGGAAAATATGCGGCAGGTCAAGGCGGAGCTGGCGGAAACGGAGCAGCGCACCGGCGGCTATGCGGCACAGGCGGCGGAGCAGGAGGCACAGGCGGCAGAGCTGGAAACGCAGGCCGCAGCGCTGGGCGAACAGCTCACGCAAATGCTGGCTCAGGCACAGGCAGCGGCGGAGAAGGCTGGCGGCGCGTCCACAGAGGCAGAGGCGCTACGGAGCCGGGAAGCCATTGCGGCGGCAGCCGCCGCAGACGCCAAGGCGGAGGCCGCCGCCATCCGGGCGGAGAATCAGCAAATCGAAACAAGACGCCTTGCGGCGGAGGCGGACAAGGCCGCCGCGGAAAAGCAGCTGGCGGAAAAGGAAACCGAGGCCAAGGCCAACCGGCGGGCGTTGGAGGATGCCCGTGACGAGGCGGAGGCCGCCGCGAATATCATCAGCGGTCACACGCTGCGGATGAAGGAGCGGGAGAAAAAAGCCGCCGCTGCCGCAGATGAGCGCGTGAAGCTCACCATGGACACAGGCGCGCTGGACAGCCGTATCCGTCTGCTGACGGAAATGGAAAAGGACTACGAGGGCTTTAACAAGGCCGTAAAGCTGGTCTGTCAGGCCAAGGGCGAGCTGCGGGGCATTCACGGCCCGGTGGCAAGCCTGATAAAAACGGAGAGCCGTTATTCCCTTGCCATCGAGATTGCGCTGGGAGCGGGACTTCAGAACATCGTGGTGGACCGGGAGGAGGACGCCAAGAGCGCCATTGCCTTCCTGAAAAGGCGGGACGGCGGACGCGCAACGTTTTTGCCGTTGACCGCCATCCACGGCGAGGAGCTGCGGGAAAACGGCGTGGAGCGGGAGTTCGGCTTTGTGGGCGTTGCATCCCGGTTGGTGTGCTTTGACCCGAAGTATACGCAGATCTTCAACAATTTGCTGGGACGGACGGTCATTGCGGAGGATTTGGACTGTGGTATCGCCATGGCGCGGAAATACCGCAACGCTTTCCGCATCGTGACGCTGGACGGACAGGTCATCAACCGGGGCGGATCCATGACCGGCGGCTCTGTCAGCCGCAGTGCCGGAGTGCTCAGCCGGACAGCGGAGCTGGAACGGCTGAACAGCCGCATCGGGGAGCTGCATCAACGGCTGGAGGACGCCAAGGTGGCGGAGGCGGCAGCCGGACGGGAGCTGGAGGCGGCGCGCTATGAGCTGACCACCGCCGAGGCGCAGCGCCGTGCCGCCGAGGACGAGGTCCTGCGGCTGGAGGGCGTACAAAACCAATTTCAAATGCTCCTATCCGGACTGCGGGAGAGCGTTGAGAGCCTTACCGGTGAGCTGACAGCCATTGACGAACGCCTGCGGGCGAACGCGGAGCGTGCCGCCGGGGCAGAAAAGACCATAGCGGAGCGAGAAGCAGAGGCCGCAGCCCTGCGGGAGAGCGCGGAGCGCGTGCTGTCCGGCCAGAGCGAGCTGCTGGCGGAGTCCGGGCGTCTGGCGGAGAATGTGACCGCGTGCAAGACGGAGTTGGCTTCCCTGAACGCCAACCGGGAGGGCATTCTCCGCCGCGCCGCTGATTTGCGGCAGTTGGCGGAGGACCTGTCGGGAGACCGGGAACAAAAGGAGGCGGCGCTGAAGCGCTATCGGGAGCAGATCGAAACGGCGCAGGCGGATATCCGGCAGAGAACGGACGCGCAGACTGCTCTGCGTGCACAGGGCGAGGACGCACGGCAGCGCCTGCAGACCATCAGTCAGGAAAAAATCGCGCTGGAGGCGGAACGCACCGCCAAGACCCGGGCCGGTCAGGAGATGAACGAGACGCTGCTGAATTTGGAACGGGCGGCGTCGAGACTGGAAAGTAAGCTGGCTACCTCCGCCATGGAGGAAAAGCAGATATTGGACAAGCTGTGGGAAACCTATGAGCTGAGCCATTCCGACGCTGCGGCCCAGCGAATTGAGCTGGAAAGCGTACAGAAAGCATCCCGCCGGGTGGCGGAGCTGAAGCGGGAGATCAATGGCCTCGGCACCATTAACATCGGCGCCATCGAGGAATTTGAGCGGGTGAACGGACGGTATACCTACCTGACGGATCAGCGCAACGATGTGGAAAAGGCAAAGGGCGAGCTGACCGGAATCATTCGGGAGATCACAACGCAGATGATGGATATTTTCGGCCGGCAGTTCAAGCTGCTCAGCGAGAGCTTTGAGACAACGTTCACGGAGCTTTTCGGCGGCGGACAGGCTAAGCTGGAGCTGGAGGACCCGGAGAACATTCTGGAATGCGGCATTGAAATCAAGGCCCAGCCGCCGGGAAAGACGCTGAAGACCATCTCGCTGCTCTCCGGCGGAGAGAAGGCGTTTGTGGCTATTGCGCTGTATTTTGCTATTTTGAAGGTGCACCCCACGCCGTTTTGCATTATGGACGAGATCGAGGCGGCACTGGACGAGGCCAACGTGGTGCGGACCGCGCGCTATATGCGGACGCTTGCGGATAAGACGCAGTTCATCGTCATCACCCATCGGCGCGGCACCATGGAGGGCGCGGATGTGCTTTATGGCGTGACCATGCAGGAGCAGGGCGTTTCCAAGATTCTGACCATCAATCTCAACGATATGGCGAAGGAACTGAAAATCAAATAAAAAGGAGTTCACGATGGGCTTTTTTGACAAACTGAAAAAAATCACCAGCAGCCTGTTCTCCGGCTTTACGGAGGCGGACGAGGCGTTCTTTGAGGAGCTGGAGGAAACGCTCATTATGGCGGACCTCGGCGTGGATGCCGCCACGGACGCCGTGGAAAAGCTCCGCACTAAGGTGCGCCGGGAGCATCTTGAAGGACAGGAGGCTGTCCGGGAGGGGCTCCGAGAAATTTTGGCCGAGGAAATGGATGTGGGCGATACCGCGCTGAAGCTGGACACAAAGCCCAGCGTGTGCATTTTTATCGGCGTCAACGGCGTTGGCAAAACCACCTCCATTGGCAAGGTGGCGGCCAGCCTGAAAAAGCAGGGAAAGCGTGTGCTGCTGTGCGCGGCGGACACGTTCCGCGCCGCCGCTGCCGATCAGTTGGAAATCTGGGCGGAGCGGGCCGGCTGCGAGATCGTCCGCCAGTACGAGGGGGCGGACCCCGGCGCGGTGCTGTTTGACGCATTGCAGGCGGCTAAGGCCCGGAACGTGGACGTAGTGCTGTGCGATACGGCGGGGCGCCTCCACAACAAGGCAAATCTTATGGCGGAGCTTGGTAAGCTATCCAAGATCATTGACCGGGAGTGCCCCGGCTGCGACCGGGAGACGTTGCTGGTGCTGGACGCTACCACCGGACAGAACGGCTTGCTTCAGGCCCGGAGCTTCAAGGAGACCGCAGGGCTGACCGGCATTGTCCTGACAAAGCTGGATGGAACGGCCAAGGGCGGAATTGTGGTAGCCATCGCCCGGGAGCTGGGTGTGCCTGTGAAGCTGGCCGGTGTGGGCGAGGGCATTGACGATTTGAAGCCCTTTGACGCGCATGATTACGCGGAGGCTATCATCTGAGAAGGGGGAGAAAACAGCGATGACAAGACAGGACGGACGGGCGTATGACGAGCTGCGCCCTATTAAAATCACCACGGATTTTGTGAAATTCCCGGAGGGGAGCTGCCTCATTGAGTGCGGCGACACCAAGGTGCTTTGCTGCGCCAGCATTGAGGACAAGACACCGCCCCATGTTCCCGAGGGCGAGGGCTGGGTCACGGCGGAATACTCCATGCTGCCCCGGGCAAACCGGGAGCGCAGCAAGCGGGACATTGCCAAGCTGAAACTAAGCCCTCGCAGCGCGGAAATCCAGCGGCTTGTGGGCCGCAGTCTTCGGGCTGCCGTGGATAGGAAGGCCTTGGGTGAGCGGACCATCAACATCGACTGCGATGTGCTGCAGGGTGACGGCGGCACCCGCACGGCCTCCGTTACCGGCGGCTTTATCGCGCTGGCTCTGGCCTGCCGGAAACTGGTGGAGGACGGATATCTCGGGTCCAGCCCTATCCGGCATTTTGTGACAGGCGTTTCCGCTGGAATCGTGGACGAGCAGCCCATGCTGGACCTTCAGTACAGCGAGGACAGCCGCGCACAGGTGGATCTGAACTGCGTGATGAACGAGCTGGGCGAGATCATTGAGCTTCAGGGAACTGGCGAGGGCCGGGCCTTTACACTGGCGGAGCAGCAGGAACTGGTGCGCCTGTGCGCCAAGGGCAACCGGGAACTGCTGAAGCTCCAGAAGCAGATACTGGGATAAGGAGCGCGGTACGATGGCACAGATTTTTGAAACGATCATGCTGGTCTGCTTTGGCCTGTCATGGCCGTTCAATATTACAAAGTCTCTGCGGGCAAGGACTGCCAAGGGCAAGAGTGTGATGTTTGAGATCGTGATTATCATCGGCTATCTGTGCGGTCTTGCCGGGAAGTTTATCAGCGGAAATATTACATACGTGGCTGCGTTCTATGTGGCGGACATCCTGATGGTGAGCATCGACCTTGCGCTGACCTTCCGCAACCGCGCTCTGGACCGTATGGCAGCCAAGGAGGAAACAACGGTATGAAATTTGTACTTGCAACACACAATCCTAATAAGGTCCGGGAGATGAGCGCCATTTTAGGGCAGTTCGGCGTAGAGGTTGTCAGCCCCAAGGAGCTTGGAATCACTGTGGAGGTGGAGGAAACCGGCACCACGTTTGCGGAAAACGCTATGTTGAAGGCCAGAGCCATCTGTGAGCTTGCGAAACTCCCGGCCATTGCTGATGACTCCGGCCTCTGCGTGGACGCCCTCAACGGCGGCCCCGGTGTGTACTCCGCCCGGTACGGCGGCGAGGGGCTGGATGACAGGGGACGGTATATGCTGCTGCTGGAGAATATGCGGGGGCAGACCAGCCGGGCGGCTCATTTTACCTGCGCCATTGCCTGCGTGTTTCCTAACGGGGATACCATCACGGCGGAGGGACAGGCCCCCGGCACCATCGCCTTTGCACCGATGGGCGAGGGGGGCTTTGGTTATGACCCGGTGTTTTTCGTGCCTGACAAGGCAAAGACCTTTGCACAGCTGACCCAAGAGGAAAAGGCAGAGATCTCCCACCGGGGCAAGGCCTTGCGGGAATTTACAAAAAAATTGGAAACATATTTGCGGAAATAAACGTCTAATAAGCAGAACCGTTTCAAAGGGAGGAACTGTTCCATGAAAAAAGCAGGTGTATGCCCCAAATGCAAGGGAGCGGACATCGTACGGGTCCCCGGCGGAATCAGGAGTACCATGGACAGCACACAGAATTTTGTGACGGGTGGCTTTCGGAGTGCACCGGTGGACCGCTATATCTGCTGTGGCTGCGGCTTTTCCGAGGAATGGCTGCGGGAGGACGATTTGGAAAAAATTAGAGAATATTGGACGGAAACGGCCCAATGAAAGGATTTTTATGGAACTGACAAGCAAGCAGAGGGCACAGCTTCGCGGACTGGCCAACACCATCGACACCATCATCCATGTGGGGAAGGACGGAATCGGCGAAAACCTCATCAAGCAGGCCGACGATGCACTGGAGGCCCGGGAGCTCATCAAGGGCCGTGTCCTTGAAAACAATATTGAGTATGATGCACGCCTTGCGGCACAGGAGCTGGCGGCGGCTACCCGCAGCGAGGTGGTGCAGGTCATCGGTACGAAATTTGTACTGTACCGGGAGACCCACAGCAAGCCGAAGGAGAAGCGGATTCAACTGGTGAAGCCGGCAAAAAAACGGGCAAACGCCTGAGATAAAAAGAGGGGAGCATCTTGAAAATCGGTATTTACGGCGGGACATTCAATCCGCCGCATCTGGGACACTTGACGGCGGCTGCGGCGGTGTTTTCCATGCTGAAGCTGGACAAGCTGTTGCTGATTCCCGCCAGCATCCCGCCCCATAAGGCACTGCCGGAGGGCAGCTCCACTGCGGAGCAGCGGCTGGAAATGACCCGCTTGGCGGGGGAACAGTTGGGCCTTGGCGGCAAGGTGGAAACGCTGGACATAGAGCTGCGGCGCGGAGGGAAAAGCTATACCTCCGATACACTGGTGGAGCTGAAGGCACTGTATCCTGACGATGAGCTCTGGCTTTTGATGGGGGCGGATATGTTCCTGAGCTTCCAGACCTGGCATGAGCCGGAAAAGGTCGCGTCCCTGGCGGGCATTGCCGCTTTCGGACGGACGGAGGAAGATATGGAGCCGCTGTTTTCTGTGCAGCGGGACCGGCTGTACTATGAGTACCCGGATATCCGAATTTTCACGCTGACGGTCCCCGGCGTTATTGACATATCCTCCACAGAGCTGCGGGAGCGGCTGGCAGAGGGAACGGGAGAAAACCTGCTGCCGCCGGCGGTGTACGGCTATATTCTGCGGAACCATCTCTACGGAACAAATGCCGATTTGAAGCATCTGACGCTCTCACAGCTTCGCCCTGTGGCGCTGAGCTATCTCAAGCATAAGCGCATCCCCCATGTGCTGGGAACGGAGCAGGAGGCGATCCGGCTGGCAGAGCGCTATGGCGCGGATATTGAAAAGGCAAGAGTGGCTGCGCTGCTGCATGACTGCACGAAGAAGCTGGAGATGGAGGAGCAGCTGGCGCTGTGCCGTAAATATGGCATTGAGCTGGACGAGCTGGAGCAGAAGGCCCTGAAGCTCCTCCACGCAAAGACCGGCGCGGCCATTGCAAGGGACATTTACGGCGTGGACGATGAAATTTACAGCGCTATTTGGTGGCACACCACCGGCCATGCGGATATGACGCTGCTGGAGAAAATCATTTATCTTGCGGATTACATTGAGCCATCCCGGGATTTTCCGGGGGTGGAGGTGCTCCGCAAATGTGTGTATGAGGATTTGGACCGGGGCCTGTTGATGGGGCTGGAAATGACGGTCCAAGAGATGACGGAAATGGGAAATCCCGTCCACCATGCGACCATTGAGGCGCGGGACTGGCTGAAAGGAAAGAGATAAACCCATGTCAGAACAAAACGGAAAGCGGATACAGAAAAAAGAAGCGAAGGAGAAGCGTCCCAGCCGCCTGAGCCGGGGGCAGAAGTGGCTGCTGGTGCTGGTGGCGGTTTTGGCCGCAGCACTGGCGGTAACGGTTACGCTGAAAACGCTGTTTGTAAAGCCGGAGCTGCCCAATAAAGGAGAGGACACGCAAGGCGGCGATACGCAGGGCGAGGACGTCATTGACTATGGCGATGGCGTGCAGCCCAGAGTCAGCGGTGAGCGCAAGAGTCAGGATTATTACACGGTGCTGATTCTGGGTCGGGACACCGGCGGCGGCGGAAACACCGACACGATGCTGCTGGCAAGCTACGATGTAACGAACCAGAAGGCCACTGTCATGTCTATCCCCCGGGACACCATGGTGAACGTGAGCTGGGATGTCAAGAAGATCAACTCCGTTTACAATATGAACGGCGGCGGGGAAAAGGGCATCAAGGCGCTTTATAAAGAAATTTCACAATTGGTGGGCTTTGAGCCGGATTATCAGGTCATTGTGGAATGGGAGGCCGTTGGCAAGATCGTGGACGCCATCGGCGGTGTGGATTTTGACGTGCCCTATCCCATGGATTACCATGACCCGGCGCAGAATCTGGTCATTGAGCAGCCGGCGGGCCTGCGGCATTTGGACGGTGACGATGCCATGCAGGTCATCCGCTGGCGTAAGAATGACCATGACAGTCCCTACGGCTATAACAAGGGCGGCGTCGGAGACGCGGGCCGTATGGAATTGCAGCAGAACTTCCTGAAGGCGGTCATCAAGCAGATGATGCAGCCGAAGAACGTGCTGAACATCGGCAAGATCGCCAAGGTGTTTGAAGAATCCGTGGAAACGGACCTGAGCTTCCAGAATATCCTGTGGTTCGGCAAGCAGGCGTTTCCCGGCGGATTGAGCATGGACAATGTGACGTTTTTGACCATGCCCTACAAGGGCGTTGCGGCCTACAGCCGGGTTTACAGCAAGCAGTTGGGCAAGGACTTTTATCTGGATTATGTGGTGCCTATTGCCGGGAAGCTGCTGGACATTGTAAATAATCAGCTCAGTCCCTTTAAGGAGGTCTTTACGCTGTCGGACCTGGATATTATGTCCGTCAACGCGGACGGGAGCCTCAGCTCCACCACCGGGCGGGTGGAGGACAGCGCTGCGGCCAAGGCGCCGACGCTCATCGGCAGCGGCAAGAAGGATGAGTCGGAAAAGGACTATATTACCGATGAAAACGGCAATCTGGTGGACCCGGACACCGGGGAGATCGTGACACCGCCGTCGGAAACGGAGCCGGGAACGGAGACGCCGTCTGAAACACCGTCTGAACCCACGCCGGAGACCCCGGCCACACCGGAAGCGCCGGGGACGGGGACGGAGACCACAGACCCCTCCGGCTCCACCGGGGGAGAGACGGGCACCGGCAGTCCGGAGACACCGGACAAGCCGGAAGATCCCGGCATCATCGTGGTGCCGCCGGAGGAGCCCGCAACGCCCGATGCGAATCAGGGATTGGACCCCGTGACCGGGGAGCCGCTGCCTGCGGCCTGATAAAAGAAAGGAAACAAACGATATGATGACACCGAAGGAACTGGCCGTTCTGGCCGCAAAGGCGCTGGACGAAAAGAAGGGCAAGGAGATCGCCGCTATTGAGATCACGGATATCACCACGCTGGCGGATTATTTTGTGATCGCTACCGGCAGCTCCAACACCCAGATCAATGCGCTGTGCGGCGCTGTGGAAAAGACACTGAAGGAGCAGGCAGGCGAGCTGCCGCTGCGCCGGGAGGGCTATCGGGATGGAACATGGGTGCTGTTGGACTACGGCTGCGTCTGCGTCCATGTGTTCAGCGCCGAGGCCCGTGCCTTTTACGATTTGGAGCGCCTGTGGGCGGACGGAAAGCCGCTGGACCTCTCCGATGTGCTGACAAAGGACTGAGGATAGAGCTGTTTTCCTTGAAAAATCGGGCCTTGCAACGAAAGGTTGCGGGATAGCTGGTGGCCGCAACCGCCTTTGTCCGGTAGTATAACGGCATCAGATCCATGGCGCTGAGATACAAAAAACAAAGGAGGACAGGTCATATGTTAATGGCATCGACATCGATTATTTTACTGCTGGTGGTTACGTTGGTGCGGCTGGCGATTTTGGGGCTTGTGGTCTACGCTGTCATGCAGGGAATCAAGGCGCTGAAGAAGTACAACCGCTCCGAAGAGGTCCGGAAGGAAAAGGCGGAGGTCCGCCGCTCTTTGGGCGAGGTTCTGAAGGAGCACCGGGTCCGCTGCAAAATGACGCAGGAATTTGTGGCGGAGTCCTTGGGCGTCAGCCGTCAGGCGGTGAGCAAGTGGGAGACCGGAACGGCGGACCCCAGCACCTCCAATCTGCTGGCGCTGGCAAAGCTGTTCGGAATATCCGCCGAGGAGCTGCTGCGCTCTGTGGAGCAGGAGGGCCCCGAGGCGGAAAATGGAAAAACCACTTGACAAATGCGAAAAAGCCCTTTAAAATATGACCATTAAACGCTTGGATGGGGAGAAAACCCGTGAAGCCCGCCTCAAGAGAGCCGATGGCCGGTGTGAGTCGGTGGGGGCGCACGGGAGCACTGGCCCCGGAGCGTTCCGCCTGAAGGAAAGTAGGGCGGGCCGGCTGGCATCGTTATCTGCTGCACCGAGCGCCGGGAAACCGGCGGAAACAGGGTGGTACCGCGTTTTCAACGCCCCTGAGCCGTAAGGCTTAGGGGCATTTTCTTTATTCGGCGGAAAGCGTGAGGTGTTGCAGGATGAAAAAGCTGTGGGATTCCCCCGTCCCTTTTCTGGCCTATGGCCTCCCCTATGTGTATCTGGGCCTTTGGGGTCGTGGGGAAACAGGCAAATTCTTAGCGAATTTCCTGTATATCATCGGCTTTTTTACGCTGATGAAATGGGCATACCACAGAAACAGCCTGAAAGCCCTGCTTTGGGGAAACGCCCTGTCCTTCCTTGTGTCCTGTGCTTGCTTGTCCGTGTACGGAACAGAAAAATGGGGCCAGCCCCTTTTTGAACCGGCAACCGCTTTCAAGATGCTGTGCGCGGCAGCGTTGCTCGCACTGGCCGTTCAGCTGGTCTGGTGGCGCGTCAAGTGGCGGACACAAAAGCGGTCCTGAGATCAAATCAATCAAAATGCAGAACATTTCAGATAAAAGGAGTCAACCATGAAGTACGATTTTACAGCCATTGAAAAGAAATGGCAGGAGAAGTGGCTGGAGGAAAAGCCCTTTACCGCTGTGACCGGCGACAAGACCCGTGAAAAGTTTTACGGCCTCATTGAGTTCCCGTATCCCTCTGGTCAGGGGCTCCATGTGGGCCATGCCCGCCCCTTTACCGCTATGGACATCATCTGCCGGAAAAAGCGGATGCAGGGCTACAATGTGCTGTTCCCCATCGGCTTTGATGCCTTTGGCCTGCCCACGGAGAACTACGCCATCAAGAACCACATCCATCCTGCCATCGTTACCAAGCAGAACATTGCCAACTTCACCAAGCAGCTTCACATGCTGGGCTATTCCTTTGACTGGGACCGGGTGGTGGACACCACGGACCCCAGCTACTACAAGTGGACCCAGTGGATCTTTTTGCAGCTTTTCAAGCATGGCCTTGCCTATAAGGCGTCCATGCCCGTGAACTGGTGCACGAGCTGTAAGTGCGTGCTGGCAAACGAAGAGGTTGTGGAGGGCGTCTGCGAGCGCTGCGGCAGCGAGGTCATCCGCAAGGAGAAGTCCCAATGGATGCTGGCTATCACCAAGTATGCCGACCGCCTTATTGACGATTTGGATGATGTGGACTATATCGAGCGGGTCAAGATCCAGCAGCGCAACTGGATCGGCCGCAGCGAGGGCACTGAGGTGGACTTCACCGCCACTAACGGCGACAAGCTGACAGTCTATACCACCCGGTGCGATACCTTGTTCGGCGTGACCTATATGGTCATCTCTCCCGAGCACCCCTACCTCGCTCAGTGGAAGGATCAGCTGACCAACTGGGACGCTGTGGAGGCATACCGGCAGGAGGCCGCCCGGAAGTCCGACTTCGAGCGCGGCGAGCTGAACAAGGAAAAGACCGGCGTCCGGCTGGAGGGCATCGAGGCCGTCCATCCCGTCACTGGCAAGCACATCCCCATTTTCGTTTCCGACTACGTGCTGATGGGCTACGGCACCGGCATCGTCATGGGCGTGCCCGGCCATGACCAGCGCGACTGGGACTTCGCCACCACCTTCGGCCTGCCCATCGTGGAGGTGGTCAAGGGCGGCGACGTGACCAAGTGCGCCTTCGCTTTGAAGGACGATACCGGCATCATGGTCAACTCCGACTTCCTCAACGGCCTCACCGTCAAGGAAGCCATTCCCACCATGAAGAAGTGGGTCACGGAGCATGGCATCGGCCATCCCAAGACCAACTTCAAGCTTCGTGACTGGGTGTTCAGCCGTCAGCGCTACTGGGGCGAGCCGATTCCTTTGGTGAAGTGCGAAAAGTGCGGCTGGGTACCGCTGCCGGAGGAGCAGTTACCGCTGCTGCTGCCGGAGGTCAAGAGCTATGAGCTTACCGATGACGGCGAGTCTCCGCTGTCCAAGATGACGGACTGGGTGAACACCACCTGCCCCAAGTGCGGCGGCCCTGCCCAGCGTGAAACGGACACCATGCCCCAGTGGGCTGGCTCCTGCTGGTACTTCCTGCGCTATATGGACCCCCACAATGACAAGGCTCTGGCCTCTAAGGAGGCTCTGGAATACTGGTCTCCCGTTGACTGGTATAACGGAGGCATGGAGCACACCACGCTGCATCTGCTGTACTCCCGGTTCTGGCATAAGTTCCTCTATGATATTGGTGCCGTGCCCACCAAGGAGCCCTATGCAAAGCGCACCAGCCACGGCATGATTCTGGGCGAGGGCGGCGAGAAGATGTCCAAGTCCCGGGGCAACGTGGTGAACCCCAATGACATTGTGGCGCAGTACGGCGCGGACACCATGCGTCTTTATATCATGTTCGTGGGTGACTTCGAGCAGGCGGCCACCTGGTCCACCGACGCGGTGAAGGGCTCCAAGCGGTTCCTGGACAAGGTGTGGAACCTGGCGGAGACCGCCGCTGACAGCGAGGACTTGACCCCGGCCAACGAGGCCATCCTCCACAAGACCATCAAAAAGGTCACGGACGATATCGACACCCTGAAGATGAACACCGCCATCGCCGCCATGATGACCGCCGTGAACGAAATGACCGCCAACGGCGTGACCCGGGGCGATCTGAGCATCCTGCTGCGCCTGCTGAATCCATTTGCACCCCACATCACCGAGGAACTGTGGGAGAAGCTGGGCTTTGCCGCGCAGACGGGCAAGATGTGCTGCCAGGCAGAGTGGCCGGTATACGATGAGAGCAAGACCATCGCCTCTACCGTGGAGATGGCCATTCAGGTCAACGGCAAGATGAAGGGTACGGTCCAGATGCCTGTTGACAGTGATGAGGAGACTGTGAAGGCCGCCGCACTGGCTGTGGACAAGGTGCAGAAGGCCACCAGCGGAATGCAGATCGTCAAGACAATTCTTGTCAAGAACCGCCTCATCAACCTAATCGTGAAGCCGCAGTAAATTTACTCCGAAACGGAAAAATTGTTCTTGACATTCTGCGTTGTATTTCTTATAATATCTTCGTTAAGGCTATACGTAGCCCCTAAGCATCCAGGATGAAGCCGGATGTCTCGGAGGGAGGGAAATATAAATGTCTGAGATTCATGTCAAGGAAGGCGAATCCATCGACAGCGCACTGAAGCGTTTTAAGCGTAGCTGCGCCAAGGCCGGCGTGATTGCCGAGGTTCGCAAGAGAGAGCATTATGAAAGCCCCAGCGTGAAGCGCCGCAAGAAGTCTGAGGCCGCTCGCAAGAACAAGAAGCGTTTCTATTAAGAAATCAGAAAAGAATGCCGCACAAGCAGTGCGGCATTCTCTTTTTGCAATCAATTCGAGTTTCAAGCATAGCGCTGATAATAAAAAGGAAAACCGGCCGATGGTTCACATCGACCGGTTTTTTCAACTGATTTTAGAGGGGAGGCGGTCCAACGCGGCAGTCTCTTTTTTTGCTAAGTACCCAATGATGTCCCGGCGGGTGACGATGCCGATAAACTTGTCCAAATCGTCTACCACCGGAATAAAGTTCTGGTTCATGGCGCTTTCTAGCAGCGCGTCCATGGTGACGGTAATTCGAACAGCGGGATATTTATTGCCGATGATATCGCACACACGCAGCGACTCTGCCTTTTTCATGGTCAGGTCCGTTCCGTCCGACAAAAGCCGCCACAAAAAGTCTCCTTCGCTGACGGTGCCGACATAACGCCCGTCCCGGGTGATGACGGGAATGGCGGTATAGCCGCGGTTACGCATCTTTTCAAGCCCCTGCCGAATCGTGAAATCATCGTACAGATAGGCGATTCGACTTTTGGGGAGAAGAAAATAGGCGATATTCACGCTTGAATGCTCCTTTCCTTTTCAGACCTTGTTCAGCGTGGTTGTTCTTATTGGTTAATAATATTATACAATGAGAAGGAGGAAAAGTCTTGAACTTTTTGTGAAAAAATAATTGGGATAAAGGGCTTGCATTCGTGCAAGAATTTGATATGATGAAGCTGTGATATATGCAACAAAAAGGAGATGGGAAATATGATGACCTCACAGGAGCTGCGGACAAGCCCGCTGTTTGAAAATATTAGCTATGAGGACTATCGACGGATGCTGACCTGCTTTCAGGCGGTGAAGCGGTCCTTTCTGCCAGAGGAGATGATTTACGATTTTGCGGGGAGCCGGGCGGATGCTATCGGCATCGTGGAGCGCGGCAGCGCGTCCCTGATTCGAATCGATGAGGAGGGGGTGGCTACCGTGCTGGAGGAAATGGGCCCCGGCGGCGTGTTCGGCCGGAATCTGGCCTTTGCCGGTTCCATGGGGGACAGTCTGGAGGTGGTGGCCCGGAGCGCCTGCGATATTCTGTTTATCGACTATCCGCATTTGCTGCGCCGATGCCAGAACGCCTGTACCTACCACAGTGTTCTGGTGCAGAATATGCTGGGACTGCTCAGTGATAAGGCACAGGCCCTCAGCGAGCGGGTGGATGTACTGTCCCGGCGCTCGATCCGGGACAAGCTGCTGTGCTATTTTCACCAGCAGGCTGAGCGGAACCATGGGACGTCCTTTATGCTGCCGTTTTCCTTCAGCGTGTTAGCGGACTATATCGCCACAGACCGCAGCGCAATGATGCGGGAGCTGCGGCACCTGAAGGAGGAAGGGCTGGTGCAGACGGAGGGACGCCGGGTCACGCTTCCGGGCCGGTCTGTTGGTGAAAAACACTTGAAGAGCTAATGTTTTCAGTATAATTTTCGGGAAAGCTGTTGACGGATAGCGGGAAGTATGTTAAAATTCAAACAATGTATCGTTCTGCTTGGCAGAATTTTTTAGATGCGGAAAGGAAAGAAGGAAGCGTATGTACCGAATCGTAAGAAAAGAGGCACTGAGACCCACTGTGACTCTCTATGAGATCGAGGCGCCCCTCATTGCCAAAAAGGCCCAGCCCGGCCAGTTCATCATTCTGCGTACGGATGAGAATGGCGAGCGTATCCCCATTACGATCAACGCCTATGACCCCGAAAAGGGCACGGTCACGATCATTGTCCAGACCGTAGGCGCAACCACGAAAAAGCTCAGCATGATGCAGGAGGGCGATTATCTGGCGGACTTTGTGGGTCCTCTTGGCAAGCCCACCGAGACCGAGGGCAAGAAGAAGGTTGCAGTGGTAGGCGGCGGCGTCGGCTGCGCCATTGCGTATCCCGTGCTGAAGAAGTTCCATGATGACGGTGCTGAGGTACACGCCATCGTCGGCTTCCGTTCCGAGGATCTGGTGATTCTGGAGGATGATTTCCGCAAGTCCAGCGATCTGCTGGTGGTCTGCACCGATGACGGCTCCTATGGCCGCAAGGGTCTTGTGACCGATGCGCTGAAGGAGCTTATCGAGGCCGGAAACCAGTACGATGAGGTGTTTGCCATCGGCCCCATGGTCATGATGAAGTTTGTCTCCAAGACAACGGAGCCCTACGGCATTCCCACCACCGTTTCCATGAGCCCCATCATGATCGACGGTACGGGTATGTGCGGCGGCTGCCGTTTGGCTGTCGGCGGCGAGATGAAGTTCGCCTGCGTGGATGGCCCGGATTTTGACGGTCACAAGGTAGACTGGGATCTGGCTGTCAAGCGCAATCAGATGTACGGTGCTTGGGAAAAGCACAAGTACGAGGAGACCTGCAACCTGCTGAAGAAGGAGGCCGAATAATCATGGCCAATATGTCTTTGAAGAAAAATCCCATGCCCTCTCAGGACCCCAACGTTCGGAACAAGAACTTTGAGGAGGTCGCTCTGGGCTATACGGAGGAGCAGGCTCTGGACGAGGCTGCCCGCTGCCTGAACTGCAAGAACAAGCCCTGTATGCAGGGCTGCCCCGTGATGGTACATATTCCCGACTTCATTGCCGAGGTGGCCAAGGGCGACTTTGAGGCTGCCTATCAGATAATTGCCGCCACCTCTGCGCTGCCCGCAGTCTGCGGCCGTGTCTGCCCGCAGGAGAGCCAGTGCGAGAAGCATTGCGTCCGCGGCATCAAGGGTGAGCCTGTCGGCATTGGCCGTCTGGAGCGCTTCGTGGCCGACTGGCATCGCGAGCACGCCACTGCCGCCCCGGAGAAGCCCGCCTCCAACGGCCACCGCGTGGCAGTGGTGGGCTCCGGTCCCTCCGGCCTGACCTGCGCCGGCGATCTGGCCCGCAAGGGATATGAGGTCACTGTTTTTGAGGCGCTGCATCTGGCCGGCGGCGTGCTGGTGTACGGCATTCCCGAGTTCCGTCTGCCTAAGGCCATCGTGCAGAAGGAAGTGGACGGTTTGAAGGCGCTGGGCGTCACTATCGCAACGGATACCGTTGTGGGCCGCACCATCACTGTGGACGAGCTGATGGACGAGCAGGGCTTTGAGGCTGTGTTTATCGGCTCCGGCGCCGGTCTGCCCATGTTCATGGACATCCCCGGCATCAACTATCGCGGTGTGTATTCCGCCAATGAGTTCTTGACCCGTATCAACCTGATGAAAGCCTATCGCGAGGGCTCCGATACTCCCATCCAGCATCCCAAGCGGGTCGCCGTTGTCGGTGGCGGCAACGTGGCTATGGACGCCGCCCGCTGTGCCAAGCGTCTGGGTGCCGAGGTGTATATCGTCTACCGCCGCGGCATGGAGGAGCTGCCTGCCCGTAAGGAGGAGGTCGAGCACGCCGAGGAGGAGGGCGTCATCTTCAAGACACTCTGCAACCCTGTTGAAATTCTGGCAGACGAGAACGATGATGTCAGCAAGATTCGCTGCATCAAGATGGAGCTGGGTGAGCCGGATGCCTCCGGTCGCCGCCGCCCTATCGAGGTTCCCGGCAGTGAGTTTGATCTGGACGTGGACTGCGTGATTATGTCTCTCGGCACCAGCCCCAACCCCCTCATCAAGTCTACCACCAAGGGCCTTGAGATCAACAAGAAGGGCGGCATCGTGGTCAATGAGGACGGTCTGACCTCCCGTGAGCACGTTTACGCCGGTGGTGACGCCGTGACCGGCGCTGCTACCGTCATTCTGGCTATGGGCGCCGGCAAGACCGCCGCCAAGGCAATTGACGAGCAGTTGAGCAAGTAAAAATAGTGATAAAACTGCCTGCCGCATTGCGGCAGGCAGTTTTTTTACAATGAAGCTCAGGATGGAGATGCTGTAAGCAATGGGGGTACATCAGCCCGCGAATAAATCCTCCGGCTTTGACATTTCCGGTTCCGGATACCCCAGGGCGGCGATGTTTTCCCGTGTCAGCGGCAGCCATGGAATCTCTATAGGCTGGCCATCCTGTAAAATGCTGTCCCGCCAAGCATCATAGACTGGACCATCTACCGCCGCTTCGGCAATCGAGGTAAGCTCGCTGCCATATCGCTGCTTCCAATCCTCGTCCGTAATGAGAAGGAAGTACACCATTCCATCTCCGTCTTGGTCAATATCAGTTGGAAAATTGTCTGCGTAACAGCTGACATCCCATGCGTCTACAGCCCCGGCCGTTTCATAGGTATCCGTTTCCGGGTCATAGACATTAAGATAGTAGGGCCAGAAATTTTCGCCGGCAAAGCCTTGACTATGGGACCAACCCTCCTGAATAACACCGTTGTCGTAAAAAGTCATATTTGAGGGGTAGAGTTGGATTTCTTCTTGAATTTTCCCGTTTGCATATTCCAAGATGTATGCGGCCCTGTCGGCTACAATATCGTTGGGCCAGCAGAACAGCAGTTCCTCCCGGCCATCATTGTCAACGTCATAAATGGCAAAGCTGTTGGCGTCGGCAAATTTCGAAGCGCCGTAATCCGGTAACTGGAGCCTATTCGAGTCCGGAACGATTCCCCATTGGTAAGCGTCCCATAGTACGCGGCCATAAGCGTGCTCCGCCGTATCTGCTTCAAATTCAAGCAATGCGGCCCTATATCGGGAATCATCGGACCCATTTTCTTCTGCCGGGGCCTCGGTCTCCGGGACTTCAGGCTCCGCTGTGTCCGATTCCGATGGTGTATCTGTTTGGGAGCCGCCGCAGGCGGTGAGAGAAAGGGCCAGCGCTGCGGCCAGCAAAAGTAAGCGCGTCTGTTTCATAAAAAATCCATCCCATATCTGTTTTTTAGAATAGTATATGGGGTGTGGAATTTTATGTCAACTGCAATTCGGTTACAATGGGTAACGGATTTTTAATCTGCGGAAAACAGCGAATCTAACTGTGCCTGCGCCGCCGCTGTGTCAAAGAGAAACTGATAGGACACGGCGGAATCCAAACCGCCGGCATAGTCCGGGGCAACATAGAGTAACTGGTAGAAGGTGTCCTTCCAGATCTGCTGGTGGGCACCGGCCCAAAGGACACCCCGGAGACTGCCGCTGGAATTGGCCCGGTCATCCTGTGGAACGGAGAGGTCCGCAATGGGATAGATGGCCATGACGTCCATCCGGGAGGATTGTCCCTCGGCAGCGGCGATGTAGGCATCCACTAATGCCTGATCCTCCTGAAGCGGAAGTTGTCCCTTCAGCCATTTGGCAACATTCCGGCACTCAGCCTCCCATGCGCCGGCCCAACTGTCGGCCACGGCGTTCATCTCTGCGGTAGAGGAACCGGCATCTACGTTTTCAAAGAAACGGTCAATGGGATTGGCCTCCTCATCCCCAGATTCCGGGGCGGTGTCATCCAGTGCGGCATTTTCATCTGTCAGGTTCTTGTTTTCCTTGGCAAGCTCGTCCCGCTCGGCCTCCAGCGCCGATATCTGCTGACGGAGCGATTCGTTTTCCTGTTGGAGTGCGGTATCGGAGCTGCCACAGGCGGAAAGGGAGAGAACAGAGAGCAGGGCCAGAGCGGCAATCAACTTTTTCATGGCGCCTCCTTATTCATTGGGCAGGTCCACTACCGTGACCGTGTGGCCGGTGTGGGGGAGGAACACGTTCAGAAGGTCGGCGGTGGCCATTCGCAGGCTGCCGGTGTTCAGGCAGGGATGGCAGCCGAACTGCGCCGCCTCGTAGGTCTCCCGGTCCATCAGCAGCCGGACCCGATGCTCCGTGTCATAGGCCAGTCCTAAAACGCTGGCGGAGCCGGGGGTGCAGTGAATCAGTTCTTCCATCAGTTCCGGCGGGGCGAAGGAGAGCCGGGAGGAGCCGATCTGGGCGCTGAGGTCCTTGGTGTGAAAGGGCTTGTCCTCCGGCATGGTCAGCAGGTAGAAATCGGTCTTTTGGCGGTTGCAGAGGAAAAGGTTTTTGCAGATGCGGATGCCCAGCGCGTCAGAAATGGCGGCGCAGGCCTCCATGGTCTCGGCAGGCTCGTGCTCCACCCGGCTGTACGGGATGTGGAGCTGGTCCAACAGGGCGAAGCTCTCCAGAACCTTTTCGGGTCCTTGGGTGGGAGCGGTGGTGTAAATCTCAGAAACGGTCACGGTCAATCCTCCGTTTCGCTCAGCAGTTTTTCACCGGCCCGGTAGATGTCGCCCGCGCCTACGGTGAGGATCAGGTCGCCGGGGCGGGCCAGCTCCCGCAGCTGGGCAGTTACCTTATCTAAAGTAGAGCAGTAGACGCTGCCGGGAATGTTCCGGGCCAGATCGGCGGAGGAAATTCCCATGGTGTTCTGCTCCCGGGCGGCGTAAATTTCCGCCAGAACGGCAACATCCGCCAGCTTCAGCTCCTCCACAAAGCGGTCGAACAGCTTGGCAGTGCGGGAATAGGTGTGGGGCTGGAACGCTACCACCAGCCGCTTGCAGCCAAGGCTGCGGGCCATGGTCAAAAGAGCGTGGAGCTCATCGGGATGGTGGGCGTAATCATCGTAGACCTTGGCACCGTGGTATTCTCCCTTGTACTCAAAGCGGCGCCCGGCACCGTGGAAGTCGCGGAGCCCCTCCTCCACGGCGCTGCCGGGAAGGCCCAGCACATAGGCAGCGGATGCGGCGGCCAGCGCGTTGCAGATATTGTGCTCACCGCCGACCTTCAAGGAGACATGGGCGTATTTCTCGCCGTGAATCAGAATGTCAAAGCTGGGGAGACCGTCTTTCCAAGAGATATTTTCCGCATGGCAGTCCGCATCGGAAGCGTGGAGACTGAACCAGAACAGCCGTTTATCATAGCCGCTGAGGGCGGTGTGGGTGCTCTCGTTATCGTAGTTGGCGACTGTCCAGCCGGTGTCTGCGGGGACCAGCTCCGCAAATTTACGGAAGGAGCGCTGGATGTCGGTCAGGTCCTTGAAAAAATCCAGATGGTCGGCCTCCACATTGAGAATTACGGCGACAGTGGGATAAAAGCTCAGAAAGCTGTTGCAGTATTCGCAGGATTCCAAAATGATGGTATCGCCGTGGCCCACCCGGTAGCCGGAGTGCAGCAGCGGCAGTGTGCCGCCGATCATAACGGTGGGGTCCTTTTCAGCCGCCATGAAAATGTGGGTGCACATGGAGGTGGTAGTGGTTTTCCCGTGGGTGCCGGAGACGCACAGGGCGTTTGGATACCGGCGCATCAGCGCGCCCCACGCCTGCGCCCGCTCGTAGACGGGGATACCACGGGCCACGGCACCGGCGATCTCGGGATTGGAATCGTGCACGGCGGCGGTGCGAATCACAAAATCACAGTCGCCAAGGTTTTCGGCGTTGTGGCCGATGGAAACGGAGATACCCTTGGCACGCAGATTTTTTACCGCGTTGCTTTCCGTCATGTCAGAGCCCTGGACTAAAATGCCCTTACCGGCAAGGACCTCCGCCAGCGGGCACATGGATACGCCGCCGATGCCGACAAGATGCGCGCGCTTACCGGGAAGCAGATAGTCGGAAATGGGCTTGGGATTGTTCATCATAGAAGATGTCTTCCTTTCAAAAATCGTAGGTGTGAAGCAATGAAAACGGCCTCACAGCGATAGAAAACGTATTGCAATATTTAAACTAACTTATTATAATATGCGGGACGAAAAAATGCAACTGAAAGGGGCGGGAAATATGGAAGAATACCGGGAGCTTGCGGCTGCGATCCCGCCCTTTGTCCGCTATGTGCTGACAACGCTGGAAGCGGCAGGGTTTGAGGCATACTGCGTGGGCGGCTGTGTGCGGGACCTGCTGCTGAGGCGGACGCCGGGAGACTGGGATATGACCACATCGGCAAGGCCGGAGCAGACCATGGCGCTGTTTGGCAACTGTGCGCTGCCTACGGGATTGAAGCACGGTACGGTCACGGTCTGTAGCGGCATGAACCGGGTGGAGACAACAACGTTCCGCACGGACGGTGCTTACGCGGATCACCGCCACCCGGAGCAGGTCACTTTTACAGATTCTTTGCAGGAGGACCTTTCCCGGCGGGATTTTACGGTAAACGCCATGGCAATGGAACTTGCCGGGAGACTGCATGACCCCTTCCATGGCCGGGAGGATTTGAAAAACGGTGTGCTCCGCTGTGTGGGAGAGCCGGAGAAGCGCTTTTCCGAGGATGCGCTGCGAATTTTGCGGTGCCTGCGGTTCGCGGCGGTGCTGGACTTCACCGTGGAGCGGGAAACGGCGGCGGCTATGGAGAATTGCCGGGAGCTGCTGCGGGAAATCGCGCCGGAGCGGGTGCGGGAGGAGCTGACAAAGCTGCTGTGCGGACCATCCGCGGCGGCGGTGCTGCGGCACTTTCCGCAAATTGTGGGGACGGTTCTGCCGGAGGTTTTGCCGATGCTCGGCTTTGACCAGAGAAACCCGCACCACTGCTACGATGTTTGGGAGCACACATTGCACGCGATGGAGGCCGCGCCACCGACACCGCTGCTGCGGTGGACGGTTCTGTTTCACGATATGGGAAAGCCGGAATGTTTTGCGCTGGACGAAAAAGGAATCGGACATTTCATGGGACATGGCGTGGTATCCCGCCGCATTGCGGAGGGGGCGATGAATCGCCTGCGCTTTGACGGTGAGAGCCGGGCGCGCATTGCGGAGCTGGTGGAGTGGCACGATCACCGCGTTCAGACGGAAAAGGGTGTCCGTCGGATGCTGAACCGCTTCGGCGAGGAGGACTTTCGGAATTTGCTGGATGTCCAGCGGGCGGACAATATGGGGCAGGCGAAAAAGTTCCACTATCGGCAGCAGGATATTGACCGGGTGGAGGCATTGCTGAATGCGGAGCTTGCACGCGGCAGCTGCTTTACCCTGAAGCAACTGGCAATCAATGGAAACGATCTGAAGCCCTTGGGATATCGAGGGCCGGAGTTGGGCCGTGTTTTACAAATGCTGCTGGACCGTGTTATGGATGGCCGTTTGTCAAATAATCGGGAAGACCTGCTGGCAGAAGCGGAAAAATTAAAAACGAATTAAATCCACGCACCGATTTGCGCTGGCGTCATACGCTGAGGCAAGGGGGTGCGTGGATTTGCTA
Source organism: Neopoerus faecalis (assembly GCF_029218125.1). NCBI lineage: Bacteria > Bacillati > Bacillota > Clostridia > Eubacteriales > Oscillospiraceae > Neopoerus > Neopoerus faecalis. Next base: position 1,764 of record NZ_JARFXX010000015.1, on the reverse strand, counting down.
TTTGGAGTAATTGGCGGAGATCGGAGACAGGCGGAGCTTTTGAAGCTGCTGCGGCAGGACGGATACCAGGCGGCGGCTTACGGCGCCGCAGGGGAAATGGATTGGGAAAGGGCCGTGTCGGCGGAGGTGGTGGTGCTGCCGCTGCCGCTGTGCCGGGAGGGAGATACCATCAACATAGAGGGGGAGCAGCGGGGCATCGGTGCGCTGCTGCGGCAAATGCGGCGGAATCAGCTCTTGCTGGCCGGGCAGGTAAAGCCGGCTCAGGCGGCGGAGGCGGCAGAGCTGGACCTGAACCTCATCGACTATTTCAAGCGGGAGGAACTGACAGTTGCCAACGCCGCCGCCACGGCGGAGGGGACAGTTCAGGTGATTTTGGAGCGTTTGGAGCGCTCGCTGCTGGGGAGCCGCTGTCTGGTACTGGGCTTTGGGCGTATCGGCAAGCTGCTGTGTCACCGCCTGAGCGCTATGGGGGCAAATGTCACGGCGGCGGCCAGACGCCCGGAGTCTCTGGCTTGGGCCGTGGCCTATGGTTATGATGCGTGCTCCATCGACAGGCTGGATGGTGCTTTATCGGAATTTGATGTGGTGGTCAATACCGTGCCGGCCCCGATTTTCGGGGGAAATGCGCTGAAGCAGTTAAAGCCGGGCTGCCTCTGCGTGGATGTGGCGTCCATTCGGGGTATTGATGCTTCGGCAGCGGAGGCTCTTGGCCTGACCATTGTTTGGGCGCGGGCGCTACCGGGGAAACTGATGCCGTGCACGGCAGGCAGAATCATCCGGGATACGGTTTTTGAAATCTTGAAAGAGCAGGGGGTCATTTTATGAGAACGGAGCGAATCGGCTTTGCACTTTGCGGTTCCTTTTGCACGCATGAAAAGGCGCTGAAGGCGTTGGAGAAACTGACACAGGAATATGAAACGGTGATACCGATCGCCTCGGAAAACGCCGCTTTTACGGATACGCGCTTCGGTACATCGGAGACTCTTTTGGAAAAGCTGGAAGAATTGACAGGCCATGAGGTGTTATATGACATCCCAGCAGTGGAGCCATTAGGACCGCAGGGCGTAGTGGACGCGCTTGTGATCGCACCGGCCACCGGGAATACACTGGCGAAATTGGCGGGCGGTATTACAGATACGGCAGTGACAATGGCGGCGAAGTCCGTTCTGCGGTGCGGAAAGCCGGTGGTGATTGCATTTTCCACCAATGACGGTCTCGCAGCCAGTGCTGGGAATATCGGGGAGCTCCTGATACGGAAGAATTATTACTTCGTGCCCTTTGGACAGGATGACTTTGAGAAAAAGCCGACATCGCTGGCGGCTGACTTTAATAAAATCAATGAAACGCTGGCTGCGGCGCTGGGGGGAGAGCAGCTTCAGCCGATACTTTTATAAAATGTAAGTAGACTGTGACGCCGGATACTCCGGCGTCATTTTTTTAATTATGGTCAATATGATATGGCAAAATGACGAAGAGAGAATAAAAAATAGATAAGTGTTGCTAATAATAAATATGAATTTATTAAATCGAAAACCGATATGGAAAGATTATGTAAACAAAAAAGCGCCTTACAGAAAAAAGTAAACAAAGTGTAAACAGGCGTATTGACTTTTGTAAAGACCGTATGCTATAGTAACTAAGCTGTTTAGCGGCGATGAAGAGAAGCGGGTCAAGAGATGGAGGGCGAAAACGCCTGAAAAAAGTTCTTGACAAGCAGAACTGAGCCTGATATAATAGCGACTGTTCCGCATGAGGGACGTGCAC
>NZ_JARFXX010000014.1:0-33000 GCF_029218125.1 Neopoerus faecalis | reverse complement strand
CTCACCGCTCGAAAAACCCTCCTGTAAAGTTCGGTTTTTCGTCCAAAACCGTTCCCGCAAATATCACCAAAAAGTTACCGTCACAACGCTGTCCCCAACCACTTCTCATCCCGATTTTCAACTTCTCTCACAAACGCCCCACGTTTGCTTTCACAGGTGAAATCGGGTACACACTCGCCTTTGCCAACAGGATCGCACACAGCGGCTCACACGGCGAAACGGGGGCCTTCCCTCCCCCGGCCACAGCACGGTCTTGAGCTGCTGGTAAAATCGCCACCGAAAGAACAACCGGAGAAAACGGATGCACGCCAATGGCGTGTGTCCGCTTTCTCCGGTGACGCGGCCCCGCTGGGCTGCGTGATCCAGTGAGTGCGCTATTGGTTACGTGGTGAGCATTTGTAACCATTGATTCCGCCATGCTTTTATATTCATACATTTCCCGGTTCTCTGTGAACCCCCACTATCAGCAACAGCTCTCTCAGACCACCTCTCGTCGTGTTTTTCAACTTCGCTCACAAACGGCCCATGTTCGCTTTCGCGGGTAAAAGCGAGTACACCCTCGGCTTCGCTCAAAGAATCGCACACAACGTCTCACACGCCGAAATAGGGGCGTTTCGGATGGGGGGGTGGTATCACTACCCTCGGAGCGTTCCGCACGTTCACAAACATCCCCGGGCCGGGTATCAGAACGGCGCACTTTGCCGCTTTTGGGTCTTGGCCCGGGGTGCTCTCGAAGAACACAAAGAGCCTTTGGAATAGCGATGCGCTTATGTGCGCTGCTGTTCCAAGGCGTCGCGGCCCCACTGGGCTGCGTGATCCAGTAAGCACGCTATTGATTATGTGGTGAGCATGATTTGCCACACATCGACCACATCTCTATCGGTGGTTTCCACTCACTGCTACCATGTTGCCTTTCAGATATCGGATAATGTTTAACGGAAATCGTAGAATTGTGAAGGAAAAGCAGGTTGCGGAAAATGAGCTTAAATGTTAGATTGATGTTAGATTTTTAGGGAGGAAGTTGCAAAATGCTGGATTGCCTTTTTATCGGTTCCTCAACGAAGGATACACTTCTGCTGGTGGATGCGCCGCCAGCCTCCGATCAACGCATTGCCGCTTCGGCAGTGGTTCACACCTGCGGAGGCGTTGCTTCTGTTGCCGCTTCCGCATTTCAAAAGCTGGGCGGCAGCGCGGGCCTAATTACGGCGGTCGGAGTCCCTTCTGATGTCACGGACTTTATTACAAAAAACATCATGGCCAGAAACCTTCCCTATGCGTCACTGCTTTGCGTACCCGGGACAAACTCCCCATTCAGCGCAATTCAAGTTGAATCGAACAGCAAACGATGTATCACCCATTTTGGCGGCTGTATTCGGCATCTAACATTAGATATGCTGGATAAACAGGCTCTTGCTGATGCAAACATGATTCATCTCGGGGGCTTAGAGGAGCATTTCTGTGCGGAACTGGCTGTTTATTGCAAAGAACACACCGATGCTCTCATTTCTGTGGACGGAGGAAATCTTTCCCGGGAGGCCACAGACCGGATGCTGCCTTATGTGGATGTATTTATCCCGGATGACAAGACCGTATTGAAAACGCTGGGATGCTCGCCGGAGGATGCCTGCCGCTATTATGCAGAGAAGGGTGTACGCATCAGTTGTGTTACCATGGGTGACAAAGGCTCTGTCGCCTATGCGCACAATACGTTCCATTATGCGCCTCCTGCAAAGATATCTGTTCTCGACACTACCGGGGCCGGGGACAATTTCCATGGCGCCTTTTTGTACTGCCTGACACAGAAGTGGGATCTGGACCGGACACTACGGTTTTGCAATGCCTTTTCCGGCCTGACCTGTCAGGGATTGGGCGGTTTGGCAGCAGAGCCGACACTGGAAGAAACCTTGCAAAAGATGGAGGAATGAACATATGTCTTTGGTTACATTAAAGGAAGTCCTGGAAATTGCCGAGCGGACCAATACCGCGATCCACGGCTTCAACATCGACAATATCGAAATCCCGGAGGCAATCATGGAGGCTGCCGAGGTCGAGAACTGCCCGGTCATTCTGACAATCGGGCAGGGAGCCATCAACGCCGGCGGGCTGCGGCATCTACCGGATGTCGTGCGGCGGATTGCGGAGAGCGGCAGAGTGCCGGTGGTCATGCATCTGGACCACGGCATCAGCTACGACCGGGTCATCACTTGCCTGAGGGCCGGTTTTACTTCTGTCATGTATGACGGTTCCCATCATCCGTTTGAGGAAAATGTTCGGGAAAGTCAGGCGGTGGTACGCGCCGCTCACGCTGTGGGTGTGTCTGTGGAGTGTGAATTAGGTGCCATTTCCGGCGTAGAAGACGGTATTGCTCATAACAACACAAATTTGGTGGATTTGGATGAGATGAAGCGCTTCATCTCAGTGGTGGATTGTGATGCGCTGGCCATTGGCATCGGCAATGCGCACGGCATCTATAAGGGAATAACAACGCTTACTTTGCGCTCATTTGACGCTTACCTATGCGTGGTCAGGTTTGACGCTTACAAAGCATTCCACAGAAACAAACGAGCTTGCTGTCTAATTACTCGCAGACAGCAAGCCCGTTTGGCAGCGTAAGCAGTTCTTATTTGATACTGCTGTTTTAACTTTGGATGCTTTATTATTCAGTTTTTAAAGGAAAACGAATCGTTTGGAAGGCGTACTATAGCAGGATCCTCATGTGAGAACGGTGCGTTTACCCGAAAAACTCCCATGAATGGTATTGCAGTGGTGTTCCGCCTAACAGCCTTGCGTCTACAACCTCACCGCAAATCAGTACATGGTCCAATACTGTGTCCATACGCAGCACATGACAGGCGAAGTGTGCAGCGGCATCCTGAAGCATGGGGTCTCCATCTGGCGAATTGACGATCGCAAGGCCGCTCACTTTATCAGCTTTGCGGCCGGATACAGTACCGCATTGCTTGGCTAAATCACACTGATCTGTTTTCAGTACACTGAGAGAAAAATGCTTTGCTTTCTCTATGAGCTCCGCTGTATAATGGCTTTTTCCGATTGCGACCAGAATTGCTTTGGATGAAATCTGCGTTACCCATGCCGCTGTCATGAAATTGCAAATGCCATCGGCACTAACGCCGACCAAATACACGCCTTGTGTCAATGCATCCATTGGTGTCCGCATAAACATTATCTCCTGTTACATATTAACTACTGAATTTCTGCGTCAAGATCAAAGAGATCGGACAGGGCCGAAAAAAGCGTCTTATATTTTTGATATTGCCGCAGATAAATCTCATGATTTTCCTGATTCGGTTCAAACGTTTTTTCTACCTGCACCATAGACTCTACTGCCGTTTCCACGCTTTCGTACCGCCCAGTTGCAACACCAGCCAGAATAACTGCACCCAGACAGGCCGCATCCTGAGAACAGCCGGTGATCCGCAATGTTTGACCAGTAACATCTGCTTTGATCTGATTCCACAGATCTGACTTGGAACCGCCGCCCATCGTACGGATCTGTTGGATGTTCAGCCCCATATCACGGATGCTTTCCAGATTACGGCAGATAATATAACCTAAACTCTCCATAATACTACGGATGAAGTGGCCCTTTGTGTGTTTGAGTGTGGCACCATAGAAAACGCCTTTGGCATTCAAGTTCACATCCGGAGCCATGGAACCCTGCAGGTGCGGCAAAGCAATCAGATTATCCGAACCCGGAGGAACCTGTGCGGCTTCGAGGTCCATCAGATAGTAGGAATCCATTCCGGTTGCGGTCTGTATACCGATCTCATTCTGACAAAAGTTATCCCGAAACCAGCGGAAACACATGCCCCCTGTGGTAAAGGTATGCATCATATACGTGTTGGGCATTGCAAAATAATGTACGGGCATTTGTCTTTTGGGATCATAAGTCAAATGCTCTGTAGGCGCACAGATAGCCAAGGAAGCGCCGATGTTCTCAGAGAAAATCCCGGGGTATATATTGCCGACACCAACAGCCGCAGCAACTTGATCCATACAGCCGGAACTGATTTTAACATCCGGAGAAAGACCCAGTTCCTCTGCCATCTCAGGTAAAATGCGGCCTACCAATTGGCCAGGCTCAATAATTTTGGGCAGCCATTTCTCATCTACACCAAGAAATTCCAGCATTTCCGGCCAGTATTTCTTTGTCCGGATATCCCAGTATTCAGTCGAGCTTAATAAGGAACATTCAGAGACAAAACGGCCGGTGAGAAGATACAGCATATAATCTTCAAGCAGAAGAATGTGCCGGATGCTAGCAAAGATCTCCGGTTCATGTTCACGAACCCACAGAATTTTCGCAGCAGGCCAACAGGCCTCAAAACTCACCTGTCCCGTCACCTGATAGCAAAGCTCGTCGCCAAAGCGCTCTTTTAACTCTGCTGCCTGTTCCCCAGCACGGTTATCCATCCATACAATGGCATTGCGCAAAGGGTGTGCTTTTTCGTCCAAAAAAAGCATGGTTTCGCTCTGGACAGAAAATCCAATGGTAGTAATATCCTGTAGATGAAGCCCACCGGCATTCTTCATGGCTGATAGACAGGCTCGAATCGATTCCATATAGATATCGCAGGGGGCTTCTACTACATTCAGCTCTGGTGTCAGCAGAGAATATTCCATAATAGCCGAGGAAATCTTTTGCCCTGTGTAATCAAAAACTGCCGTTTTAAGCGATGTGGTTCCGATGTCAATTCCGAGTATTAGTTCTGCCATGATACCCTCCGCAGAAATGGGCAGCAAATATTATTTTTGCTGCCCATCCCACAATTTACTAAGAATATACCTATATTTTTACCTGACAATCAATGAATGCTGTCCATATAGGCGACAACTTCCTCCAGATTCTTGCGAACACCGGCACCGGGGGCGAAATTCTCAGTAAACAGCGCAGAACCCATAGTGAAAGCCCAAGGGTTGATACGGTTGATGAAATCAATCCGTTCACGGCTGTTGATGCTGCCGGCGATGACTACAGGAGCAGAAATTGCCTTGCAGTATGCTTCTGCCAGTTCAGCCCCCTGTGCATGGCGGAAAGCAAGCAGATCGATACCGTAAACACCCTTATCAATCATTGACTGGGCATTGGCAATGATTTCTTCAAAGCTGCCGGTAAGGACACTGGGGCTTCCGGTAACAGTGCCGCAGAAAGGCAGATACTTAACCTGATGTTCCTGGAGATAAGCATATACGCTGTCAAAGAAGATCGTACCCATCAAGTAGTCAAAGCCCATTTCCACAGCCGTTTTAGCACCGGCCATGCACTCTTCTTCAGAGTAAGTAACGACTTCCAGGAATGTAGTTTTGCCAGCAGCTTTCATAGCCTTGATGAGTTCGGCCATCTTGTCATGCTCCAGGCCTACATCTTTAAAGCCCCAGAAATCAACCGGAAGATCCTTGCAGCTATCAAAGACTTCCAGGGCATTCTTTACGGTCTGGTCGTTATGGGTCAGCATAATGATAATTTTAGATTCCATAATTATACTCCTTTGTATAGTGATGCAAAATGTTTGAGGTTCAACGATGCTGCTGATTTTTTAAAAGTACTGGTGCCAGTGCCAGTGCAACGATCAACGATAGAAGCCCTGCTGCGCCTTTTGCCAACATTACAGAAAATACCAGATCTGGTCTCATTTGAAGAGTAAACGCAAAATGATCGCCAAACATGCAGTTAGCACCGACCACAAAGGCTGTATTCAGCAAAACACCTCTGGGGGTCATATCGTTCAGCATATCAAATAATGGAAACAGATTTACAGAGGTAGTCAGCAATCCACTCAGATCGTATTCTTTTAACTGTAGTTTTTGCGCAATTGCTGCAATTGGATGTTTCAGCAAACGCATGAGCACTGCCATCAGAGGAAACACACCGCTTAACACCAATGCAATATTCCCGATTACACTGATCACTTCAGAAAAAGGCGTCAGATCCGGGAAGGGAGTCACACCCAACAGTTCTCTGGCCATGGTCAGCAGCAGACCTGTTAAACTTACAGCAACCAAGAAATTTCCGAACATCTGAAAGGGGCGGACAACGCGCTGCTTAAAAAATAACAGAGCAAGAAACAGCAGTGTAGAGAGCATAACTGCGGGTATCAGATTATGCAGCATTAATGATATTCGATACCCGGCGGTCAGACCTCCAATAATACAACCGAACGGAACAGAAAAAATGCCGATAATAAGTCCATAAACTGCGGCAGGCATATTTCCTTCATGTACGCTCAACATGGTCATAGGAATACTGCACATGACTGCACCGCCTAACATGGAGGCAACAATATAACCATTAAACGCGCCAGCAGCTGGATCCAGTGCCATTTGAGCGGCTAAAGATGCGCCGCCGGAGTCGTTAGCCAACAGCATTGCAGCAAATGCGGAAGGGTCAGCAGTCAGTGCTGTGAAAAATGGGGATACCAGCGGTGTTAGAAATCGGCCTAAAATAGGAGCAAGGCTCATAAAACCGGTCATAGCAATGATCAACTTACCCGTACAACAGATGCCGCGTTCAAATTGACTTCCTATGCCAAAGCGATTCCCCAACAGATAATCAACTGCGCCCAACACTGCGAACAAGAAAAAAATGCTGTTTACAAGGAGAATTGCGTTCATATATGTCGCTTTGCCGAATATTACAGCGCAACGATCATAGCAATCTCAACCAAGTACTTTTCATCCACTGGTGGTGCTATGACTGTATACCGGGCGGGAGCGATATTTTTTTCGCCGCCGAAATACCGGCTGTATGCTGCGTTCATGCCAGCAAAATCCTCTTTCTTTTGCAGAAAGCACCTGCACATTAAAACGTCCTTCAGCGTTGCACCGGCAGCTTCAATCAGCTTTGCAGCATTTTCGATGGCAAGTGCGGTCTGTGCTTCGATTCCATCAGGTACACATCCCTGGGTGTCCTCGCCTACCTGACCGGATACATAAAGCGTATGCTCAATCCGGACAGCTGGGGAATACAGGGCAGGAGCTGCATCTCCAGGAAGAATCACTGGTTCCTTTTTGCTCATTTTATACATCCTTTTTATGATTTTTAGATAGAAAACAACAGATTGCTCTATTATATCATAGGAGCACAGGGGTCAATCCGGCTTTGTAATTGTCACTGTGCCGGCATTGCCATTGACCACCACATGATCACCGTCCTGAATATACTGAAAGATATCCTCTTCAAAATCAGCTACCATGGGACTGCCTACCAGAACTGCTGCGACCCCCACTTTAGAATCTGCATATTTAACGACCCAGCCGGCGGGCCGGATACCAGAGAGATCCATAGGCCCCTGAAAAAGACCGGACCAACCGCAGGAGCCTTTACTGGTGGGAATTACCAAGATCTTACCATCAAAGCTCTCCCCCTCATGAACGTGACCTTTCTCAATAATTTTGCCGGTTCTTCCTTCTACACCGGCCCAGCCCTGAATGCTGTTAGGACAACACATAGCTTCGCCCTCGGCAATACCGGGATAAGCGGGGCGCCCCTTCAATACGATGGTCTTGCCCATATTACTTTCCCTCCCATATACCGGAAACAGCGGCATCTACGCACTGTTCCATGGTTCCGTAATACATTTTTCCACCCTTGAGCCAAGAGCGATTGTAGTGTGCCTGCTTAGCGGCATCTACTGCCATACCGGTTACACCTCGATAACATTCAAACCCTTGTACCAAAGGACAGCCGTTGGTGCCAATATGTGCTCCGGCCTGCTCAATGGCCTCCAGATATCCGGATAGACGAGCTGCCTCGCGGATCGAGCTGCTGGTCCAGAAAATCAACCGCACGCCCTCGTGAACTGTCTTACCCCGGATATAGTCAGCTGCATTGCGGATCTCCTCAAGAGAATAATGGGGGCACCCTACAGAAATCAGTTGAACAGGACCACAACCTTCATCACACAGCATTGCTTCAGAAGCATCGTAATCTTCCTGGGTGATATGGATAACGGGATAATCTTTCTTACCGCCCAGAGCAATGTCCTTAGAAGGAGCTTCCGGCGTAACGCCCTCAATATGACACATTTCAAGGCCGCTGGTCGTTGCAATGGCGGAGAACATCCTCTTGAGACGAATGATGTCCGGCTTGCGGAAAGAACCCGTCACCACAGGTACAGCATTATTATGCTGGATGATTTTCCTTCCCAGTGAATATCCCATGATATCCCAATCGCGAGGCGTCTCGCAGCGGCATTCAACCTTAACTTCTACGGTAGCCAAACGGTTCTCAGGGATATGCATGCCACATTTGGGGCCGCGGCCTGTAATGGCGGCCCAAGCACAGGCAGCTGTACCATTGGCATTACCACAGGCGCCAAATACGGAATTAGAAAACAACACATTGCTGGATTCCGTGGTCATAAAGGTCTCGCCCCGCATGGGAAGCCACCCATTAAGGTATGGTGTACAGGATCCCACGATGCTGACACCGCCTTGGGCAAAGATGCGTTCCCACGCATGATTTTTCTCATACAGAGACTCCGGCAGATACATAGGCTTGGGATCATATTGATCCACAGCTCCACCATCGGTCTGTACATAAACGTCGTGAGAATAGCCCTCAAACTTCAAAGGCTCCTTTGTCCAAAGATAAGTCCGGCGGAAACTTTCATCAAAATCATCAGATTGTCCATACTCCAATGGAGCCACAGGGGCACAGATGTGAACTTTAGAAATTTCAACCAGTTCTTCTGCGTCCATAACATTTGCAAACTCCACGATATGCTCCATTGCAACCTGCTTATAGCGCCCAAACTTTCCGTCGAGCATCTCCTGCTCGTATTCTGTCAACTTTAGCATAGTGCATACTCCTGTTTCATATAGAATTACGCAGGGTTGGTCTTATTTGCATTTGCAGGTCTTCTCGTAATCAGCTGTCAACCGTTTACCGGTAGGTGTCAGGCAGCAGCCGTTGCAGCAAAGGCCAAGATGATCAGATATTTCACCGCCAACACGGACCATAATGCGGGTCATCTCATCCAGAGGAATCACCACATCAAAGCCAGCACAGACAGCTTCGGCGCAGGATGCCGCAACCGAAACGCCGGCAATATTTCTGGCCAAACAGGGGACCTGTACCAAACCAGCTACCGGATCGCAAATCAAACCCAGAAAACACTGGAGGCTCATGGCAGCAGCATCGCAGGCTTCCTTCGCTGTCCCGCCCATCATCTGAACGAGACCAGCGGCGGCCATGGCTGTACCACAGGCAACTTCAGCCTGACAGCCATGCGCACCACCGGAAAACTCATTTCCATCAACCATCATCAGCACGCCGATGATTCCGGCAGTCATAAGAGATTGATACAGTGCATCCTCAGAGACATCCATATAATCTGCAGCGGACAGCAGCAAGCCTGGTACAATGCCGGAGGAACCGCCGGTAGGCACGCAAACGATCTTCCCCGTTGCATTGCTGTGCTCCATAATCCCCAATGCGCTGGGAATTGCCGCATTCAGTACACCCAATGAAGGCATGGCACCTGCACCGATTTTGTCTTTCATGGAAGCAGCTTTAGCTGTCACAATGCCGTCAAATTTTAGATTGGAATTGAAACCGCCTGCCCGAGATTCGCGCATAATGGATAGCAGCATATTACCGTATTCCCGGACGTGCTCCTCACTCCAACCACTGACAGCCATCTCATAATCAATGGCTGCCTGTGCAGCAGAGCAATGATGCTCTTCACAGTAGGCAATCATGGAATCAGGAGAGTCAAACGGTGCTGTTCTGGAAATATCAGTCACGATGGGATGAATCGGCGCTACAGACCGGAGTCGTGCTACCTCGCTCATAGCTGTAAGAGAAACTTTCAATTCCTTGGAGAACTCTTTTCCAGCCTTGATATTGATAATGGAGTAGGCTTTCCCGGTTACACAACAAATGTCATTCAGGCTTTCTACCTGTGGTGCTATTTTTTTCGCCAGTTCCTCCGCAGCAGATTGAGATGCTTTTTTCAAGAACACAACCAACTCGTAATTGGTACCGTGAATATCCATGGGACAGTCATCAATGTAGTGAATCTTGAAGGCGCCTCCGCCAATGGACTCTCCAATGACAACCATTTCAAAACCACTCTGATCTGTCATGCGAATCCGCACGGTTTCCATGCCGCCCACTGTCAGATCATCGACTTCAGCAAAGGAGACATCCATTCCGACTTCTTTGGCAATTGTGTATGCGGCGTTAAACTCGGGGTTATTCTGCTCTTTGCCTAACAGACCGTTGATAAATGCAACGTCGCTTTTCATACCATAAAGCGTTGTTGTAAAGGCACCCTTGGAATAATACTCTACAACAGCCTTTGCTGGAATTTCCCCCAGCAATTGCTGGCATATTAACCCGATCCGCACAGGGCCGCAGGTGTTGGAACTGGACGGCCCCGGCGTAATAGGTGCCAGTGCGTGGTTAAAAATCGTATTATACTCTCTCATAATATAGTCCTCCAGAAAGGAGCTTAAAGATAACCCAAGAGCTTGGGAAGGAATTCAGCAAAGCCCTGCCAATATGTGGTAATAATCAGAGTAGGGAGCCATGCGCAGACAATCAGAATGAGCGTGGGCTTCAGCATATTCTTCACCTGAGAACCGGTGATACGGCCGGATAAGTACAGCAAGGGCGCCGTCGGAGGCGTAATGTTGCCCATGCCGATATTCACGCCAAGAATAGCCGCAAAATGCAGGGTGCTCACACCCAGCGCCTGCATGATCGGCAGCAGAATCGGCGTCAGCAGGATCGTGTTGGAGCAGTCGTCCATCAGCATACCCATGACCACCATGAACAGGTTGATCATCAGCAGGATCACATACTTGTTGCTGGAGATGGAAGTCAGGAAGCCCAGCAGCAGATCCGGCAGATTCTCCGTCATGTAAAGCCGGCTCAGAATCTGCACCGTCAGAGTCATTGCCATAATCACACCAGCAGTTTTGCCGGCATCAATCATCGCTACCTTATAGGTCTTCCAGTCCAGCTTCTTGTAATACAGAACGCCGATAGGAATTGCATACAGAACAGACAGTGCCGCCGCTTCCGTCGCGGTCAGCCAACCGGTATAGATGCTGCCCAGAATGATCACAGGCATCAGCAGCGCGGGAATTGCGCTCTCACCGTGCTTCTTCCCCTTCTTCAGGCTCTTGGCAGCTTCCGCCTCGGCCTTCAAAGCTTCCTTCTGCTTTGCATCCTCAATAATGTTGTCCGTGAAGCTCACTGCGCGAGACCCGCCAATTCCCTTCTTGTAGAGGAACCCCTGCGTAATGCTCAGCAGGCATACCAGCAAAATACCGGGAATCACCGTCGCGATAAAGCAACCCAAAACGGACACGTTCGCAGCCCAGGCAAACAGAATCATCAGCATGGAGGGCGGGATCAGAATACCCAGAACACCAGAGGAGGCGATCAGCGCACCGATCAGACCATCCGGATAGCCTGCCTGACGCAGCCGGGGTGCCATGATTGCGCCAATGCAGGACACTGTCGCGGAGGAGGAGCCGGATACTGCGCCAAATACCGCGCAGGCAACCACGGTTACCGTACCAAGACCGGTCTTGGATTTGCCAAGCTTCGACTTCTCAACGGCGCCAACCAGCTTCTCACCCAAGCCGCCATTATTGATCAGAGATCCCGCTAACACGAACAGAGGGATTGTCAGCAGCAGAATCGTGTTGATCTTGTTGTAACCGTTCACCAACAGCATCTGCGGATCTGTTCCGCTGCCTACACAGATGATTACGGAAGAAACCAGGAACGCCAGGGGTACAGGGACGCCGATGACCATAATGACGATCAGCGCCAGCAATGCAGGTACTACCAACATAATCATTCGCCTCCTTTTTCAATTTCAGCACTGTTGTCCTTACCGACAAGCACGCTGAGTGCTTTTACCAGGTCACGGATCAGATACAGCGCCCACAGAGCAAAGCAAATGAGAATGGGGATCGTTGCAATGATTACCGGCAGCTTATATACAGAGGACTTTGCTCCCAACTGAGCCTGCCAGCTCACATACTTGAAACACCATACCGTAAACACGGCACTCATGGCAGTGCCGATCGTATTCTTAATTACATCGATAATTGCGCGGATCTTCGGATTTGCCGTAAACAGAGACACCATATCTGCGCTGATATGCGTGTCATCGCGGGAAGCGCACGCAGCGCCCATAAAATACAGCCAGAACGCCACAAACAGCGTCAGCTCTTCAGAACCAAACCAATCCACCTTAATGATTCGGAACAACGCATTTACAAGGATCATCAATCCCACCGCGGTACCGGTAATAACCAGGATCCAGTCCTGGATCCATTCCAGCGCCCCGTCTATTTTCTTCAGCACTTTCATGTTCCTATATCTCCTCCTCTGTTCTGGCGTTCCGCTGCCGCACGGGCTTTCCATACGGCAGCGGAATTGCTGCTTAAAAGAAACGTTCTCTTTCTTGCTCTTACTTCAGGCTTTCCTGAACCTGGTCCAGCCAGCCGTCGGGATAGTTCTTCGCCAACTGGGGCCACACATTGGTACGAGAGCTTTCCTGGAATGCAGCCAGCTCCTCATCGCTGAAGGTCACAACCTGGATGCCCTCTGCCGTCAGCTTGTCCATATAATCGTTGCACACGGTTTCAGCCTGGACAGCGGCCTCTGCGCAAATGTCATTCACGATCTGCGTAATGGCCTCCTGATCCTCAGGCAGCAGCTTGCCCCAGGTCTTCTGGCTGAACATGATCATGGTTGCTTCCTGGATATAGCGATAGTCATAGAAGCACTTGATAATATCGCGGAATGCCAGATAGTTCATCTGAGAGGTGCAACCTGCCAGACCGGCCACAACACCGGTCTGCATAGCAGTGTAGGTGTCAGAATAAGGCATAGAGGACACGCGGAAACCCAGGTCGATCAGCTCCAGACTATACACGTCCATCATCGGGGAACGGATCACGCAGCCCTTTTCTGCACCGGGAGTACCGGCGTCGCTCAACTCCTGCATGGTGCCGATGCCGTTAAAGCCCTCACAGAAAATACCGCCCAGATGAATGCCCAGCCCGCTCAGCGCGTCGGTCAGTTCAGAGCGGAGGAAGGAACCTTCGGAATACACTTCCAGCAGCGTATCATAGTCAAATGCCAAGTACGGCAGCATGGTTGCAGAGACGCGGGCGTCATAAGATTCCACGGGAGAGATATGCGCCACATCCACGGAGCCGAGCATCAACTCGTCAAACACGTTGGTATAGTCGCCCAGAGCGCTGTCGGAGTACAGCTCCACTGTTACACGCCCCTCTGTGGCTTCCTTGATTCGGTCGCACATCTCCTGATCCAGCTTATTGGCTACGGAGTCACTGCTGTGCTGATTGCCCATTTTCAGCGTAATTGGGGTAAAGCTGCTGCTGTCACCGGGCGCTGCATTACTGCTGTCGCCGCTGCTGTCCGCATCCTTGCTCCCTCCGCACGCGCTCATGCTCACGACCATTGCTGCCGCCAGGATCATTGCCATCAGTTTTTTCTTCATTTTTTTCTCTCCTTTTCATCGTCTGAAAGTAGGTCCTGCTTAAAGACTATATCCATTCCAACTTCTGCCAATTACCACGCTCCTTCATCTACTTAATGAAAAATGTAGAACTATACCAAATCTTGCGTGGCCAGCACATCTGCACCGGTTCCACATAAGTTATGGATTACGACATCACCCATGTAAATGGGGGCTTCAGGACGTACTTGATAAATTTCGTTTGCGCACTGAAACAGCAACTCTTTTGGTATAGGTCGGTCTGTTTTTATGCTAAAAGGCTTTTCCCTGTTTGACGCCCGCATTAAGCAAGTCAAAACCCTTTGAGGTGCAACGGCTTCTTGCAAACCATAAGTCTTGCCACGCGCGCAGGTATTTCCAGATACACTGACTGCCTTGCCATTCTTCATTTCAACTGACAAATGGCAACCCAGCGGGCAATTGATGCAAATAAATTGCTTAATTTCCATGCTATATGACCCCTTCTGTGAGTTATTGAGTGTCCTCTTCCATTTGTACTGTGATAATTTCTGCCTGCTCAACAGTCTGATGGTTCAATGATATTTCACACATTTCTCCAGGGGTGAATACCATTGCAGCCTTCTTTGCAACACAGGTCTCGTCTGCGTAAACACAAGCAGTTGCATTTCGATAAATCTTACGGGGACGGAACATTAACTTCAGAGGTTCTTCCGTATGGTTCCGAGTAACATACTGAGGAACCAGCCCTCCCACACCGCTGCCCTCCTTTACGGGGATGCAACGATCAAAGGCACTATCGTTCAACTGACCTGCAACGTAATGCGCCGCATTGCGGCCCACCCGTTCACTCTCGGCGCTGACATTATCCACCAAATCATGAACATGCAGCACGTTGCCGCAAGCAAAAATGCCGGGAACAGAGGTCTGTAGATTTTCGTCTACAACAGCACCTTTGGTAGAAGGAGTCAACTGAACACCGGCTGCCTTGCTGAGCTCGTTTTCGGGGATCAGCCCTGCAGAAATCAATAATGTGTCACACTCAATTTCCCGCTCTGTCCCGGGGATAGGTCTACGGTCCGGGCCTACCTTTGCCACAACAACACTGGACACCCGGCTGTGGCCTTTGATTTCAATAACTGTGCTGGAAAAACTCAAAGGAATATTGAAATCATTTAAACATTGGGAAATATTCCGCGTCAGACCGCTGGAGAAGGGCATTAATTCAACAACTTCCTTGACTTCAATCCCCTCCATGACAAATTGTCGGGCCATGATGAGACCGATATCACCAGAACCAAGAATTACAACCTTCTTGCCGGGAAGATACCCTTCAATATTTAAATAGCGTTGTGCGCTGCCTGCTGTAATAACACCGGCAGGGCGGGTTCCGGGAATCATAAGTGCTCCTCTGGAGCGCTCCCGACACCCCATAGCTAACACGATAGACTTTGCCTGAATATGAAACAGACCTTCGTCCGGGTTGACAGCCGTAATAATCTTCTCTGGCGTGATATCCAAAACGAACGTATGGAGCATGTAATCGATCTGATCTTTGTCAATTACATCAATATTCCTGCGCGCATATTCAGGCCCTGTCAGTTCTTCTTTGTACCGGTGAAGCCCGAATCCATTGTGGATACATTGGCAGAGAATACCGCCCAAGCGATCTGAACGTTCAAGAATCAGAATATCGCGTTCGCCTTGTTCATAAGCTGCTGCGGCTGCGGCCATGCCGGCGCTGCCGCCACCGATAATAAGAATATTTACCTTTTTCATCATCAGGTATCCTCCTTAAAACGATGAGAACAAGACTTGTCCAGCAGAATATAGGATTCTTTCCCGGACTGCGTAACTTCCAGCGGAGACAGATGCAGCTCTTCGCACAGGATCTCCACTACCCGGCTCTGGCAGAATCCGCCTTGACAACGCCCCATAC
Source organism: Neopoerus faecalis (assembly GCF_029218125.1). NCBI lineage: Bacteria > Bacillati > Bacillota > Clostridia > Eubacteriales > Oscillospiraceae > Neopoerus > Neopoerus faecalis. The sequence goes on along the minus strand of NZ_JARFXX010000014.1, from coordinate 17,568 downwards.
CAGCGCGAGTCCGCATTTTTACTGCGCTTACACTTCTCGCACCGACAGGGCGACGAATCGCATCACGGATTTCCGCTTCTGTCACCTGCTCGCAGCGGCAAACAATTTTGGCATAGTCAGGATTTTTTGCAATGGCGTTTTTCCTCTCATCTTCCGTCATTGTCCGGAACGGCTTAAGGACTTCACGACCGGGACGATATGCCTCATTTTTCTCGGGAGACAGCTTTTCAACCACTAATTCAGCCAGATGCTCGCCAATAGCGGGGCCGGCTGTCAATCCCGGAGATTCAATGCCGGCGGCGTTAATAAAGCCGGGAGCATCAGGAACCTCACCAATAATGTAATCGTCCCGATCTGAATGGGGCCGTAGTCCTCCGTAAGCGTTAATGACACCTTCCACCGGGAAATTGGGGTACACGGCACTGATAGGAAGATATTTCCAGAATGTCTTAAAGTAGTCTACAATGGCATCAATGCTCTTGGATGTAGTTGCTACATCATCTGGGTCGGTGTAGTCAACAGCATCGCAGCCAAGAATGACCGTACCGTCCACAGAGGGCATGATTCCCATACCTTTTGTATGTCCACCGGTTGGAAGCGTTGTAGGTGTTTGCGTGATTGTTGTATCAACCCACTTGATATACTCCCGGTCCATAATTAAATGGGCACCGAAGCGAGGCAGAATTTTAAAGTGATCGGTAGAAACCATGTTATTTAACTGATCTGCATGAGTTCCTGCGCAATTGAGTACAATCCTGGTATCGAATGCCTGTCCATCCTTTGTAGTCAAGTGCCAGCCGCCATTTAAAGGAGTAATCTCAGATACCTCTGTGTTCAGGAAAAACTCCACACCATTCCGGGCGGCGTTTTCACACATAGCAATGACTAAGGTATAGGGACAGACAATTCCACCGGAGGGGCAGAACAGAGCGCCTACGGCTCCTTCTCCCATGGTGGGCCACCGCTCCAGAAGCGCGGAACGATCCATAACAATCGTTGGAACACCGTTTGCCTCACCCTTTTCGTGCAGTCGGTGGACTTCCTCCATATCCTTCTCATTGGTTGCCAGGATTAATGTGCCGCTCCGCTCAAAGGGGACTTCCAATTCTTCACAGAGATCATCAAACATCCGATTGCCGCGCACATTATAAATTGCCTTCAGGGTACCCGGATCCGGATCAAACCCACCATGTACCATTGCAGAGTTTCCTCGGCTGGCACCTGCGCAAACATCGCTTCCCTTTTCTAATACAGCAACTTTTAGCTTATATCTGGCCAAAGCTCTGGCTGCGGCAGCACCGCACACACCAGCACCGACAACTACTACATCCCACATAAATCTTAGATCCTCCTCGCCTACAGCATCCAAATGAGAAATAATAAAATGGTTTGCCATTTCTGCTTCCTTACTTGGGATTATATCGGTTGGGCTCTTTTTTGCAACGCAGCTATACCAGCAAGTGGGGGGCTTTAAAGGCGTATTATTAAAATTTGTCTTTATATAACGGACTTGTATACATTTTTAAATGAGATTGTCTGCCAAACTTTTTATAAATCGGATAGAAAACGCTCAAAAAAGCGGATTTTAGAGCGAATCGCTTCCTAGACCGCTTATATAAGTGCATCACCGCAAATGTAGAAAAACGTCCTTTTTATAATATCAGTGGGTCACGAATCAGCAGACTCCAGACATTCATAGCTTGGGCCGGGTCGCTTCCACCTCTTGCGTAATTTTGCAGCCAGTGGGCGAAACACATAGTCCCCCACGGCAAGTACACCGCAATTCTTCGGGAAGCTGCTCGCCTACTCTCCCCATAGTAATAATCGTCTCATCTAACGGAATTACTGGGTTAAAGCCACATAGAACCATATACGCACTCATAATAGCATTGGTGGCTGAACTGACATTGCGCCCGATACAGGGAATTTCTGTCAGCCCTGCGACAGGATCACAAATCAGGCCGAGCATATTTTGCATAGCTAAGCTGGCAGCCTGAAAACTTTGCTCTACGGTGCCGTTTAATAATTGAACGACGCCTGCGGCGGCCATGGCACTAGCAGAACCATTTTCGGCTTGACAAGCACCTACTTCCCCGCCAAAGGTGGCTTGGTTTGCGATAAATGCACCGACTAAACCAGCGGCTAATAAGCCCTTCCGAATTTCTTCATCTGGCAGGCCCATTTGATTGCCCAATGTGACAACCGCTGCGGGTACAACGCCGCTGGAGCCTGCGGTTGGTGCCGCAGCTACAATGCGGTGAGTACAGCTATTCTCCATAACCCCCACAGCAGCCAGCATTACGCGGCCTAACACGCCTACGTCGGGAAAGTGAATTTTCTGATACTGTGTCTCCATTTCCCGGCAGCGGCATGGCAGGAATTCCATCTTCTTTACAGACTCTTCCGGAGGGATTACTGCGGCACGCATAACGTCCAATGTGTGCTGCGCCAAATTTTGCACTTGCTCAGGAGTAACGTACCCGATGCCGCATTCATACTCCACTGCTAATTCCCACAAACTTTTGCCGCTCCCGGCTGCATACGTCATTGTTTCCGTGGCATTAAAAGGAACATCCTTTACCGCTTTCCGGGCCACCGGCATAATCACTTCAGCTATTCGGACAAAGGAAATCCCTGGCTGCCCACGTAAAGCTAATATTGAGTCGCAGTTCTGCGTCCGTGTCAGCGGTACCGTATAAAGCGTGCGGTTTTTCACTCTTTGCGTACTTCGCGCTGCGCCGATGCGCTCTAAGGCAGCTTCCGCCAGTGCGATCCCCTCCGACGTTTCACAACATATAAAAGCCTGACGGCTGCTCCCATCAATCACGACTTGGAATTCATCCAATTCTGTAATCTGGAACATACCACCACCTATGGAATAGGTCATTACGGAGAACTCCTTATGACCGTCAGCCGCAAATACATCAATCCGGGCCTGATTGGGGTGCTTGAACCCCAGAGAAGCCTTCTTGAACACAATTTTACGGCCCTGTTCCTTTGCGATAGAAACTGCATCCTTCAATCTTGAATCCTCAGCAGGAATTCCAACAAGACCACCAGTAAAGCCAAAATTAGAGCCCTGTCCTACATAGGTGCTGGGATACGAACCCAATTCCTCAAACACTACATCTGCTTGTGTAATATCTTTGCCATACAAGCACCGCGTCATAAAGCCGATTCGTGCGCAGCCCGCAGAATGAGAGCTGGATGGACCGTTCATTACCGGCCCTAAGACATCATTGAAGATGCTGCTGTATACTCTTTCCATAAAATTCTCCTAAAAAAGGGGCAGGGGAAGCCTCCCCTGCCCGGTAATCATTGCTTGAAAGGCAAAATCATCCGAGATCTTTTTTTGTAATGATCACATCACCTGTTGTTCCGTCAAGTTTAACCTAATCTCCGGTTTCGATAATAGAAAACACATCTGTATCGGGAGGGAAATCCGTCACAGCCGGAATTTCCGATGCAGCTGTTGCAACACCACAGCGGGAATCCATGCTGGAAAAAATCCATCCGGCAGGAGAAAATCCTGCTACTGCCGCAGAATAAAAATGTCCGGACCAACCGGTTGATCCCTTTCCATACGGCATAACCAAAACTTTTCCTTTGATGCATTTACAGCAGCATGGTCGCAGAGACGCGGGCGTCATAAGATTCCACGGGAGAGATATGTGCCACATCCACGGAGCCGAGCATCAGCTCGTCAAACACGTTGGTATAGTCACCCAGAGCGCTGTCAGAGTACAGCTCCACTGTTACACGGCCCTCTGTGCCTTCCTTGATCCGGTCGCACATCTCCTGATCCAGCTTATTGGCTACGGAGTCACTGCTGTGCTGATTGCCCATTTTCAGCGTAATTGGGGTAAAGCTGCTGCTGTCACCGCTGCTGCCCGCATCCTTGCTCCCTCCGCACGCGCTCATGCTCACGACCATTGCTGCCGCCAGGATCATTGCCATCAGTTTGTTCTTCGCCTTTTTTCTATCCTTTTCATCTAATTAGGAATGCGTTCCGTTTTCATAAAAAAGATTGCCGGGGAATTCTGTAAAAGTAACTTGCACAAAATCTGTTTCTTCCTGCTTGAAGAAGGCGGTAATAACTTCCGCTACCTTATCGCACATTTCCTGAGACCGATGCATCCAATAAATATCTACTGCAATTTCATTTTCATCATCAATGCGGTGAATCGGCGAGTGAAATACTTTTACATATTCTGCCTTGACTCCCGTCGTATCAACGAAAAGTTCCTTTAACGGTTTTGCGACTGCGCGAAGTTTGTCTTCTGAGACTCCCTGGACTGTAATATGCGGCATCCCTTATTCCTTCCCTTTTCTTTATACGCGAAAATCATTTCGCAATCAAATAATAACCCCTTCCCGCAATTTTGTAAATTGTCCAATATATAACAACTATACTGCATAAAATTGTGTAAAAAGCATATTTTGTATAAATTTTCGCTTTTTATAAAAAATGAAATTATTTTGTTAAAGAAATATCATATTTGCATTTCTACAAAAATCTGCTACAATATTTAAAGAATATACCTATAGTGCACATTGTCACAGCGGAATCTAAACATAGGAGTTAAACACTATGCATGATCAAGCTATCGGGAATATGATCAAGTTGTGCAGGAGAAAAAAGCAAATTACTCTTCAAGTCTTATCAGAGCAAACTGGCCTATCCGTTAGTTATCTAAGCACATTGGAGCGCGGACTCAGTAGCCCCACTATCGCAAATTTGAATCTGATCTGTGAGGCGCTTGGCATTACAATGGCTGATCTGATTTTGAAGTTAGATGAAAAAAAGCCCGTCGTATATAAAAACGACAGGCAAATCATCTTCTCTAATCCCGGCTACCGTTATGAATCCGCAACAGAAGGAAAGCACCAAATGAGCTGCATCGTCATGGACGTTTACGATAATGTGCTCCACTCTTCAAGTCCACATGTTGTAGATGAAGTTGGATTTGTTATCTCCGGTTCTATCAAACTTTTTCTCAATGATGAAGAGTACACCCTCCATGCCGGCGATTGCATCTACATTGAAGCAAATACCAAGCACAGCTATCAAAAAGTAGGAAATGATGACTGTACTGCAATTTGGGTCTATGCAGCCTCACACGCCACAAACCTAATTCATGTAGAGTAAACACAAATACCTGCGCAAATTAGTTTTGAAAACCTCGAAAAGGATGCACCTATGAAAGCACCGCTCTATTTAGAAAACCGTATTAATGATGTACTTCATCTGTTAAATATTCATTCCCGAGTTTCTACGGCAGAACTATGTTCCCATCTTCATATTGCCCCATCTACCGCGCGAAAGTTACTTGCAGATATGGAAAAAGAGGGGCTGCTGATTCGCACTTACGGTGGTGCTATCAGTGTAGATGCCAACAAAGACCTTTCTCTGACTCAGAAGATGCTGCTCAACATTGAGCGTAAACGCAAAATTGCCCAGTGTGCCCGCAATTACGTCAAGGACGGGGATCACATTGCAATTGGCGGCGGGTCAACCCTATTGGAGTTTTGCTCCTGCCTATTGAATTTAAAAGGCGCAGCAGTTGTCACGGATTCCATTTCCTGCGCAAATATTTTAATGCAGAACCCCAATATAGAAGTCCAGATCTGCGCTGGTACGATTAGTTCCCGAACAGGCTGTATCGTAGGTGCCAGCGCCATCAGATCGTTTAATGATATGGTATTCGATAAAGTTTTCCTGGGTATTGATGGAGTTGATTTGGAGCAAGGATTCTGGTATGACAATATTCTGATTGGCAATGTAGAGCGTAGTATGACTCACGCCGCACGGCAGGTCTTTATCCTGGCAGACAGTACAAAGATGGGACATACCAGCATCGTGCCAATGCTGCCATTGGAAGCCGCAGATTATATCATTACCAATCCCTTTTATGACACCCGATTCATTCAGCGCTTAAAGAGGCACGGTTGTGATGTGATCTTCAGTGAAGAACCGGAAGACTATTGAGCAGCCGTAACGGTAATGTACAATAACGGACCTGTTGACAAAAGCAAAAAAACTGTAAGCGTAAAATCTAACCACGTATAAAAGGCCGCCATCTCAAGGAGCCGTTCGCTCACTGAGATGGCGGTCATCTATTTTTGCGGCATATAGCATTCTTCCGGGGCTCTCGCGGGAAGCAGCTTTTCGGCCCATGCCTCATCTGTTTCGCTTAGACCAGGCGCATTTTGCAGGAGCCAGAGCAGATATTGGTACGGGTTCAAGCCGTTTTCCTTCGCCGTTTCAATCAGGCTATAGATCGCGGCGCTGGCCTGCGCGCCACCGGGCGTATTGGCAAAGAGCCAATTTTTCCGCCCCATCACAAATGGTTTACTGAGGGTTCTTTGCCCGCCTTGTGCAGCCGCGGTTATTGTACTTCACAGTGGATCTTATATCTTTGGCCCGGCAGATGCGCAGCACCCTCTTGTCATTGACATTCGCTCAGCCAATTGCCAGATAATGGTAATGAACCGTGTTGACATTGCTGGCCACCGGCGACGTTGTGGAATAAACCTCAAAGTCGCCGGTACAGATATGGGCGATGATTTTGCCGTTATCGCTCAGGCCGCTCCCGGCAACCACCAGACCGCCGAAGCAGGAGCCGCTGTAGCAGGTGGAGCCGTTCTGGCTGGTGATCATAACGGCCTTGGGCGTGAATCCCAGGGTGATTTTCCGGGTGCTGCTGCCGTTGCCCGTGTAGGTGCCGCTGGTAATTTTTGGCAGCGCCGTCTGCAAACTGCTTCCCTGGTCCGCCAGGGCCTTCAGCTGGGTATCCAGTTTTTCCCAGTTGCTGTTGAATTCCTCCCGCAGGATGCGGTCCGTGCCGTCCCAGCGGAAATCTTCAGTTGACCCACACCATGACCCACGAACAGAAAAAACGGGGCGGAAACAACGGAGAAAAGCGTATCTGCGGGTGAGGAAATCCCACGGCAAACCCGCTTTATTCTCCCAAAATCCCGCAGAAGACGGCCCTATCGAATCTTCACACGCATGAGGCCACTGGTTCGAGTCCAGTAGTCTCCACCAAAAATCACCGGAATCGCCTGATTCCGGTGATTTTCTTTCATAATCCGCAACTTTTTGAGGCACTTAATTTTTGCCGTTTCTTTAAGACTCACACGCTGACCCACACGGGGAAAGGGCCGGAAAGCACCGGACAGGGCCGGACAGGAATTTTTCTGTTCGGCCTTGTTTTTTTCAGTGCATCTGCTGGCTGATGACCCCGCCGATGGTATCGGCGGCATCCTGCTTCATCTGGGCCGTGGCGTGAGTGTAGGTGTTCAGCGTGAACCCCGCCGAGTAGTGGCCCAGCGCGCCGGAGAGCGTTTTCACATCTACTCCGCTTTTCAGCGACAGCGTGGCGAAGGTATGTCTGAGGTCATGGAACCGAATGTGCTCCGCACCGATGGCTTTCAAAATTTTGTCATGCGTCCGGCGGAAAGCGTCCGGGTCATACATAGTCCCGGTCTTGGGCGATGGAAACAGATACGGATTGCGAGAGTGCTTTTTGTGCTCGGCAATTAGCAGGTCAACCGCCTGCTGCGGAAGGGCCAGCGTTCGCACGGAGTTGCGAGTTTTCGGCGGACTGACCACCAGTTCCCCGTTAATTCGATTTACCTGTTTCGTGACAGCAAGCGTCCGGTTTTCAACGTCCAAGTCCGTCCATTGGAGGGCCAGCAGTTCACCGCGCCGCAGGCCGGTGGTCAGCTCCAGATAGAAAGCGGCCAGCAATCCTCGTTTTTCCGCTTCTGCGAGGTACATTCCGATTTTCTCTTGCGGCAGGATCTTCATTTCTTTCTTTTCCAACTGCGGCAGTTTACAGCCTTGGGCGGGATTGGCGAGGAGCAGGTGCTCCGCCACCGCCTGCTCCAAGCAGTTGTGCAGCAGCGTGTGAACACCCCGAACCACTCTGGGGCTGAGGCTTTTGTCCCTGAGCTCAGGAAAATTTTTGCGCTGAACCCGTCCGCTCTTTTGGAGGTTGTTGTAAAACCGCTGGATCTGGATGGTGGTTAACTTTTCCAGAGGGACGCTGCCAATTCCGGGTACGATGTGGTTCTCGATGTAGTTGGTGTAGTAGGCTTTGGTGTTTGGCCGGATGCGCGGCTCGGCGTAGACCTCGTACCACGTTTTCACCCATGACGCTACGGTGTATGTCCCGGCTTTGGATACGTCTAACTTTTGGCTTTCGCTGATCGCAGACTTGAGCTTTTCCTTGACCTCGGCCTGCGTTTTGCCCAGCACGTTTTTGATGATGCGCTTTCCAGTCTCTGGGTCATAACCGGCGGTGTACCGACCCTCCCAGCGGCCGTCCTTGCGTTTGCGGATGTTCCCCTCGCCGTTTGCTCGTCGTTTTGGCATAAAATCAACCCCTTTCGGCAACGAACAATACCGTAACCAGCAGAGGAAAGCTACTGAAAAGAGGAATCGTTATCAGAAAGTTATCATCTGCTTTGCATCGCTCTTTTCTTTGCCTATTGCGACGCAATTTTTGCGCTGCCGGATGAGCACTTCTTTAGTTACAGCGGTGCGATTTTTGAACGGATGAAAAGCCCTTTTTATTGACTACAGCGGCTCAAAATATACTCGTTTTCCTCCTAAAATTGCCGTTGCTCAAAAGGCACTTTTTCGAGTGGTTGAAAACGGCGGTTTTGCTGATAGACTGCGAAACGGTCACCTTGAAAAGTCCGCCGTCACGGGCCTTTTCCGTGCCTGACGTTCATCCACGACTGCGAAAATGCCCGCCAAGGTGCACCTTAGACTGCGGTTTCCAAACCCCGGAAAGCCCCGCACTGCGGGGCTTTGAGGCTGAGAGGTGCCCAATTACGGGCACCTCTCTTTATCTTGCTAAAATCGAACGGCCTTCACCGTCCAAAAATCCGGCTTAAAAAGTTCAGTTTTTCACTCAAAATCGTTCCCGCGTATATCTCCAAAAAGTTACCGTCACAATGCTGGCCCAAACCGCTTTTCATCGCGTTTTTCAACTTCTCGCACAAATGGCCCACGTTCGCTTTCACGAGTGAAAGCGGGTACACACTCGCCTTTGCTCAAAGGATCGCACACAGCGGCTTGCACGCCGAAACAGGGGGCGTTTCGGACGGGGGGTGGTATCACTACCCTCGGACCGTTTTGCGCGGTTCGGAAACCCTGCGTGGCCGGGCGTCAGAACGGCATACTTTGCCGCTTTTTGGCCTTGGTCGGGTGTGCTCCCGAAGAGCGCAGAGAGCCTGCGTGACAGCGATGCGCTTATGCGCGTCGCTGTCACGAGGCGTCGCGGCCCCGCTGGGCTGCGTGATCCAGTGAGTGCACTATTGATTATGTGGTGAGCATGATTTATTACGCATCTGCCACTTCTCTATCGGTGGTTTCCACTCACTGCTACCTCCATAAATGTCGCCGAAGATGATGATTGGCATGAACAAAGCGGGAATGGAGTAACCAACAGGAATCTTGCAGAACATCGCAAGACCGATGAAGAACAGCAGGAAGATCCCTATGGTTGCACATTTCCGAACATTCTGCGCTTTGGTATCAAAATGGATTATTTTCTGTTTATGATTGGTTATCTTAGCGGTAAAAAGAAGCGGGCACGCATTTGCAGCGCGTGTCCGTTTCCTTTGGTAATACAGTTTTGATAAATTGTGTGTTTCTGCTGCCCATTGCTCCAATGGCCTTACGGTTTTGCCAAAATAGAGAAGAAAATGGAGCAATAGGAACTACTTACAAATCACTTTTTAGCCATACGGCGAGCCTCTTTTTCGGCCTTATAGCGGAGCATATCGGGATCTGTCCATTCTTTTTTCATTGCTACCAACTCCTTGGACAAAACCCACAGAGCGATCAGGTTCGGGAAGATAATAATGCCATTGACGGTATCCGCAATATCCCAAACAACAGACTCGCCGGAGATAGCACCTACGAATACACAGATGACCCAAAGTATGCGAATCAAAGGCCGCACTTTCTCACCAAAAACAAAGGTCGCTCCGCGCTCCACGTAGATATTAAAGGTGATCAGGCAGGAGAATCCAAACAGAAGCACCGCCCCCAGGGTAATCAGTCCGCCCCAGGAACCGGGCAGCAGTTTATCAAAAGCGGCCATAGTCAAGCGGGCACCATCGAGGTCCGGATCAGTATACAGGCCGGACATAACAACGGCGATGCCGGAAACAGAACACACCAGGACCGTATCCAAAAAGACTTCCACGGGGCCCCAGACCGCCTGCTCCATGGGATGCTGCACCGTTGCGTTGCAGTGCACCATGGCGGCAGAGCCGACACCGGCCTCATTGGAGAAGATACCGCGAGCACAGCCATAACGCATGGCGATAAAAATGGAACCCACGGCGCCGCCAGTCACAGCGCGAGGTGTAAAAGCCGCTTCCAGAATCAATGCGATCGCGCTGGGAACCTGAGAAATATTCAGCACGATAATGAGCAAGCCGCCCAGAATGTAGGCGCCGCCCATAAAGGGAGCCAAAACCTCGCAGACATGTCCGATCCGTTTTGCGCCGCCGAAAATGCAAATGCCGGTCAGGATTGCGAAGAAAACACCGGTTCCAACAGTGGGCACACTAAACCGCTCGTCCAGTACAGCAGCCATGGTGTTGATATCGATAATACCGGAAATGACGATTGCATAGAAGATAACGCAGATTGACATGAACACGCCTAACCAACGGCAGTGCAGACCCTTAGAGATATAATACATAGGGCCGCCGTCCACGGTACCGTCTTTGCGTATCTCACGGTACTTAATACCCAAAGCAATCTCCGAAAACTTTGTTGCCATACCGATAAAGGCTGCAACTACCATCCAGAACAAAGCGCCGGGACCACCACTGACAATTGCGGTCGCCACCCCCGCAATGTTGCCGGAACCCACGATAGCACTGATGCTCATCATGGCCGCCTGGAAAGAAGTGACCTCGCCGTCCACCTTCTCGCCTTCGCCTTTCTTGGAAAAAGCCTTTCCAACAGACCGGCTGAACAGATACCCCATATGCTTAAACTGAATAAAATCCAGTCTGACCGTCAAATAAATTCCGGTGATCAGGATCATGATGATGGCGGGCGCTCCCCACACAAAGTTATTGACCGCATCATTGATCGTTACAATAAGATCCATATATTCCCTCCGTCTTTCATTGAGGGGGTGCGCAGAACCGCACACCCCCATGTTTCAGTTGCGGCGCTGGGGAAATTATCTTGCGTCAGATAAGGGAATCAATTTATTAAATCAGCGCCAGAGCCTGATCCAGATCCGCGATCAGATCATCGGCGTCCTCAATACCGATGGACAGGCGCACCTGGCCGTCATAGATCTCGGAGGCATAGCGCTCCTCGGGTGTCATATCAAAATGGCTCATGGAGGGAGAGTGCTGGATCAGGGAGTCCACATTGCCCAGGCTGGTGGCCAGGCTGAACACCTTGACGTTATTCATCACGATCCGGACAGCGTCCATACCGCCCTTGATATCCACGCTCATCATGCCGCCGAAGCCGCCATGCATCTGCTTCTTGGCGATCTCGTGGGTGGGATGGCTCTCAAGGCCCGGATAGTACACGCGGTCCACCTTGGGGTGCTTTTCCAGATGCCGGGCCACCTTCATGGCGTTCTCACAGTGACGTTCCATGCGGACGCCCAGAGTCTTCATACCCTGCATCAGCTGCCAGGCCGCGAAGGGATCCAGCACAGCGCCGAAGCACTGCAGATAGGGCATCCGGCAGTGGTCGATGCGCTCCTTGGGACCTGCGATGACACCGGCGGTGACAGTGCCGTGACCGTTGAGGTACTTGGTTGCGCTGTGGACCACCAGGTCAGCGCCCAGATCCAGAGGATTCTGAAGGTAGGGGGACGCAAAGGTGCTGTCCACGATCATAGTGATGCCGGGGTGCTTATGTACCGCCTCGGCGATAGCGGCAATGTCGCTGATCTTCAGAGTGGGGTTTGCCGGAGTTTCAACATACACCAGAGAGGTGTTAGGCTGGATAGCCTTTTCCACTTCCTCGACCTTAGTGGTGTCCACGCGGGTATAAGTAACGCCCAGCTTGGTCAGGACCTTGGCAAACAGGGCGTAGGAGCAGCCGTAAATCACATCGCCGAAGACCACATGGTCACCGGCCTTTACAACGCTCATAACGGCGGTAGAGATGGCACCCAGACCGGAGGCCAGAGCCAAAGCCGCCTCAGCGTGCTCCAGATGGGCGATCTTGCGTTCCAGCTCATCGCAGTTGGGGTTGGCGAAACGGGTGTAGGAGAAGCCGGCGTCGGCGTGCTGGTTCAGATACACGGCGGCATCGAAGTTTTCCAGCACATAGGTGGAGGTCTGATAGATGGGGCTGACATGGGCCATAGCTACGGGCTCATAGGAACCCCACAGTTTGGCGTGAAGCTGCTCAGCGTGCAACAGATCAGTATTGATGCTCATAGTCATTCTCCTTTTGTCATTTATGTCAAATTTGCTTGACTGTTTACGGGAATCATATTACCATTTGACTATATTGACCTTCAACCTACACATTGTCAGATAATTGTTCACTTTTTTCCACACAGATTGACTATACTAAAATTCTTAAATTTATAGTAGAATAGCTGTAGCTTTCAGGCGCCTTCCCGGCCTTTGATGAATGGCCGCTCAGGTTGCGCGCCCCGATTCAGACGGAGGGGACCATTTCGTGTATACACTTCAGAATTTTATTGAGGACCTGCCGATTCAAGGGTTGACGATTCTTTCCAGACCCGCCGACCTTTCCTCCATTCCTGTCAGCTCCATTTCCGCACAGGAGCTGCCGCTGGATGCCTTTGTCCGTGAAAATGAAATCGTTCTTTCCACCCTAATCAGTTGCTGGAATGACGAGGAGCTGTTTCAGCAATTTCTGCGGGACATCAAGCGGTCAAAAGCGGCAGCTTTGGTTGTCTGCTTTCGGAATAATGATTATGTCCCCAGTCAAAGGGTATTGGACTGTGCCGCTGAAATCGGTCTCCCCCTGCTGCGGATTCCCTGGGAAATTCGGTTTGCTGAGGTCATTCACTTTACACTGGACCAGATTCACGAAAAGAATATAGAGGGATATAAGCGTGTACAGGAGCAGCTCTTCAACGCCTACTTCACCTCCCAATCCTTAGATGACGCCGCCGGTATTCTCTCCCGCTTCTTTCATGTGCCTGTGGCTATCGCTGGCCGCAGTCTGGACATCAAGGGGCGGAGCGGAAAGGTTTCTCTGGAAAACGCCGAGCTGCTGGATATTCGAATCAACTCGTTCCTGTGGGGACACCTTTACATCTGCCAGCCGGAGGATTGCGCACCGCTGCTGAAGGAAACGGAGCTATTGGGGAAATATATTGCGTTGCCTCTCTCCCTGTGGTTCAACCGCGAAAATATCGAGAGTATGACGGTCCTTAAGCTGAAAAATGACTTCGTCTGGAACCTTGCCAACCAGAATTATACCTCTTTTCAGGAGATGATGCAGCAGGGCGCTAAGCTGGGCTTTGATCTGACCACGCCTCATTTGTGCATTGCTCTGCGTATCTGCCCCCAGGACCCCCGGCAAGCACCGGGCGAATACTCCACGCAGTCGGCGGAGATCGTTTCCCAGATGGAAAATCTGATTTTAGCTGAGCGGAGACGTTTGGGCCTAAAGGTCATGTTTGCTGACCGGGGCCTGATGTTCATTCTCTATGTAGAGGTCCTATCCGACCATATGCTTCAGCGTGTTGAAAAATTTGTCTCCGCCCTTGACCTCCGTTTTGCCGAGCTGCACCCATCCTTGCAGCTCTACTGGGGCATGAGCGAGACCTCCGCTCCTAACAGTGAATGCTTCCATACGCTCTGTCAAAACGCACAGTTGGCTTTGCGATACTGCACACACGCACAGACAGGGCGGCATATCTTCACCTATCGGGATACTCGATTCCACCAGATCATCTCCGAGCTTTCCCGCAGTGAGCTGATTCGGACTGCCGCTCAGGAGACGCTCTCTCCCCTGTTGAATTACGATAAGGGCTCCAGCATGGAATTGATCCAGACTCTGATGGAATTTTTAAAGAATAACGGAAATTCCAGTCTTACCGCCAGAAATCTGCACTTAAATCGCCAGTCCCTGCTTTACCGTCTGAAGAAAATCGAAGCGCTTACAGGAATGTCCCTCAGTCAGCGGAAGGACCTGTTTCTCCTTGAAATATACACGCGCATCCACTCCGACTTCTGACTTCTTTGCCGGGAGGTGCCGCCATGCCGTCAGCAAACCGTGACCCCGGTTTTTATCAGCGTCTTTCCGCTCTGGCGCTCCCCATTATTTTGCAAAATCTGATTTCTACCTCTCTCGGCTTTGCGGATACCTTCATGGTGGGCCTTCTGAGCAGCGACGCTCTTTCGGCTGTCGCCGCCGCCAACGCGCTTTTATTCCTGCTGCAAACAGCTATTTTCGGCCTGACCAGCGGTCTTTCCGTGTTGGTCAGTCAATATTGGGGCCGTCAGGATTTAAGGGCGATCAGCCGCTGCCTGGGCGTTGTGCTCTATGCTGGCGGCAGTGTGGTTGGGCTTTGTGTACTGCTACTGCTTCTGTTTCCCCATGGGGCAATGGCTCTGGTGACCAATGATTCCCTGCTGATTCAAATCGGCGTCGGCTATCTGCGAATCACAGCCGGCGGTTATCTCTGCAGCCTGTTGTCGGCAGTATACGTTTCTCTGGAGCGGAGCACCGGAAATCCGAAATTGGGCACCATTATCCTTTCTATTTCTGTTGCCTTGAACACTGCGCTGAATTATTGCCTGATTTTTGGAAAGCTGGGCTTTCCGGCATGGGGAATCACCGGCGCCGCTGCCGCCACGCTGATTGCCCGGGTTTCCGAGGTCTGCATGGTACTCTTTTTTATCTGCAAACAGCGTCGATTCCCCTTGTATCCTGCGGAATTATTCAGGCCCGGTCTCTTTACGCTGCGGCTCTTTCTTCGCTATTCCCTTTTAATCCTGTTCAACGAATTCATGTGGGCCCTGGGGCAGTCCGTTTTCACATCCATTTTGGGACACGCCTCCGCCAGCGCCGATTTTTTAGCTGCCTTTGCTGTCATCAGCAGCATTGACAAGCTGGCCATGGTAGCCTGCTATGGGTTGGCAGACGCCGCCGCCATCCTCTTGGGACACTGGTTGGGACAAGGAGCCGAAAAGGAGAATATTTACCGACTTGGTTGCCGCCTGCTTCGGATCGCCGCCCTTTTGGGCGCGCTTCTTGGCGCTGTTTTGGGGATTCTTCTTCCTGTATTGCTCCGTCCGGTCCTGTTTCCCCTTTTCCATCTCAGCGCCTACGCTGCCTCAGCCGCAAGCTGGATGTGTCTTTTTTATCTGCTTCAGCTTCCCTGCCGCTCTTTTAATAACGCCGCCATCACCGGTGTTTTCCGGTCCGGCGGCGACATCCACGGTGCCATTGCTGTGGACTTGATTCCCCTGTGGCTCGTTGCGATCCCCTTGACTGCCCTTTTTGTTTTTGTAATTCAAGCGCCGCTGCCTGTAATCTGTCTGGGAATTTATTGTGAAAATGTGTGTAAAATGCCGCTCGGCATTCTGCGGCTCCGCAGCCGCAAATGGCTCCGCACGCTTCCCGCAAATCTGACAAAACAGGGGGACTCCGCCATATGAACACCACATATGATACCTTTCGTGACGCCTGGGTCGAGGTCGACAGTACTGCCCTGCTGCACAATTTTCAAGAGGTCCGCAGGGCAGTCGGGCCAAATGTAAAAATCTGCGCCGTTCTGAAGGCCCAGTGCTACGGCTTGGGCGGCGCTCAGGCCGCTGAGGTCCTGAAGGACGCGGACTGCTACGCTGTAGCTGTTCTCAGTGAGGCACTGGAGGTGCGGGCTGCTGCGCCGGACAAGGAAATTCTGGTATTGGGCTATGTTTCACCCGATGGCTTTGCCGAAGCGATTCGGCACAACATCTCACTAACTATGTACAGGCCGGAGGCTATGGAAGAGTTGAACCGGCAGGCTGCTGCGATGGGACAGAAAGCCAGAGTCCATATCAAGATCAACTCCGGCATGAATCGCATTGGATTTGCCCCTACAGCAGAGGCCGCGGACGCGGTCGTCCGCTGCATGGCCCTGCCTCATTTGGAGGCAACGGGCATATTCACCCACTTGGCTACAGCGGATGAGGCGGATAAATCCGGTGTCCGCAAACAGATGGCCCGGTTCGATGCGTTTTTGGAGCTCCTGCGGCAGCGGGGCGTCACCCTCCCCACCGTCCATGTGGCGGCCAGTCCCACCATCTGCGACCTGCCGGAATATGACCGGGATATGGTGCGCCCCGGTTTATTGCTGACCGGCTACTACACCTCTGAGGAGGTCAGCCGGGAACGGATTCATCTGGTTCCCTGTATCAAGCTGAAGGCTCGGTTGGGAAATATCATGCCGGTCGCCGCCGGCGAGGGAATCGGCTATGGCTTTACCTATCACACCTCACGGGACTCGATCATTGGCCTGCTGCCCCTTGGCTTTTCCGACGGGTTCACCCGGGCCTTTTCCAATCGCTTTTTTGTTACCATTCGCGGCTATCGCTGCCCGGTTGTAGGCAATATCTGTATGGATCATTGCATGATTGACCTCACCGATCTGCCAAACCCGCAGATTGGCGAAGAAATCGTTGTCTATGGCGACGGAAGCAACGGCCCGGACGGTGCTATGAATATTCAGGAGACCGCCGACCTGCGCGGAACAATTGTAGACGAGGTTATGACCAACTTGGCAGCACGACTTCCGCGGCGCTATGTGTAGGTTCTAAAACAAACCAGTGATAGCAGACTTTTAGGCCCTTTTATTGCGAATGATGCAGATGAAAGCTCCAAGCTGCATGAGGCAGATGCTATCTGATTGATTGATTCATTCAGCCATCTGCTTACCGTGTATATGTGTATATTTTTGGCACATCTTTTATCTCTCAACCAATTATCATTTTACAGACGAAAAGGAAGCTTGCTTCTCTGCGCAAAGAGAAGCAAGTTTCCTTTGCCTATGGCGGCGCAAAATATGACGTGCCTGTGTGGATTTGCTTGGCATTTTTGTTTCAGTACGAATTGGGACAATGTTTAAAATCATTGCCCCACGATTCGACCCACGAGCAGAAAAAACAGGGCGGAAACAACGGAGAAAAGCGTATCTGCGGATGAGGAGATTCCGCGGCAAACCCGCTTTATTCCCCCAAAGTCCCCCAGAAGGCCGCCCTATCGAATCTTCACACGCATGAGGCCACTGGTTCGAGTCCAGTAGTCTCCACCAAAAATCACCGGAATCACTTGATTCCGGTGATTTTCTTTCGTAATCCGCAACTTTTCAAGGCACTTAATTTTTGCCGTTTCTTCAAGACTCACAACCTGACCCAC
The DNA here is from genome assembly GCF_029218125.1 of Neopoerus faecalis. Taxonomy (NCBI): domain Bacteria; kingdom Bacillati; phylum Bacillota; class Clostridia; order Eubacteriales; family Oscillospiraceae; genus Neopoerus; species Neopoerus faecalis. Next base: position 170 of record NZ_JARFXX010000014.1, on the reverse strand, counting down.
ACGGGAAAGGGCTGGAAAGTACCGGACAGGGCTGGACAGGAAATTTCCTGTCCGGCCCCGTATTTTTTTGCCGTATTTACCGCATCTGCTGGCTGATGACCCCGCCGATGGTGTCTGCGGCGTCCTGCTTCATCTGCGCCGTGGCGTGTGTATAGGTGTTCAGGGTGAAC
>NZ_JARFXX010000013.1:0-39131 GCF_029218125.1 Neopoerus faecalis | reverse complement strand
ACGACCTCAGACATACCTTCGCAACGCTGTCGCTGAAAAGCGGGGTGGACGTGAAAACGCTGTCCGGCGCGCTGGGCCACTACTCTGCTGGTTTCACGCTGAACACCTACACCCACGCCACGGCGCAAATGAAGCAGGATGCGGCGGACACCATCGGCGGGGTCATCAGCCAGCAGATGAGATAACTGCGCTGAAAAGACAGGGCCAGACAGAAAAATTCCTGTCTGGCCCTGTCCGGTACTTTCCGCGCCTTTCCCCGCGTGGGTCAACGTGTGAGTCTTGAAGAAACGCCAAAAATTAAGCGCCAGAAAAAGTTGCGAATTGCGAAAGAAAATCACCGGAATCATGTGATTCCGGTGATTTTTGGTGGAGACTACTGGACTCGAACCAGTGGCCTCATGCGTGTGAAGCATGCGCTCTAACCAGCTGAGCTAAGCCTCCAGATTTTTAATTGCCTATCAGACGCTTTCACAACGCCTGATAGGGTTGGTGACCCGTACGGGATTCGAACCCATGTTACAGCCGTGAAAGGGCCGTGTCTTAACCACTTGACCAACGGGCCGGAAAAGGCGATCCGTGAAGCGCCCGTGACGCTTCACGGATCTTTGGTAGCGGCGACTGGATTTGAACCAGTGACACTCCGGGTATGAACCGAATGCTCTAGCCAACTGAGCTACGCCGCCATTGTGCTTGTCTCGAACAGGCAACAATTACTATAGCAGATGTACCCTGATTTTGTCAAGCCTTCTGCTGCAATTTTTTCAACTTTTTTTGCGCGGCGTTATTTCAGCCCCGCGTGAAGCGAATTGCGTTCACCGGACAGCCGTTGGCAGCGTCCGCCACGCGGGCAGTCCGCTTCGGCGCAGGCAGCGCTTGAACGGTGGAGACATGGCCTACGATCTGGAATACCTCCGGCACGGCGGCGGCACACATTCCGCAGCCGATGCAGCGGGTGGAATCAACGGTCAAGGTCATGGCGGCACCCCCATTCGACAGAATGTCTATATTATAGCAAAATACGGCGGCTTTGCAACTGCTTTCTGCGCTGCCCGGCGGAAATACGCCGGTAAGTCTTACCGAATTTGTAACACTTTATTCATTTACTTGCCATGGGGTTTGTGCTATGCTTGAGACGTTATGTAGACCGAACTGACCGGCAGAGAGCCGGGGAACATAGGAGGTATTTATGAGGATACGCATTCGGAAGCTCACATCGCTGCTGCTGTCGCTGAGCCTGCTCAGCGCACTGACGCTGCCCGCTGCCGCTTCGGCGGCAATGGGGGAGGACCTGACCGCAAAGGACACCCTGATTCACCGGGAAACGCAGCTTTCCACCAATGTGTTCTGGAGTGAGGCGTATTCCGATCTGCGGACGGAAAATCTCATTACCTACACGCCCAATCAGGCGGTGACGCCCATTGTCACCTATGGCGATGTGCTGACGGACCGTTCCAGCGTGGCGGATATGGCCGCGGCTCTGGAGGCGGAGGGCTACCGCGTTGTGGCGGGCATCAACGGCGATTTCTACAATGTGAATACGGGACTTCCCATCGGCCTTGTGGTGACGGACGGGGTGCTCCGCAGCAGCGACGCCGGGTACTATGCTATCGGCTTCCGCGCCGATGGCACCGCGATTTTGGGAAAGCCCTCTATCCGTGTTTCCGCTGATCTCGGCTATACGGTGGATGACGGATTTGGGACGTCCACCGAGGTTGTCCGCCCGGTGGCGGCGGTGAACAAGGCCCGGACCAACAGCGGCATTTTCCTCTATACCTACGATTTTAACGCTAAGCATACCACCGGCACAACGGAGGCCGGTGTGAACGTGGTCTGTGCCATTGAGGAGGGCAGCCTCACTATCGGCGGGACCGTAACGGCCCGGGTGGAGCGCGTGGAGGAGAGCACGGTCACGGCGCTTCAGCCGGGAGAGATCGTGCTGTCCGCCAATTCTCAGGCGGATACATACTACAGCGCCGCGCTGCAAAGTATGCAGCCGGGAAGCGCCGTGACCCTGAGCGTTACGGCTGCGGACGAGGGCTGGAACGATGTGAAGTACGCCGTGGGCGCGCTGTACTGCCTTGCTGAAAACGGCGTCGTGGCCTCCGGCCTTGCGGCGGGCACAAATCCCCGCACTGCCGTGGGGCAGAAGGCGGACGGTACGCTGGTATTCTATACCGTTGACGGACGCCGCAGCGGCCATTCCATCGGCGCGTCCATGACGCAGGTGGGCGAGCGGCTTCTGGAACTGGGCTGCCAGACGGTGCTGTGTCTGGATGGCGGCGGGTCCACCAATCTGGCGGTGACGACGCCGGATTCCACAACGGCAACCATCATTAACCGTCCCTCCGAGACCGGGCGCAAGGTCACAAATCAGGTGTTTTTAGTGGCCTCCGACCGCGCCAGCGGCGATCTTGACCACTTCTATGTCCACGCCGCCAGCGATTACGTGCTGGCCGGCAGCAGCGTCTATGTCACGGCCACCGGCGTAGACAGCAGCTTTATTCCTATGCCTGTCCCGAATCATACGCTGACCGCCAGCGCGGGAACGCTGGAAAACGGTGTTTTGACCACGCCCGCCGGCGGCGGTGACATTACGGTCACGGCCAGCGGACGCGGCGCCAGCGGCAGCACTGTGGTCCATGCCATCCGCAACCCGGACAATCTGACCCTGAAAAACGGTGCCTCCAACCTGACGGAGCTTACCGTGACCCCCGGCAGCAAGACCGCTCTCACCGCTGGGGCCGTCTGGAACCATCTGCCTCTGACGGCAACCAATGAAGCCTTTACCTGGTCTGTTTCCGGGGACATCGGCACGGTGGATGAGCACGGCGTGTTCACCGCCTCCGCCCCCGGCACCGGAAACCTGACGGTCTCCGCCGGGGACAAGAGCCTGACTATCCCCGTCACGGTGGCTCAGGCGGCCCTGCAAACCATCGAGGACTTTGAAACTCCGGATACGCGCTTCTTCAGCGGCTACTATCTGACGGTTTCCCGCACCAACGTCAGCAATCATGTCCAGCGAGGCCATTACGCCGGAAAGCTGGACTATGTGCTCCCGGAGGACACCGGCTACTATTCTCAGGCCATGGCAGGCTCCTTCTCCACTCTGAGAACGCCCTACACAGCCCTGAACCTCTGGGTCTACGGCGACGGCTCCGGCAACCAGCTCTCTTTCCTCTACACCGGTGACATCAAGAGCGACCTGGAGCTGCCCGTCACCACGCTGGACTTCACCGGCTGGAAGCAGATCAACGTGCCGCTGCCCCAGGACTTCACTCTGAGCGGCGTGGTCATTTATGCTCCCTCCACTACGGACGCCACTTGGGACCATATTCAGGTGACCTACGCCGACACCCCCCGCACCGGCACGGTCTACATCGACCAGATCACCGCCGCCTTCCCCGGCACGGTGGACAATGCTCCGCCAGTGGTAACGGCTACGTTGGATCAGCAGAATTGGGCGGTGGACATCAAGGTTTCCGACGGTGTGGACGGGATTCTGCCACTGTCCGCTATTACGGTGGCACGGAACGGCGACACGGGGCAGGTGTTGGAGGGCTATGACACTGCGACAGGTACGATGAAGTATTATCTTCCCGGCCCCGGTGAGGCGAATGAGGCCACCCGTGTGACCGTTACCGCTGCGGATGCTTCCGGCAATATCGGCCGGGCCAGCGTGGATATTCCTCCCTATGGCGTGAGTCATAAGTTTACAGACATTGATGATTACTGGGCGGCGGACTATGTGGACTTCCTGTATAATGCCGACATTACCACCGGCTACAGCGACGGTACGTTCCGCCCCAACCAGAACATCAGCCGCGCCCAGTTCGCGGTCATGCTCTACCGTTATCTGAAGCTGGACGCAAATAAGTATGAGTCCGTTTCTCTGCCCTTTGCGGATCTGGGGCAGATTCCGGCCTATGCCCTCCCCGCAGCCAAGGCGCTGTACAGCGAGGGCATCATCACCGGCTCGGAAAAGAACGGGAAGCTGTACTTTAACCCCGACAGCTCTCTGACACGGGCACAGGCCGCCGCCATGATCGGCCGCACGCAGGCCAAGGGCTATGCGGAGGCGGAACTGACCTTTACCGACAACGGTAAAATTCCCGCCTACGCAGCACCGTATATCCGCACCATGACAGCGCAGGGCGTCATCAGCGGCTACAGCGATGGCAGCTTCAAGCCCAACAATAATATTACCCGCGGACAGATGGCAAAAATCCTCTACAATCTGATGTGATTTACAGAAAAGCCCCCGGGCCAGCCTGTTTTCAGGTTGGCCCGGAGGCTTTATTTTATGATTTGGTATTACAAGGAAGGTGTTCAGCTGAGAAGAACGGAGCGGGCCAGTCGGATACCGCTTTCCGTTTTCGCGACGCGCCGGAGAAAGGTCTCGATGCTTTGCCGACTGAAGCTGTTTTCCGATGCGTTGGCGATGTAGTCCGCCTCTAAAAGAATCTGGTAGTCCGCACCGTCTACGTTGATATAGGTGTGGTGATGCCCCACCAGATAGGCGACCCGCTCAATCTGCTCCGGCGACAGGCCGGTGTCGGACAAAAATGCCCGGACCAGCGGAATGCCCTCATGCTCCTGATATTTTCCGTTGGTATTGCCGTACTTTTCCCGGCACAGAGGGCAGGCGATGTCATGGGTGATGGCGGCGGTCTCTAAAATGAATTGCGCGTTGGCATCCAGTCCCTCCAGCTCACCGATGGTTTTTGCGTAGGTCCAGACGCGAATCAGGTGGTCAATATCGTGAATATTGCCCGCCGAGTAGTCGATCATTTTCTCCAAAAGCTGCGCGATGCTCATAAACGTACCCTCCGTGATTTTTGCTTTGCGGCACTATTATAGCGGGCGGCAGTGTGCTTTGCAACGGCAGGCCGCTGGACAAATAGGGCAGGGTACTCTATACTGAATATAGTAAAGTGCGGGAGAATGGCGTATGAATTTTTTTGAGTTGCTGAATATCAGCCCCGGCGTCACTGCCGTGATCGGCAGCGGCGGTAAGACGAGCCTTCTGCGGCGTCTGGCGGCGGAGGCGCCGGGAACGGTGCTCCTCTGTACCACCACCCATATCCGCCCATTTGCAGAATACCCGCTGCTGACGGATGCGGCGGCGGAGACCGTCCTGCAAGCCTTGACTTCAGAGCGAATCCTCTGTGTGGGGACGCCCTGCGAAAACGGTAAGCTGACCGCGCCGCGTCTGCCGATGGAAACGCTGGCCGCGCTGGCAGACTATATGCTGGTGGAGGCCGATGGCTCCCGGCAGATGCCTCTGAAGGCCCACGCAGCCCATGAGCCGGTGATACCCGCGTGTGCGGAGCGGGTTATCTGCGTGGCAGGGGCCTCCGGGTTCGACCGACCGATTCGGGCGTGCGTCCACCGGCCGGAGCGCTTCTGCGCCCTGACCGGCGCGGCGGAGACGGACACTGTCGCGCCTCTGTTGGCGGCCCAGGCCATTTTGACGGAGGGCCTCTGCGATACGGTATTCTTAAATCAGGTGGACAATGCGGAGCTTCTTGGGCGGGTCATGCCATTTTTGCGGACAGCGGCGGCAGGCGGCCTTTTTACGGCAGCGGGGAGTCTGCAAGGAGATTGGGGAAAGCGGTTTTAGTGCGCATTGCAGGACTGCTCCGCGATTTTGTAAATTTCCGGCTTTTTCGCAAAAGCACTTCACAGAATCCCACTTTCATGTTATAATTTAATAGAATTTTAGCAGATTCGCTGCTTTTTGTGTGCAAATTTAGGATAGATGGAGAGAGTACCATGAATACGCAAGAACATTCGGCCCGTACCCTGTTCCCCAAAATCGGTATGCGGAATGTCAAGACCGCTTTGGCCGCCGCGCTGTGCGCGCTGGTCTACTATTTTCTGGATCGGGGACCGGCGTTTGCCTGCATCGGCGCTATTTTCGGCATGGGCGGCAGCTATGACGAGAGCCGTCAGTTCGGCGGCAATCGCTTTTTCGGCACGATGGTGGGGGGCCTGCTGGGTATGGGTCTGTTCGCGATCTACATGGAACTGTTTCCTGATGGCAGCAACCGCTGGTTTTTGATTCCGCTGACGTTTATCGGTGTGATTCTGCTGATTCTGCTGTGCCAGCACGTGTGGGTGGGCGGCGTTCAGCCCGGCGGCGTGGTGCTGTGCATTCTGCTGTTCAATACCCCTATAGATACCTACATCACCTACGCGCTGGACCGTATTTTTGATACCGGCATCGGCGTTTTGGCGGCGATGTTTGTCAACGGGATGCTGCCGGGGGGCTTTACCTTTGGCTTTATGCACCGTTTTTACCTCCGTATCGGCATCCGGGACGATGTGGTGGATGAGTTCATGCATTCCGCATGAGCGGGCATTCAACAAAGAAAAAGTCTCTCTGATGCGGAACACTCTACAATGAGAGAACAATTGTACGCGTATAAAGGAAAAGCGCCATAATAATCTGGACAAGCGTAAACGGTTGGATTATAATGTGTGACGATTAAAAAACGGCGCGGGAAGGCTGAGCATAGTAGGAGAAAGATAATGGTGAGATTGCGGATTCGCAGGGTCACTGCATGGAATATCGGCGCAACGGTGGTCGTGGGATTGATGTTCTTTGTGATCTCGTTCTGGGGCAATCGGGAGTTCCATGTGCTGCAGGATGCGACAGAGCGGTATATCCTCTGCGAGCGTGCGGCTAAAAATTTGCAGGATGGCTCCAATTATCTGACGGAGCAGGTGCGATTATTTGCTATCACCGGCCAGCAGGTCTATATGGACAATTATTTTGCCGAGGCCGCCGATGGCCGCAGGGAAAAAGCGCTGGAGGAGCTGCGCCCCTATTTTGAGGGGACGCACACCTTTACCGCGCTGCAAACGGCGCTGAATTATTCCGAGGACCTGATGGATACCGAATATTATTCCATGCGGCTGGTGCTGGAAGCCAAGGAGGTGCCGGAGGACACATGGCCCGCTGCCGTGCGGACAGTGGAGCTTTCCGCTGCCGATACGCAGCTCACGGCGGAGAACAAGCTCCGTCAGGCGCAGCGTATCGTTTGCGACAATGCGTACCAAACTGTTCGCAGTGAGATCATCGGGCAGGTGACCGAGTGCATGGACAGCCTTATTCAGCAGACCCGGGATGAACAGGGGAGGGCCACGACGATTTTTGAAGATATGTATCGTAAAATGGAGATCGGCGTTGCTGTCCTGGTGGTTATGATGCTGACCATGTGCGTGATGGTGCGGAGGCTGGTGGGTCTGCCGCTGATGAAGTGCAACCAAAGCATCCGGCAGGGTGAGCGCTTTCCGGTGGAGGGCGCAGCGGAGCTGCAGACCATGGCGGAGACCTATAATAAGGTCTATCTGGAAAATCAGGAGGCGCAGGTGCTCATCCGGCACAAGGCGGAGCATGATCCGCTGACGGACCTGCTGAACCGCGGCTCCTTTGAAAAGCTGCTGAAGCTCCACGAGGAGGGCGAAGCGCCGTTTGCGCTTATCATTGTGGATGTGGACTGCTTCAAATCCGTCAACGATACCTGCGGCCACGCCGCGGGCGATAAAACGCTGAAGAAGGTGGCGGAACTGCTGCTCACGGCGTTCCGCAGCATCGACTATGTGTGCCGTATCGGCGGCGACGAGTTTGCAATCATCATGGTGGAGATGACCAGCGATCTGGCATACACCATTCAGGAGAAAATTGACGCGGTGAATGAGACACTGACAAAGCAGGAGGGCGATGGCCCCAAGGTATCCCTGAGCGTCGGCGTTGCGTTCTCTGACAGGAAGAACCCCAGCAGAACGATTTTTGAGGATGCGGATAAGGCACTGTACGAACAGAAGAACCACGGAAAATGCGGATGCAGCTTCTATGAGGGCCTGCCGGCGGAAACAGAAACCTCGGAACACTAAGAGAAAAAGCAATAAAAGGAGCCCGGTCTCTAAATTGAGACCGGGTTCCTTTTCCCTATATACCGTTCCCCACAAACGGCTTCAGGCAGCGTATTTCACGCTTTCCCACACACGCGCAGTTAAAATAGATAGTGTTTTTAAACGGAGGTCCAGATTTCGCCGTTTTTGCATACAAAGGCGGCGGCCTCGGAATAGGCGTAATTGTTCATGGCGTCCCGCATTTCGTAAATCATGGCATAAGTACCGTCAGGCAGGGCCATCTCTCCGAAAGCGGTGTCCTCCGTCACGGTGAAGGTGTCCGCCGTGTAGGGCTCAAAATCGTCCTCACCCTCGAAGGAGGCCATGTACCAGATGGTTGTAAGCTCGTCGCCGGGCTGGAGCAGGCGCAGCTCCTTATCGGCCATGCCGTGATCGTCAATGCCCTGCCGTGCACCCAGAATGCTCCACTCCTGCGTGGTGAAGTCATAGGCAACCTGCAGGTTATAGGGCTCGCCGTTGAGCAGCACAGGCACAGCGTAGAGGTTGTAGTCCGCGCTGTCAAAGCTCAGCTCCATATAGGCAAGATAACCGTCAATGCTGCCCCAGACGCCCCGGAAGTTATCGGAGAACACACCGTTTTCCCAGTCACCCTCCATGTCATTGTCTGTGCCCAGTTTCAGCATCATGTCATTTTCTTCATCCGTATAGTAGAGGGAGAAGCTGATGCCGGCCAGAATGTCATTGGCCTCCGGCCCCAGCGTCAGAACGGAGTTTCCGTTCTCATCCAAATCCAGCGGCATTCCGTCCCAGTTCATGGTATAGAGATTTTGAATTTCCGGCAGCGAATCGAGGTCCATATCGGAGATATAGTCCATTCCGTCCTCATCCAGCTCGCCGGTGAGCTCATAGGCGTAGAAATACTTGAAGGCAGTTCCGGCACCCAGCGCCGCGTAGCCGGTGAAGTCATCCAAATCACCGTTATAGGAATAATAGCAGCTCAGGCCGGTAGCATCGGCACGATATGGACCGCCAACCTGATAGAGCACACAGTCATCCAGCGCGTCCAGCACCTCCTGCGCGGAACGCAGCGTGCCAGAGCTCAAGCGGGCCAGATGGCCGAGGTCCACCATGTTGGTGTAGCCCTGTTCCCGGGTATTGCCGCCGTAGTTTTCGCTTTGGGCCGCCGTTCTGGCAAACTGGGAGAAGAAGGCGGGATCGTCGCACGCCAGAGACAGCGCCTCTGCGCCGAAGACCTCGTAGGCGTCCAGCAGCGGACCAACCTTGGAAAGATCGGTGAGGGACAGGGTGGTGTTATCCTGCGTCCCCACAGCCTCACAGCCGCTATAGTAGGCGTCGCAGATGATTTTGCCAAGCGCCGCACCGTCCATGGTGGGCTTCTGCGCCAGTGCGCCTACCCACTGGGAATAGTACCAGCCGTTGGCAGGCTCCGTTTCCTCAGAGGCCACCAGATAGTGCGCAATATCGGAAAATGTATTTGCCACGTCTACCGTAGCCATCAGGCAGGTGTCAAAGCCCACCAGTTCCAAGGGCTGACGGTCCGCAGAGGGCGTCCATACATTCGTGAACGCCTCGTACATCTCGTCCAGCGTCAGGGAGTCATAGTCATACAGCTCGTCGAAGGACGCGCCGGACACGCTGCCGCCGCCATGGTTCCAGAACACAACAGCCGTGCGCTGGGCGGGATAGTTTTCCTTGGCAAAGCGCAGGAAGTCCTCCAGCGTGTCCTCTGCGCCCATGCTGGCGGAGGGCTGCTCGTCCACCAGTGAAAGCCCCTCGCTGCTGTATACCCAGCGCTGGAGCTTTTCGGCGTCCACAAGATCGTTCTGCCAGACGGAGGAGCCGCCGGTCTGAATGACCACGTTTACTTCTTCGGGCAGTTCCACCTCCATCAGCTCCGAGAGGTCGGAGGTGGCAAAGCCGCCGCCGGATTCCAGATCGCTGCCGCAGAGATACCAGTAAACGGCCCATGTTCCATCTGCCGCGTCCGTTTCGTCAGAGGCGGGAGTGTCGCCGCCGCAGGCGGTCAGGGAAACGAGCATGACCAGCGCCAGCAGCAGGAAAATCACATTTTTACGCATACCATTCCTCCTTAAATTCCAAGAAGCTGCCGCTTTTTCGCCGTAAATTCCTCTTCGGTGAGGATACCGGCGTCCATCAGGGCCTTGTACTTTTGAATTTCCTCAATGGCGTTTGCCGGGGTGGCGGGCTGCGCTACCTGCTGCGCGGGAGCCGCCTTGGCGCCGGGATATTCCTCCCGGGCCGCCGGATCAATGAAGCGCATCAGCTTCAGCGCAAGGGCGTGGAGCTGCTCGGCCTTTTCCTGATAGTCCTTCATGTAGCGCTCGGCGCTGGGATTCTCCCGGTCAAACTCGGGAGCGTCCAGCTTTTCGTGGAAGCTGTGCCAATAGGGATGCTCCAGCGTCAGCTCCACATGGAAATTCTTGATGGGCGGGTCCATCTCAAATTCCGGGCGGTTGCGTTCGCTTTCCCGCTCCCATTCCCGGCGGGCGTCCTCGTCATCGTTGAGGTGGCGCATCCGCTCCAGCGTTTGAATGTGCTCATATTCCTGCCGCTGAAGCTGGAACTGGGCGATGAGCGGCGCAATCTCATTCATCCGGGCGGGGACAATGCTTTCATGGCAGCGCAGAACGCCGGCTCCGCTCTCGTAGATGGGGGAGGTATCCTCTAAAATGCGGAAGCCCTTCAGGGCGGCGGCGGGGAAGACCCATGCCCGATCATTGTCCTTCAGGCGGAATAGGCCGTGGGCCTCGTCCACCTGAAGATATCCGCTGAGAAAACCGTAGCTGATTTGGAATGTCTTTGAAAAGCTGCTCCGCAGAGCGGCATTTTCATCATAACGGGCAATGTACTGCCGGAAATCTGCCAGCGTCATCTTGCCCTGAACGCCATCCGGCAGGTCAATTTTATTATCGCAGTCCTTGCAGATGGCTTCATTTTCAAATTTCGTTGCCAGAAAGCGGGGAGTAGGACTGCCGCAGATGGGGCAGAGCTTCTTGTTGTTGCTGAATAATCCCATGATTTCGTTCCTCCCAAAATGTGATAAGATAGCCTGTTTATATCGTGTGGCCCGTCAGCGGTGTGCCCGGCGTGGGCAGGCAGCCGCGGGGGTGAAAGCCAAGGAGCCTTGCCGCAAGAGAGACCGGGAACCGGTCCAGTACACGGTTCAGTCCGGCGGCGGAGTCATTATAAATAAGGTAGCTGGTACGCAGCATTTTTTCATAGCCGTTCATGGCGTTCAGACACCGCAGACCGTCCGGAGTGGAGGCAAGGGCGGTGTGGTATCCGTCCACAGCGGAGAGGCGGGACAGCGCGTGGGCGATGACAGCGGCCTGTGCCTCCGCGGCGGCGGGGGTCGATTCGGCTGTAATGGGTGCCTGCTTGGCTTGAATCTCCTCCAAAATGGCGGGGACGACGGGCAGCGCGTAGAGCTCCGGCAGACGCAGCAGCATATTGAGCGCGTCAAAGCGGGAGGCGAGCTGCACGCCGATCTGGCTCATGGCGCTGCCAGCGTTTTCATCCAATACAGACAGTTTGTGCCGCACGGACAGCAGCCAGCTCCCCAGCAATATCAGCAGCAGCGCTGCAATGATGAGCGGATACATAGCGTCCACCTCCATTTCTGCCGTTTTTAAAATGTGCGTCGGGGGTTGCTGTCAACAAAGCAGCGGATGCGGATCGTGCCGCATCCGCTGCCGGAGAGCTTGGATTATTCCTGAACGAAGTAAAGGCCGTTGAGGCCGCTGTCATCGGACAGGGCGATCATCACGGTCTGGCCCAGATCGCTGAAGACGCAGAAATAAGGAATGCTCTGGCCGTCGTTGTCCACGGTGACGCCGACGCAGAGAGAACCATCATCGTCCTGCAGCAGCTCGTAAACACCGTCAAGGCTGCCGCCGCCCTGCACGATCTGCATTGCGCCATCCTCGCCGAAGACGAATTGGAGCGTACCGCCATAAAGGCTCAGAGTCTGTGTAGCGTCATCGTCATCCATTTCCTCACCGTCCAGATAGCCGCCGGCGAAGTTCCAAGTGGTTCCCTCCAGCTCGGGAGGATCGATGCGGGTGATATCCGTCATGAGGTTGAACTTTTCGCCGGTATCTTCCGGGGTCTCGGTGTCCGCAGTGTCATCCGGGGTGGTGTCCTCGGTGGGAGCGGGGTCTGCGGTATCATCGCTCGTATCGTCGGAGCCGCCGCAGGCGGCCAGAGACAGGACCATCATCAGGCTCAGCAAGAGTGCAAGAAACTTTTTCATCGTAATTCTCCTTGTATGTATTTTGGGGTTTGCGGCGAACAGCGTTGCTGTTGTACCCAGTATATAACACCGGGTACGAAAAAAGGGCGTTTCTGCACGAAACGCCCTGAAACTGTCATGAAACGTATGGGGGACTACAGAGAGACCCGCAGAAGGAAGCGCCCATTCTGAACGGCGAAGCTGTAAATACCGCCGTACCGCTCCGCAATGGCACAGATGCTCCGCACGCCGATTCCATGCCCCGGCTGGTTCGAGACGGGAATCCCGTGCTCAAAGCGGACAGTATCCACGCAGTCATTGACCACCTGAAGAAAGAGCTTGCCGCTCTTTTCGTAGGTCTGCACCTCAATGCTGCCGCTCTCGCCTATCTGCTCCGCCCGCCGCCGACAGGCGTTCAGCGCGTTTTCAAGAGCGTTGGACAGCAGCACGCAAAGGTCGCTTTCGGTCAACGGCAGAGCATGGGGCAGCTCCGCGTGGATAGACAGGGGAATCCCCTTTGCGGCGGCCCGCCCCGCAAAGGAGGAAAAAATCAGATTGGCGGCCTCGTTTTCGCAGTAGACCGTAACGCGGCTGGCTTCAATCTCATCGCTGATAGAGCGGATATAGGACTGCGCCTGTGTGTACTGACCGTTTTCAAGACACGCGGAGAGATATTGCAGATGATGGCGCAGATCGTGGCGGTAGGCCCGGGTCTTATTCTGGGATTCCCGCATGGCCTCAATTTCCCGCACCGCTTGGTGGACCTGCAAATTCAGGCTGTTCTGCATCTGCTCGAGGTAGGTTCTGGCCCGCTGCTCCTCGGAAAGCCGGAAGACGAAAATCAGATACGCAACGCTGCATACAAAGGGCATGAACTCCACCACCGTCGGGGAACCGCTGGAGAGAAGATTTGTATAGACCCGCGTCAGATAGTCGAAGGCATAGTACACAGCCGGGATGATGCCGAACTGGCATTGAATCGGTGCAGGATATTGGGAGACGGAGCGCACGGCGGGCGCGGCCCGCAGCAAAAGCAGAAGCAGCGGCACGGTCAGCGCCAGCTCCACGGCCTGCTGCATGGCATCTCCGCCGGCGCAGAGCTCCACGATGAGCAGCGCCAGCCAGCGGCGGAGCTGACAGCAGAGATACGCGGTCAGCACGGAGATAACGGGCCAGAGCCGCTGCCGGCTCAACAGGCACAAAATGAGAATCAGGGGAAGGTGGGTGTGCAGGGGATAAAGATACTGTCCCAGCTCCGGCGTGATTCCAAAATAAACAACGGCCTGCAACAGAAAAATACCCAGCGTGAACAAAGCCATTTCCAGTACTTTGCGCCGGGACCATGTAATATTGCAGAAAGCGGCGGAGAGCACAATGCCGAACAGGCCCACCGCCACGGTGTTGCAGATATAGAGGGGCGTCACGTTGAAAACACCTGCTTTCTGCGGAAGGCGTATTCCAGATAGAGGTCCTTTACCTCTGTGTATTTTCCCCGGGGGAGGGGCAGCTCCGTGTCATCGGTCATGGTGATGGCCTTGGGCGCGATGCGCTTGATGTGCTCTAAATTGACAAGGAAGCTGCGGTGCAGCCGAAAGAACTGCTCATAGCCGGTCAACTGCTCGCAAAGATGGTCCATGCTGCCGGTGCTCTCCAACACGGTGCCATCCTCCAGATGGAGCCAGAGGGAGCGGCCCTGAACCTCGCAATAGCTCAGCTTTTCCAGCTCCACCCGGGTGATGCCGCTCTTGCAGCGGAGAATCAGACTGGAGCTGCTGCTTTTGTCACATTCGGCAATAACGGAGTCCATCAAGCGGTAGAAACTCTCCGCCCAAATAGGCTTAAGCTGGTAGAAATAGGCGCCTACGGAGTAGGATTCCACGGCAAATTCCGTGGAGGAGGTGAGAAAAATGATTTTAACACTGCTGTCAAACCGGCGAATCTCCCGGGCGGCCTCCATACCGTTTTCTCCGGGCATCAGCACATCCAGAAGCAGAATGTCGAAGCGCAGGCCTTTTTCAATCTCCGCGATCAGCTCTAAAGGACTTTGGAAGGCCGCGGAGGAAAGGTCCGCATTCCGGTCCACACGGTAGCGGTCCAGAAGGACCTGAAGCGTGTTGAGTACGGACAGATCATCGTCGCAAAAGCCGATTCGCAGCATTCCATTACCCTCCCTTCGGCAAATTAAAATAATTATACCAGCTTTTTGGCGGAAATGGCAACCTCCCAAGGGTAAGATTTCCACAAATACCGCGGAAAATTTTTGCAAAATACCGAAAAGTAATCGATATAATGGAAAAAGCTGGAAAAAGCAGCGAAAACAGCAAAATAAGGCTTGAAAGCTGAAGACTTTTTACATATAATATATGCGATTGAATCTGCCCTGACGGCGGATGCAAAATATGCTCCGGGACGGAATGCGACCGTTGGCCGGACACAGGAGGAGACTATGAGAGGTGTACACAGCGCGGTAGACGATATTCGCCGCAGCGTATTTACAGAGGTGGCCCGGCTGGCCTACAGCGGGGATGATTATACCGGTGTGGATATGATTCCCTATAAGATCGTTCCCGGAGAGGTGGCTCACCACCGGCATGACGTATTTCTGGAGCGGGCGGTGGTGTCCTCCAGAGTCCGGCTGGCTCTGGGCATGGATTTGAATCCGGGCGGTCCGTCTGAGCCCCTCAGCGCCAGCATCCGGGAGGCGGCTACGGATCAGAAGTATTTCCGGGAGCCTCTGGTCAATATTATCCCCTTTGCCTGTAATGCCTGCCCCCCCAAGCAGATTCGCATTACCGACAGCTGCCAGGGCTGCATTTCCCACCCCTGCATGGCGGTCTGCCCCAAGAACGCCATTTATCTGGACGAGAACAAGCACTGCCACATTGACCAGAGCAAGTGCATCAAGTGCGGCAAGTGCTTTAACCAGTGCCCCTACCGGGCCATCAGCAAGATCGAGCGCCCCTGCGCCGCCGCCTGCGGTATGGACGCCATTGAGTCTGATGAGCTGGGCCGGGCGAAGATCAACTATGATAAGTGTGTATCCTGCGGTATGTGCCTTGTCAACTGCCCCTTTGCCGCCATTGCCGACAAGAGCCAGATTTTCCAGGTCATTCAGGCTGTGAAGCGCGGTGAGGAAGTCATCGCCTGTGTGGCCCCCGCCTTTGTGGGCCAGTACGGCAAGGCGGCAACGCCCGCTAAGCTGAAGGCTGCTATGCGGACGCTGGGCTTCGCGGATGTGGTGGAGGTCGCCATCGGCGCGGACCTGTGCACCGTGGAAGAGGCCCATGACTTCTTGGAGGAGGTCCCGGAGAAGCTGGACTGGATGGGCACAAGCTGCTGTCCCGCATGGTCCATGATGGCCAAGAAGCTGTTCCCCCAATTCAAAGACAATATTTCCATGGCCCTGACCCCCATGGTCATTACGGCCCGCATGGTGAAAAAGGATCATCCCAACGCCCGCATCGTGTTCGTGGGACCGTGCTCCGCGAAAAAGCTGGAGGCCAACCGGCGCTCCGTCCGCTCCGATGTGGACTTTGTGCTGACGTTTGAGGAGCTTCTGGGTATGTTCGATGCCAAGGAGATCGACTTTGCCACGATTGAGGCCGATTCTGCCGATGGTATGAACGAGGGCTCCGGCATGGGCCGCGGCTTTGCCGTTGGCGGCGGTGTGGCCGCCGCCGTGGTGGAGGCCATTCGGCACATTGATCCCGACCGGGAGGTGCTCATCGAATACGGCGACGGTTTGAAGGAGTGCCGCAAAATGCTGGCCATGGCAAAGGCCGGTAAGCGCAACGGCTATCTGCTGGAGGGCATGGGCTGCCCCGGCGGCTGCGTAGCCGGTGCAGGTACCATCAGTCAGGTCAAGGACTCCATGATGAATGTGGAGCGGTTTAAAAATGACGCCGCCGCTTTCAGCACCACGGAGAGCCCGTATCTGGACCGGCTGAAAGAAGTCGAAGAAAAATGCTGAGCCTGATTCTGCTGCGGCAGATCGCCCAGCTCTTTATCCTTGTATTCTTGGGCTGGGCCATTGTCAAAGCAGGTATCTTGAAATCGGAGGACAGCCGAACGCTGTCCATGATCCTTCTGTATATCATCACGCCCTGTGTGGCCCTGAACGCCTTTCAATTAGAGCGAACAGCGGACACTGTGCGGATGATGGAGCTATCGCTGCTCTCCACTGTGATTCTCAGCGGACTGTGTGTAATACTGGGCGGGCTGATTTCAAAACCATTTCACCTCGATGTGGTGGAAGCGGCCTCCGTTATGTATCCAAACTGCACAAATATGGTGCTGCCCATCGTTATCGGCACCTTTGGCGAGGACTGGGTCATGTACGTTACGTGCTACTCCATCGTGCAGACGGTTTTGATCTGGACTCACGCCCGCATTTTTATCAGCGGCAGGCATGAGCTGTCGGTGCGGAATTTGCTTTGCAACGTGAATATTCTGGCGATTTTGGCGGGAATGCTGCTGTTTGCTTTCCAGATACGGCTGCCGGGAATCGTCAAGGGTGCGTTCGCCCAAGCGGGCAATACCGTGGGACCGGTGGCCATGCTCATTGTGGGAATGCTGCTGGCGGACATCACGCCGGAGGTCCTGCGGGGCTACCGGCAGATCTGGAAGCCAGTGCTGCTGCGGCTGGTGGTGCTGCCGGTGATTTTGGTCACTATCATGAAGTACAGCGGCCTTGCGGCATTGGCACCTCATGGCGAGACGCTGATTCTTATCAGTCTGCTTTCCGCCATTGCACCATCGGCCAACGCGGTGACGCAGTTCAGCCAGATTTTCGGGCGGGATGCCCGGTATTCCGGCCTTATCAACATTGTCACCATGCTGCTGTGTATTGTCACAATTCCGCTGCTGGCAGCCTATTATCAGATGTAAGGAGCCTATCCCAATTGCGGCCTTTAAAATAAGGAGATGTAGAGATATATGAAATTAGGTATCGTGGGACTGCCCAATGTGGGCAAATCGACCCTGTTCAACGCCATTACCAACGCCGGTGCGGAGAGCGCCAATTACCCGTTCTGCACCATTGACCCCAATGTGGGCATGGTAGCTGTGCCGGATGCGCGGCTGGACAAGCTGGCGGAGATCTACGAGCCGGATAAGAAGACCCCGGCGGTCATTGAGTTCGTGGACATCGCGGGTCTGGTGAAGGGCGCCAGTCAGGGCGCTGGTCTTGGCAATAAGTTCCTGGCCAATATCCGGGAGACGGATGCCATTGTCCATGTGGTCCGCTGCTTTGATGATGAAAACATCATGCACGTGGTAGCCGATGCCGGAACAAACGTCCCCGTTGACCCCGTAGGGGATATTGAGGCGATTGACATGGAACTTATCATGGCCGATCTGGACATGGTGCAGCGCCGTGTGGACAAGGCTGCCAAGGCCGCCAAGGGCGATAAGAAGTTTTTGCATGAGGTGGACGTATTCAAGGCGCTTGCTGCTCATCTGGACAGCGGTAAGTCCGCCCGGACATTCGAGTGCTCCGATGAGGATAAGGCCCTCATCGCAACCTCTGATCTTTTGACACTGAAGCCTATTATCTATGCCGCCAACATGGATGAGGACGGGTTTGCCAATCAGGCGAACAACGCGTATCTCAAGAAGGTCACGGAGCTGGCAAAGGCCGAGGGCAGTGAGGTGCTGCCCATCTGCGCCAAGCTGGAGCAGGACATCGCCGAGCTGGAGGGCGAGGAAAAGCAAATGTTCCTTGACGAGCTGGGAATCGCCGAGTCCGGCCTCGACCGGCTCATCAAGTGCAGCTATTCTCTGCTGGGCCTCATCTCCTTCCTGACCTACGGAAAGGACGAGTGCCGGGCGTGGACCATTAAAAAGGGAACGAAGGCCCCTCAGGCCGCCGGAAAAATTCATTCCGATATTGAGCGGGGCTTTATCCGGGCGGAGGTCATCGCCTTTGACGATATGATGAAGTACGGCAGCGTCAGCGCCGCTAAGGAGAAGGGCCAGCTCCGCAGCGAGGGCAAGGAGTACGTGGTGCAGGACGGAGATATGATTTACTTCCGCTTCAACGTCTGAGCCGCCTGATAAAAACGAAAAAAGGGACTGTCGATAAAGTGGTAAATCCTCCGCAACGGTAAGGAAGGGTGTGCGCGGGAAACCCAAGAAGGGTGTCCTGCGCCATTGAAATCCTTAGTTTTCAGAACTTTTATGAAGTCCTGAAAACTTGTTCAGCGGGGAGAAAAGACTTTTTCGACACGCTGAGGGACTGTCCATCTGATTGTAGATGGACAGTCCCTTTTTGATTTTCAATGAACACGGCGCTGCGGCGTCAGGCCAGCGCTGCAGCAAATTCTGCCATGGCCGCAAGACCGTCCCGCAGGGTTTGGGCGGCACAGGCATAGCCGATTCGCGTACTGTGGGGCTGCTCAAAGCAGTCTCCCGGCGTGACAAAGGCTCCGGTCTGATGATACATTTTTTCGCAGAACTCATAGGACGGAATGTCAAAATCATAGTAGACCAGTGCGGTTGTACCGGCCTGTGGCTTCGTATAGTGGAAATGCGGGTGCGCCTGTATCCACGTATCCAGAATTGCAAGATTTTCGCGCACGATCTGCCGGTTGCGAGCAAGCATTTTATCGCTGTGCCGCAGGGCGACGGCGGCGATGGCGTCATCAAAAATACCGCAGCTAATGAGGTTATAATCCCGGTGAGAGAGGAAGGCTTTCAGCGCCGTCTGATCATGGGTGGCGATCCAGCCCATGCGGAGTCCCGCAAGGGAGAACACCTTGGACATACTGCTGACGGAAATTCCCTTTTCATACAGGTCCACAATGGATTCGCACCATTCATCCGTCTGCGTCAAATGGCGGTAGACCTCATCGCAGAGGATATAGGCGTCCGCGCTGCGGGCAATCTCAATGATTTGCTCCAACAGCTCCCGGGACATCAGTGCCCCGGTGGGATTGTTGGGATTGTTGATGCAGATCATCTTCGTGTCCGGCGTCACCAATGTACGAAGCTCGTCCAGATCGGGCAGATAGCCGTTTTCCTGCCGCAGATTCATGATGGCCACATCGGCGCCGATGGATGCAGGAATAGAGTAAAGCTGCTGGTAGGTGGGCATGATGCTCACTACGCGGTCCCCGGCGGAGATCAGGGAGCAGAAAACGTGGTGATTGGCACCGGCGGCGCCGTGGGTCAGCACGATCTCATCGGGACGGAGCGTGCGGTAGAGCTTGCAGATTCCCTCATGCAGAGCGGGACTGCCGTAAATATCTCCATAGGTTAAGCGCAGATCGCTGAGAGCGGCGAGAAATTCCTCCCGGTTTTCCCCGGTGATCGCAAACAGCTCATTCAGAGATACGGAGTCCACGCAGGTCTCCGCGATATTGTAGCGTGCGCCCATCTCATAGGCGTTCATCCATTCCTCCACGGCAAACGGTTTGATGTTCATGCTGATTTCCTCCTGATAAAAATTAAAAGGCAACCATGACGGAACCTTATCCGGCGGCTGCCGGAACACCTGCAGTTCCATCATGGATGCCTTTGACCCCTCAGCCGGTGCCAAGGGAAGCAATGCTGTTCAATTTTTTGCATAATAAGTATAATCTGTCCAGCGACAGTTTGTCAAGGAAAAATGTGAAAATTTATGCATGGAATTTTAAATATACGTATAGTTATTCACAAACGTTCATGCGCATACCCTCAGTCATTTTCGTCCGTGCCCTTATCGGAGGAAAGTCCCATGGCTTTCATTTTGCGCCAGAGGGTTGTGCGGCTGATATTCAGCAGCCCGGCCGCCTGTGTGCAGTTTCCGTTGGCCTGCGCGAGCGCGTAGCGAATCCGATCCTGCTCGGAGAGCAGAGTCCCTGCCTGTATGGGGAGGGAGGCCGCAGACAGCAGGGGCGCGGCAGCGGCGGATACTGGTTCGGTGCGGGCGATTCGGCGGTAAATTTCCGTTGTGATTACGGCCATCAGCGTCTCCGAGGAGTCTGCCGCCCCGGCGGTGACGGAGATCATGTGAGCGAAATTTTCCAGCTCCCGGATATTTCCTGGCCATGAATAGCTGCATAGCAGCGGTTCAAGCTGGTCGGCATGGGCTTGGAAGCGGCTGCTGAGCTCTGGGTTCAGGTGGAACATGAATTTGAAGAACAGCGGGAGAATGTCCTCCTGCCGGTCCTTCAGCGCGGGAATGTTCAGCTCCAGCACGGCTAAACGGTAATAGAGGTCCTCCCGGAATTGGTGCTCACAGGCCATTTTCCAGAGATCGCGGTTGGCGGCGGCGATGATTCGGGCGTCAAAGTGGATGACACGGTTGCCGCCCACATGGATGATCTGCTTTTCCTGAATGGCTCGCAGCAGCTTGGACTGCATGGGTAGGCTCAGCTCGCTGATCTCATCCAGGAAAATGGTGCCGGTGTGGGCCATTTCAAAATAGCCCGGCTTCCCGCCCTTTTTGGCCCCCGTGAAAGCGCCCTCATCGTAGCCGAACAGCTCACTTTCCAGCAGGGACTCCGTAATAGAGGAGCAGTTCACCGCCACAAAGGGATTTTCCGCCCGGAGGGAATGATTGTGGATGGACTGTGCCAGCACCTCCTTGCCGGTACCGGTGCTTCCTAAAATCAAAACGCTGTCCTCGTGGCGGGCAAAGCGCTTGGCAGTCTGGACCAGCGCATTGAACCGTTCGCTTCGGGAGACCATATCGGAAAAGTGGTGCTTTGCGGTAAAGCCCTTTTCACTGAGGGCCTGCCGGATGTGCAGCTCCTTCTTTTGAATCCACTCGATGCTGTCCAACGTGACCATCACGTTCGTGACGTTTTTCCGAAGATAGATGGGATAGCCAGAGAGAATGTGCTGGCCGCTGACAAGGTCTAAAATCACATTTCTCGCTGGAATGTGCTCTGTGTAAAGCTGCTGGACAGCCGGGGCATCCATGATCTCAAAAATGCTGTGCTGCGTCAGGTGGTCGTGAATTTTATTTAGGAATAGCTGCTGGGCGTTCTGGTTGCAGATGAGGATGGTGCCGCGCTCATCCGTGAATAGAATGGCATTTCTGGCGTTGTTGATGGCAAGATCCATCAGCTTGTTTTCCTGTGTCTTGACCCGGAGGGCCGCGGCGCTGTCATAGGCCATTTGAATATATGTCCGCAGGGACTCGCTGGGATAGAGAAAGACGGTGTGCATCCCGAACAGGCGGGCTTCGTCGCAGACAAGGCCGCTGCCGATAATGCAGCGGCAGCCCTCGTTCCAGTGTTTTTGAATCAGCCGCGGGAGATCGGCGACGTTGTCATAGGCATCAACAGTAATGGGAACGGCTAAAATATTTTTAATGCGCTCGGTCAGATTTGTGTACTGTTTGATAGGGAAAATAATAACAGGATGAGAATTTTCGTAGGTGATGGCCTCGCTGTAGGCGGAGAGAATATCGTAGAGGCTTGGCTCGATATTGATAATGGGCTTGTCCGTCACCCTTCGCAGGAGCTTGGTATTATAGCCGCTGGAGACCAGTACATCCGCATCCTCTAACTCTATAGGAAGGGTGATTCGTTCATCCATCAGCGTTTCAGAAAAAACAAAATCCGCATCCAGATGCAGATATTCCACCTCCTGAGCCAAGGCCCGGCTCAGCATACCGATGCTGACGATACCGATTTTACAGCGCATTTCGTCACCTCGCATATACATATAGAGTATTTTTAATTGTTTTTTTGGCAATCATACCATGAAATGCTTCGAAATGCAACATATTTTCGAGTGCGTTTCAAAATGAAGCGTTTCATGAAACATGATAGAAAAAGTCCCATTTGCGCGTAAACGTTTTGCGTAAAAAATGCGCGAATGGAGTATTGTCAAAGCTCAACAAGAAGAAAGCAACTATTTTGACAAGACCTACAAGAAAAAGGAATTTACATCGCTTTCATATAAAATGGCACGTTTATTGCTACGTATCAAAGCATCGGAAGTTCACTTCCAAATCTGATTCAAGAGAGGAAAAAAGCTATGGAAAAGAAACTGTCCCTTTCTCAGCAAATCGCAGAGATCGGTGCCGGCCTGAAGTTTGAAGACCTGCCGGAGCGTGTTGTCAACAACTCCAAGATGTTCATTATGGACCTACTGGGCAATATCATTGCCTCCCGCCATGTGGACTCCAGCCTCACCTGCCTGAAGGCTGTCCGTGAGCTGGGGGATGGTGATCCTGTTTCCACTGCCATTGGCTGCAACTACAAGACAACGCCTCAGATGGCCGCTTTGATCAACGGCACCTTCGGCCACGCTTTCGATATGGATGACGACCATCGTTACGGCACCCAGCATTCCTCCGTGGTGGTGTTCCCCGCCATTCTGGCTCTGGCCGAGAAGTACGGCTGCAGCGGCAAGGACGTTCTGACCGCCTTTGCCTACGGCTCCGAGATCACCATCCGTCTGGGCGAGGCCTTCGAGGGTCAGACCTATTATCAGGGCTTCCATCCCACCGGCACCTGCGGCGTGTTCGGCGCCACCGGCGGTGCTGCCAAGCTGCTGGGGCTGGACGCCGAGAAAATCACCTACGCACTGGGTCTTGCCGGCAGTCAGGCCGCCGGTCTGTTGGAGTGGAAAGCACAGGGTACATGGTCCAAGCGCTATCAGGCCGGTCATCCCGCCATGTGCGGCGTTATCAGCGCCATCATGGCTAAGAATGGCTATACTGCTCCCACCACGGTTTGGGACGGTCAGGATGGCTTCTTGCGTGCCTATTCCTATAAGGACATCTGGAACGAGGCCAAGGTCTATGAGGAGTTCGGCAAGCGCTGGGAGATGGCCGATACCTCTATCAAGGTGCACGCCTGCTGCCGCTTCTCCGCGCCTTTGGCTGATGCTGGCGTGGACCTGTTCAACCGCGGTGTGGATTACAAGCAGGTCGATTCCATTCTGGCCCGCGTGAATAAATATTCCATCAAGGTCCTCACTATCCCGGAGGAGACCAAGGCCGATCCCAAGACCGTTGTGGACGCGCAGTTCTCTCTGCCCTATGCCATTGCCTGCGGCATGGTGAAGGGTCACGAGAATATCGACGACTATACCTATGAGGCCATCCGCGATCCCGAGGTGCTGGATCTGGCGAAAAAGGTCAAGTGGGTCCTTGATCCCGAGATCGAAAAGGTTTATCCCAAGTATTATCCCTGCACCGTGGAGGTCACCATGAAGGATGGCAGCGTCATCACCTCCCACACCGAGTATCCCAAGGGCGATCCCGAAAATCCTGTGACCTGGGACGAGGCTGTTGAGAAGTTCCGCTTCATGGCCGGCCATGAGATGGGCACCTATAAGGTCCAGAAGATCATCGACCTGTGCGCTCATTTGGAGGAACTGCCCAATCTCAACGAACTGGTTGACCTGCTGTATTGATTTAGCACATTTAATAAAATATAATATTCACCGTGCACCCGGTATTCCCGGGTGCACGGAGGCCCACATTGCATATCGCCTGTATTTTTACGGTGAAACGGAGCTTTCTTTAAGTGACATAATATCAAATAAATAAAAAAGTAGTGACTTTGCTTTACCATATCAACCAAGGGAGGAAAACAAATGAGTACAAAAAAGAAACAGACTTTGTACTGGATCCTTTTCGCAATCTATGTCTTCTTCGTATTCAGTCCCTTTATTATTCCGAGTCTGAATGTGGTTGAACCTATGATCCTCGGCACGCCGTTTACCATGTGGTACACCAATCTGGTTATTCTGGCAGGCTGCGGTTTGGTGTTCTATGGCTCAAAAAAACTCTGGCAGAGTTTTGATGAAACAAATGATAACGGGGAGGGAATATAAATGGGTGCATATACGATTGCGGCAATTATCGCTATTGTTGTCTATTTGGCATTCAGTTTGGCTGTTGGCTTAGGCCTTGGCTATAAGGAAGAAACGGTTTCTACTTCCCGAGGCTACTTTATCGGTACTGGTACACAGAATTTTATTCTGTTTTTTACTACCGTTGCAACATGGTTTTCTACAGGCCTTTATCAGGGCGTTGTGGGGTCTCTTTATAAAAATGGCATTGGATGGATTGGCATTAGTACTTGGCAGCTATTGGTCGTTTCTTGTATGGGCGTATTTGGCCCTCGCTTCTGGAAGCTATCCAAGGCGCATAACTTTGTGACTCCGGCCCAGCTTGTTGCTGATTATTACCGTTCCAAGGGGTTTAAGCTCCTGATTGCTGTTGGTATGTTGGCCTTTTGCATCCCTTCTATGATGGCACAGATTCGCGGTGTGTCTTGGGCTATGAGTGCTATTACCAACGATGTAATTTCCTTTAAGGCAGCTATCCTGATTACTGCTGTGGTTGTGGGTATTTATGTGTACTTCGGCGGCTTTACTTCACAGGCATGGGTTGATACCGCTCAGGGCCTTTTGTTTATCGTGATCCTGTGGGGATGCCTGTTTATCGTTGCTGGCACGAACGGCGGTTATGCCGAAAGCTGGCGCCGTTTGATCGAGAGTGCTCCTGATGTCCTGTACTATAAGGATACAACTCAGTATTGGAGCTGGAGGCGATATCTCTCCTTTTTCTTCATTCAAGGCCTTGGCGGCTTCTTTGCTCCCTATGTGTGGCAGCGCACTTATGCGGCAAAATCCAGCAAGGATTGCCGCAAGCTGGCTGGCTACATGGGTGCATTCTTCTGCTTTGCAGTTTGCCTCCCGGTGGTATTCTGTGGCCTGAATATGCACGTTTCCATGCCTGAAATGGCAAACCCTGAAAACGGCCTCGTGGCTTTTATGGCTGAATATGCGCCCGTTTGGGGTATTTTTGTTACGCTCGGCATTCTGGCAGCCGGGATGTCGACCATTTCTTCTATTTTGGTAACCTGCTCATCTATTCTTGCGATTGACATCGGTGAAACTGTTAAGCCGGACGCTTCAGATGCAAAGGTCAGACAGTGGGGGCGCATTTTTGTTTTGATTATTTTGGCAATTGGTGTGATTATGTCTTTCATGACTATTCAGACCATTGAAATCCTCATTAATCTGACATTGGCTGGCTTTGCACAGATGATCGTCCCGGTTCTCGGCATTTTCGTATTCAAGCGGATGACGAAGGAGGGGGCCTGCATTGGCTATTTGGCAGGCTTGATTGTATCTGCATTGGGTACTATTACTTGGGGGAATCCCCTTGGCTTCATGGGTGGCTTTTGGGGCTTCTTGGCAAATATTGTTCTGTGTGTCGTAGTCAGCATGATGACAAAGCCTGTTGATGCGGATTGGAGAGAAAAATATCTGGCCCCGCTGAAAAGGCCTGATAGGGTATAGTGCTTAACGGGAACTGAACCTTTAAAAAGCAAGCAAATATAAGGGACTGATATCCCAAACAGCTTTTGGGGATTGTTTGGGATATTAGATTAACAAATGGAGCAGAAATAAGATTTTAACCGGGGGAATGTTCATGACACTTGCTGAAAAGCTGGTAAAACCAATTTATAGAATGACGTATAAGGAGTTACCGGCAGAGGTCATTGAGAAAGTTAAGCTGTGCTTGCTCCACTCATTGGCGTGTGCCTATGTTGGAATCGATGAACGGTGGTCTAAGGCTGCCCGCGAAATGACAGCAACGCTGCACCCGGCGGGAAACGCATCCATTTGGTTTTCAACACGGAAGTCCAATATGGCAGATGCTGCATTTGTAAATGCGGTTTACGCTCAGAGTATTCTGTATGAGGATATTCATCGGGACAGCAATGCGCATCCGGGTGTGGTTATTATTCCGACTGCTTTGGCTGTGGCGGAAGAAACAGGCGCACCCATGACAGAGGTTGTCACGGCAATAGTTGCCGGTTATGAAATGATGGCTCGCATTGGACGCGGTACGGCGTGTCCAGAGTTTGGCTCTCGGGGCTTTCGTCCTACCTCTATTATTGGAACCTTTGGCAGTTGTATGACGGCAGGGCGGCTTTTGGGACTGACCTATGAACAGCAGCTTACAGCCTTTGCGCTTTCTGCCAGCTTTACGGCCGGCATCAATCAATGGGCCATTGAAGGTACAGATGATCTCTATTTCCAGAATGGTACTGCTGCTCGTGGTGGTATTGTAGCGGCACAGCTGGCCAAACGAGGCGTAATGGCACCAGCAAAAATCGTAGAAGGTGATGCGGGTATCTGCGCTGCATTTGGCCTTTCTCAAGCAAACTTGGAGTCTTTGGATTGCGAAGATGGACATTATTCCATTTTGGATGTGCTATTTAAGCCAGCTCCGGCCTGCGCGTTGGTGCAAACAACAGCACAGGCTGCCATAGACGCTGTAAGGCAGGGAATTCAGCCTGCGGATATTGTGTCTGGCGTTATCTACACATTTCAATTGGGCAAGACCTATGCTGGCTGCGATAATCCGGGCCCATTTGATGCACTTCTGCAGGCGAGGATGAGTAATCACTTCAATTTTGCGGCATCTATGGTACACCAAAGAATCGCCAATGCAAATTATTACGATTTCAAAAATCCGGAAGTTACACGGCTTGCTGGTGTTTTGAAATTGGAGGTAGACCCAGAATATACGGGGAAATTTCCGGTAAAGCAGCCTGTGCGTGTGGAACTGGAGCTACGGAATGGGGAAACGAGGACCATTTACCGGGAAGAACCGGTTTATTTGCAGCCAGAGGATAATATTGCCAAGCTTGATGAACACTGTAGTGCTGATTTGGGCGAGCTCCGCTTGGCACGAATCGTGGACATGATAATGAAATTGGATCAGCTGAAGACTCCGGGTGAGCTGTTGGACCTGTTCATAAAGGAGAGTGACCATGGCAAGCTTTAAAATCTACCCGCTTCATGTGGGCGATTTGAATCGGCAGAAATCGAATTTGGCCTTTATGCAGTCTCCGGGTGTCAAAATTGATTTCCCACTGATTTGCTGGTATCTGACGGATGGTGTGCATCATGTTATGGTCGATACTGGCGGAACGGAACCGGATAATCGGTGGCAGCCTCACACACGGACTCCGGAGCAGCATCCTGAGGCGGCGCTGAAACGACTGGGTGTGAAGCCTGAGAACATTACGACCGTGGTTTTGACTCATTTACACTGGGACCATGCTGGCAACAATGACCTGTTTCCGAATGCGACATTCTATGTGCAAAAGCAGGAACTGGAGGAGGCAGAAAATCCACCAGTAAAAATTTTTGCAGGCTCTTATGACCGGGAAGAGATTTTCAAGACACGGTATATGACCTTGGACGGTGATAGCCAGATTATGGATGGTATCCGTGTAATCACAACGCCGGGTCATACGCTTGGTTCACAGTCTGTTGTTGTGGATACAGAGGCTGGCCCTCATATTATTGCCGGTGATTTGATTGGCCTTTTAGAATGCTATGAGCATGACCCTATGTTTGTCAATGGGATTCACATTGATCTGCGGGACTATTTTGCCAGTCTGGAGCGCGTAAAAGCAATCGGAGGTGTTGTATTGCCGGGGCATGATTACCGTGTGTTTGAACACGATGTTTATCCGGCAGAAAAAGTGTAAAGTGGGTGTAAGAAAGGTTATAAAGGAAGTGCAGTATGTACAGCCCTGAAATGGAACGGATTCCCTGCGTGATCATGCGCAGCGGAACCAGTAAAGGCATATATCTTCTCAGCAACGATCTTCCCGAAGACCCCGAGACCCGGGATAAGGTCATCCTGTCTATCTTCGGCAGCCCAGACAGCCGTCAGATCGACGGACTTGGCGGCGCCGATCCCCTGACCAGCAAGCTGGCCATTATCAGCGTGTCCGACCGCGAGGACGCTGACATCGATTACACCTTCGGTCAGGTAGAAATTAAAAAGCCCTATGTGGACTATTCCAGCAATTGCGGCAATATTTCCGCGGGTGTCGGTCCCTTTGCCATTCAACAGGGGCTGGTCAGGGCCGTGGAGCCGGTGACTACGGTGCGTATCTACAACACCAACACCAAGAAGGTATTTGTAGCGGAGGTTCCCGTGAAGAACGGCAAGCCGCAGGTAAAGGGCGGCTACAAGGTGGACGGTGTGCCTGGCACCGGCGCCCGTATCGGCATCAACATGGCCGGAACTATCGGCGCCAAGACCGGCCGCCTGCTGCCCACCGGCAATGCAATGGACACACTGGATATCAAGGGCTTTGGCCTTTTGCCCGTATCCATGCTGGATGCCGGCAGTCCCATGGTGTTCGTCCGGGCCAAGGACCTTGGCCTGAAGGGGACCGAGTCCCCCGGTGAGATCGACAGCGACCCCAAAATGCTGGAGTTGCTGGAGGAGATTCGCACCACGGCGGCGGTGGTCATGGGCATTGCCCCGGATCAGGAAACGGCCCGCACCAAAATCCGTGCGGTCCCAATGGTGGCGTTCGTATCACCTCCGCAGGACTACGCCAGCCACATTGATGGGATACCGGTTTCCGCGAACGATATTGATTTCGTATCCCGGGACATGTTTATGGGAATCATGCACAAGACCTATTCCGGTACGGCCACGGTCTGCACCGGCTGCGCTGCGGTGACGCCCGGCACCATTGTCAATGAGGCCATGGGTAAGACCATCACGGACGGTATGGTGCGGATCGGACACCCCGGCGGCATTATCGAATGCGATATGAGCGTTCGGGATGGGAAGATCGTCAAGGCGGCTTATGGCCGCACTGCCCGCAGAATCATGGAGGGCTACGTCTATGTGCCCCGGGAGATTCTGGACTGAGGCGGAAACACATACAACTAAAAAGGAGGACTTTACGTTATGAGAGCAACGAGTGGAAAATCCGGCGCGCAGGTGCTGCGCGAGCGTTTGAAGAAGCCTGAAATTCTGGTGGCCCCTGGTGCTTATGATTGCCTGTCCGCCAGACTTGTAGAAAGAATGGGCTTTGAGGCCGCCTTTATGACCGGCTTCGGCGCGTCCGCCTCCATTCTGGGCCAGCCGGATTACGGCCTGATGACCATGAACGAGATGGCCACCGTCTGCGCCAATATGAACGCTGTTTTGAATATCCCCCTGATCGGCGACATCGACACCGGCTACGGAAACCCCCTCAACGTGTTCCGCACCGTGCGCGAGTTTGAGCGCGCCGGTATGGCTGCTGTTCATCTGGAGGATCAGGTGTTCCCCAAGCGTTGCGGCCATATGGAGAAAAAGGCCGTGATTCCCATGGAGGAGCACGTAGAGAAGATTCGCGCCGCCGTGGAGGCCCGGGACGAGATGCTGATTATCGCCCGGACCGATGCCTATGCTACGCACGGTTTGGATGAGACCCTGCGGCGTCTGGAGGCGTACCGCGATGCCGGTGCCGACATCATCTATGCCGATGGACTGCCCACCGTGGAGGCTATGAAAGCTGTCTGCGCCATTCCCGGTGTTTACAAATTCGGCAATCAGGTGGAGGGCGGCAAGTCTCCCACCCTGAGCTTTGAGGAACTGCAGGAGATCGGCTATGATATCGTGATCTATCCCGTGGGGACCGCCTTTGCCGCAGAGAGGGCCATTGAAAACTATCTCAAGAGTCTGAAGGAGAACCACTCCAATAAGGAAATCATCGCCTCCGGCTCTGTTCCCGGCTTTGCCGAGTTCAACGCCGCGATGGGCATGGAGGCCCTGACCGACATGGAAAAGAAGTTCCAGGTGGACGTATTTAAGAAGAAGCACAGCGAGGAAAACGGTTGATCCCGCCACGGGACAGAAGGGAGAGCTGCGTACAATGGGTATGACAATGACGCAGAAAATCTTCGCCCGGCACTGCGGCGCGGAAAGCGTTGCGGCAGGCGATCTGATCAACGCAAGGCTGGATCTGGTCATGGGCAGCGATGTGACCGCCCCTATCGCCATTCAGGCAATGGAGACCCACGGTCTTGACCGGGTGTTCAATCCAGAAAAAATCGTGCTGGTCATGGACCACTTTGCCCCCAACAAGGACATTCAGGCGGCGCGGAACTGCGCCACCTGCCGGGCCTTCGCGCAAAAGCACGGCATCAAAAACTTCTATGATGGCGGACGGATGGGAATTGAGCACGCGCTGCTGCCGGAGCAGGGCTTTATTGCTCCGGGCGAGCTGATTATCGGTGCGGATTCCCATACCTGCACCTACGGCGCGCTGGGCGCGTTTTCGACAGGCATCGGCTCTACGGATATGGCTGGTGGTATGTATGCCGGTGAAAGCTGGTTCAAGGTCCCCAAGGCCATCCGGGTGGAGTTGACGGGAAAATTTCCAGAATTTGTGGGCGGCAAGGATGTGATTTTAACGCTGATCGGCATGATCGGTGTGGATGGCGCCCGCTATATGAGTATCGAGTTCACCGGCGATGCCATTGCGGATATTTCCATTGACGACCGGTTTGCCATCTGCAACATGGCCATTGAGGCCGGTGCCAAGAACGCCATTTTTCCTGTTGATGCGGTTACGCTGGAATATCTGCAGGGTCGGGTGGACCGCCCCTTCGCGCCGGCAAAGCCGGATTCGGACGCCGTGTATGAGCGGACGATTCGGATGGACCTGTCCAAGCTCAAGCCCGTGGTGGCTGCGCCTCATCTGCCCTCCAACGTCAAGCCGGTGGAGGAGTACGCCGGGCTGCCGGTGGATCAGGTGATCATCGGCTGCTGCACTAACGGCCATATTACGGACTTGCGTCAGGCGGCCCAGATTATGCGGGGCCATAGGGTTGCGGAGCGTGTGCGCTGCACGATCATCCCCGCCACGCCCACCATTTATCTTCAGGCAATGGAGGAGGGACTGTTGGAGCTGTTTGTCCGCGCCGGCGCCACCGTGTCCATGCCTACCTGCGGCCCCTGCAACGGCGGCCATGTAGGCGTACTGGCGGATGGTGAGCGGTGCGTTTCCACCACGAACCGAAACTTTGTGGGCCGGATGGGCGCCAAGACCTCAGAGGTCTATCTGGCCAGCCCTGCCGTAGCGGCGGCCTGCGCCGTAGCAGGTGTGATCGTGACACCTGAGGAGGTGAAATGATGGCCGGAACCGTATTTAAATATGGCAGCAATGTGGACACGGATGTAATTCTGCCCGCTCGCTATCTGGCGCTTTATAAGGACGAGGATTTGGCGGCGCACTGCATGGAGGATTTGGACAGCGGCTTTGTTACCGGCGTCCAACCCGGGGATTATATCGTGGCCGGTGAAAATTTCGGCTGCGGCTCCTCCCGGGAGCACGCTCCCATTGCCATCAAGGCCAGCGGCATTCGCTGCGTGATCGCGGCCTCCTTCGCCCGGATTTTCTACCGCAACGCCATCAACATCGGCCTGCCTATTGTGGAAAGCCCGGAAGCAGCCAGAGAGATCTGTGCCGGTGACCGGCTGGAGGTGGATTTGAAAAGCGGCGTGATTCACAATCTGACGCAGAGCAGGACCTATCAGTTCGGCGGCTTCCCGGTGTTCATTCAGGAAATGGTGGATGCAGGTGGGTTGCTGTCTTATCTGAGCCAAAAACACTGACAACGATTAGATTCGTTCAGCAAAAAAAGAAGCGCCTCCGCTCAGCGGGGGCGCTTTGACGTATTGAATATTTCTGCTGTAAGTGAATTTTTCGTGCCGCCGTGGCAAATAAAAGCAGTTGCCGGGAATGCAAAAGCATGGTAAAATTCTGCTGATGGATTCTACAGCAGAAAAGAGAAAATAATATGGAAGCATTTTATGGTATTTTAATTCCGTTTCTCGGTACATCGCTGGGCGCGGCGTGTGTATTCTTTATGAAAAAAACGCTGAGCGATACCGTGCAGCGCTCACTGACCGGCTTTGCTGCGGGCGTGATGGTGGCCGCCTCAGTGTGGAGCCTTCTGATTCCCGCCATTGAGCAGTCCTCTAATGCGGGAAGGCTCGCATTTTTGTCCGCGTTCCTCGGCTTTTGGATTGGTATTTTGTTCCTGCTGACGCTGGACCATATCATCCCGCATCTGCACGCCAAAAGCGGACAGGTGGAGGGCCCCAAAAGCCGCCTCCAGCGTACGACGATGATGGTGCTGGCAGTCACGCTGCACAATATTCCGGAGGGAATGGCGGTCGGCGTGGTGTATGCGGGCTACCTCTCCGGCAGCGCAAAAATCACGGCGGCGGGGGCGCTGGCCCTATCACTGGGTATCGCTATTCAAAATTTTCCCGAGGGCGCGATTATTTCGCTCCCGCTGCGCGCGGAGGGCATGAGCAAGGGCAGGGCCTTCGCAGGCGGTGTGCTTTCCGGCGTTGTGGAGCCTATCGGCGCGGTACTGACGATTTTGGCCGCATCGCTTATCGTCCCGGCGCTGCCGTACCTTCTGAGCTTTGCAGCAGGCGCAATGCTCTATGTGGTGGTGGAGGAGCTGATTCCCGAAATGTCCCAGGGGACGCACTCCAATATCGGAACGGTGTTTTTCGCCGTTGGCTTCAGTCTGATGATGGCGCTGGATGTGGCGCTGGGCTGAGACTGAGAAAAATCAAGGGGATAACGAAGCGGCGCGGCTGCACCTAAAAGGTGCAGCCGCGCTGATTTCTTCTGTGTAGAAAAGCCTACTCACATCCGCAGCTTCCAGTCTGCCGCAGCTGTTCGCAGCTCTACCAGCTTGCGGTACAAGCCGTTCTTTTGCATCAGCTCCTCATGGGTGCCGTTCTCCGCCACAACACCTCCGCTGAGAACAACAATCTTGTCAGCGTTTTCCACCGTTCGCATCCGGTGGGCGATGATAAACACAGTCTTTCCTTTCACCAGATGGGTGATGGTCTCCTGAATTTCCGTTTCGTTGTCCACATCCAGAGAGGCGGTGGCCTCGTCCAGTAGAATCACGGGCGCGTTTTTCAAAAGTGCATGGGCGATGGAAAGCCGTTGGCATTCGCCGCCGGAAAGGGTGGAGCCGTTTTCTCCGATGACCGTTTGATAGCCATTCGGCAGCTTCTCAATGAATTCGTGGCAGTGGGCGGCCTTGGCGGCGGCGATCACCACCGCGTCTGTCGCGTCCTTGCGGCCCACCCGGATGTTCTCCATCACGGTGTTGTTAAACAGCACAACATTCTGGAATACCACGGAGAAGTCCTTCATCAGAACTGTTGAGTCGATGGGAGCGATGTCCGTGCCGCCCAGCGTGATTCTGCCGCTGTCCACGGTATAAAAGCCCGCGGCAAGATTGGCAATGGTGCTCTTTCCGCCGCCGGAGGGACCTACCAGCGCCGTGACCTGTCCTTGCTTTGCGGTGGAGAAAACGTCTTTCAACACCGGCTTGCCGGGTTCGTAGGAAAAGCGCATATGATCAAAGGTGATGTCATAGCCGTTGGTGTGATAGTCCTTCTCGCCGGTTTCCTCCGGGTAGTTCTGGATGGCCTTCAGCCGGTCCACCTGCAAATCCACGCTGAAAAGCTCTGCCATGTTGGTCATGGCGCCGGAGAGCGGGTCATACAGCCGGGAGGCGGCGATCAGGAACAGAATATACGCAAAGAGCGTTGTCTCGCTGCGCAGTATCAGCATGTTGCCTACAACCATAACGGTGGCCAGCCCCAGCCGGAGGAACATCTGCCCGGCGGTGACCAGACTGGCCGTGGCCGTTTCCGATGAGATTTGTGACGCCTCCGCGGCATCGATCTTCGCGTCCAGCTTTTTGAGGTATTGCTCCTCCAGATTGCAGGCCTCGATATCCTGCACGGTCTCCAGACATTCCTGAATACCCTCCGCCAGAGTGAGTTTTGCGTTCATGTGCTTTTTGCCCAGCTTTACCTGCAGCTTGCGGGACAAAAGGACGATGGCGAAGGAGACAGGCGCTACCCAGAGCAGGGCAAGACCCATCCGCCAGTCATAAATCAGCAGCGCGATGCAGACAATCGCCGTGGAAAGGATGGAGCCCCAGAACTGGGCAACTGTGTACGAAAAGGCGTGCTCGAAGCCCGCACAGTCACCCATGATGGTGTGCTGGTCAGGTCGGAGAGGTCACGCTTGTGGAAGAAGCGCAGAGGCAGTGTCCGCAGCTTTTCCGCCAGTGTGATGCGGCGGCGCTCACTTTCCTGATAGGTTCCCAAGTAGGTCACTGTGTACTGCATATAATGCAGCAGGAAGATCAGCGCGAGAATAATGATGCCAATGGCTGTATACAGCAGAGCGTTGGTGCTTTTTCCATCTGCGCCCAGCAGGGGGGATAGAAATGCGTTCAGCACATAGGCCAGCAGCGCTACCGGCAGTATCAGACTGATGTAGGCCAGCGCAGAGTAAATGATACCATTGAAAAGGTCCTTTGCGCCCTGTTCGCTGAGGGCGCATTTTTCCTGAAGATAGTTCATGCTCACTTGCCCTCCTTTCCAACCTTCCACTGGGCGGACGTCTGATAGTCCTTCCACATGGAGGCATAGCGGCCGCCCTGTGCCAGCAATGCCTCGTGGGTGCCGCGTTCGATGATCTTTCCTTCGTCAAACACCAGAATCTCATCGGCGTCCTGCACGGTGGAAAGGCGGTGGGCAATCATCAGGACCGTCTTTTTTCGGTCAGCTTCTCAAAGGCAAGCTGAATCTGGTGTTCGTTTTCTGCGTCCGAGAAGGCGGTGGCTTCATCCAGAATGATGATGGGGGCGTCCTTCAAAATTGCCCTTGCCAGCGCAATGCGCTGGTTCTCGCCGCCGGAAAGATAGGTGCCGCCGCTGCCAACCACGGTATCAAGGCCATGGGGAGCCGGTCGATGATCTCTTTACACTGTGCGGCCTCTGCGGCGTGCAGGACCTCCTCCCGCGTGGCGTCCTGCCGTGCGGCGCGGATATTTTCCAGCAGGGTGTCCTTAAAGGGCTTTGTGGTCTGGAACACAAAGGCGATTCGACGCATCAGGTCCTGCTTGCTGATCTGCCGCACATCCACGCCGCCGACAAGAATCCGCCCCTCAGAGGCGTCATAGAAGCGGGGAATGAGCTGTGCTGCGGTGGATTTGCCGCTGCCGGAAGTGCCCACCAGCGCGACGGTCTTTCCGGGCGGAATCTGAACGAAATATGGTCCAGAGCCTTTTTATCCGTACCGGGGTAGCTGAAGGACACATTTTCAAAGGCCACGGAAGCGTCCTTGGGCTGTTGTGGGAGCTCCGCCTCCGCCAAGGGCTGTTCCTTCAAAACGCCCTCGATGCGGTTTACAGCGCTTTTGGCGGCCATTAACTGCTCTCCGGCGAACATAACGCGGCTCATCATCGTGGTGCAGATGGGGGTAAACAGGCTGTAGAACAGAAAGTCCGGCAATATCTCCTGATAGGCAGCCTGACCAGTGACGCCGGAGAGGATCATGCAGGCCACGGGAATCAGCAGAATAAACATTCCGTTCAGTGCCACATTAAAGCCTGTCAGCGGAATGCGGCATTTCAGCGCGTAGCCGGAGGCGTACTTTTCGTATTCCTCAATGGCGGCGTGGAAATTTTTGAAGGAGTAAACCGTCTGCTGGAACACCTTCACCACGGGAATACCGCGGATATATTCCGCCGCCTCCTTGTTCATGGTTTCCAGCGCAGCCATGTAGCCCTCCATAAAGTGAGCATTGTCGCCGCCCATCATCTGCTTCATGCAGAAAAAGCTGATGACCAGAGGGACAAGACAGCACACGCCCAGCCGCCAGTCGAAGGTAAAAATCAGAATGAGCACCGCAATGGGCATCACCACAGCGCCCGTCAGATCCGGGAGCTGGTGCGCCAGAAATTCCTCCGTCAGTCCCGCGTTGTCATCGATGACCTTGCGAAGACGTCCGCTGGCATTCTGACTGAAATAGCCCAGCGGCAGCGTGACGATGTGGTGCAGGGCCGCTTTTCGCATGTTGGATGCCGTGCGGAAGGCGGCCAGATGGGAACAGCACAGGGCAAGAAAATACAGCAGGATGCTTAGAACAGAAAAGCCCACCGCCCACCATGCGTAGACACCGCTGTGCATAGCAAGGCTCATGTCTCCCGCCGCCAGCGCGCTTAGCAGATCGCGCACTACGAACCAGATGCAGACGAAGGGAATCATGGACAGCACCGTGCTGACTCCGGCAAGGACCATGCCTAAAATTGTGAGATAGTGCCGAGAACCTACATACGCGAACATTCTGGAAATTTCAGAGTTCTTTTTCAGGAAAATCGTTCCTCCTTTGGTGAATGCGGCAGGGGGCGGAGAAAACTCCGCCCCCTGCCGAAATGCTACCATCGCTGACAGGCGTGTTTACCCTTGTTAATCAATGGTATTTTTACGCAGACAGATTTTCTGTGCAGAACAGCTTAATACAGTTCTCAATCACAGTCTGATCGTAGTCCGTAGAAATGCCGGAGGCCAGCCAGTAAGCATACGGACCCGCGTCATACTGACCCAGTGCGTCCAAATCGCTGCCGTAGCGGAACTCAATGTGATAGGTGGTTGTGTTGGTATCGGGAGCCATGCAAAAGTATGTAAACTCGCCGGAATCGGCGTCATCGCTCTCATACTCGTACAGGCCGCGGATTTCCTCCATACCGACATAGTGGTAGGTGTGGGAGAAGATTTCATTACCCGCCGCATCGTAGCCCTTGATGGCAGAGTTTGCACCGTCAAATTCCAGAGTGCTCAGCCCCCCCGGTGAAGGAGCAGTCATAAACGCCGCCGCCATTGGCGTAGGGCGCGACAGCTTCTTCGCCGTAAACAGTGCCGGTGACCATGGAGGAGAGCTTATCGTAGGCGACCTGCTGATTACGAAGTGTATCCGGGCACTCCGTCTGCTGCTTTTTAAGGCTCTTTGAGGCTTTCCGCTCGGTATATTGCGGGAGGTACGCCCTATCCGCTCACTGTTTCCGTCCACTCGTTTCGTTGTGTGGGTCACAATTCTCCGCCATCATACAAAAAATTTTAATTATAGCATTCAGCGGCGCAGAATACAGCCAGAAAGCAATTTGCAAACCAGTCATATTTTGCGCCGCCGTAGTCAATAAAAAGGTTCTTTGCGTTGAGTAGCTTTGATGAATACTTTAGGAATTCGGAAACACAACAGAAATCGCACTGGCACCGTCATAATATTTCCGGCTTGACATCTGCTCCGTAGTAATCAGGAAGCTGACCTCAGAGTTGGCAGTCCCCTGACGGTAGGTGTAGGAGGTCTTGCCGCTGACGGTTTTGGGCGTGGAGAGCATATTGGCATCAGGGTGGTAACGGTAGATAATATGGCTGCTGTACGACGGCTTTTTTCTTTTGCCGTCGTCCGGCAGTTACCTTTTCATATCTCAATTCAAATCAAGTCTATTCATACTTTTTTCCAACAACATATATTGGAAGAAATACGCTGCATAACATGATTGCCAAGAAAACATACTTCCCGATATTTTCCCATACGGCTACCGCCATACTGCTTATCAGAAGATTGAGAATTGGAAGCAGGATCATATTCAGGCACAAGGACAACCGAAGCGCTTGCACAATATGCGGCCAGTTACGGTTATTGAAGTTAACTCCCGGAACATGCATACGGAACGGGCCATCATAGAAAATGTTTACATTGTTTTCGTCATAAAGCCTTGAAAGTTTCGTCCGCACAAAGCAGCAAAAATACGCGCCGAATACTGCCCACATGAGTACAAATGTTACCAAGGCATCCATACAGGGTTTTGCCGTTGTATAGTTCAGAAACGTGCTGATGCCGCATATCAGAAGTGAGATTCCATAAATGACAATCCACTTACTTTTAACATGATATGCTCTTTCGGGCGCTTCGTCCGCATAAGTGATTGCCGTCTTAACAATATCCTCAACTTTATCAGGTTTTAGTACATCATTGTTCGGCAATTTCTCACACATTAAAAGTTCCGTAACGGAAACATCCAACAGATTTGCCAGCGGGATCAATAGAACGGTATCGGGCAAGCTAACTCCCGTTTCCCATTTGCTGACCGCCTTATCAGATATACAGAGTTGTTCTGACAACTCTTTTTGAGTGATTCCTTTTTCTTTGCGAAGTGCGGCGACAAATGCGCCAAATTTCTTCTTATCAATATTGAACATTGATTTTAACCTCCTGTGATTGCTAAGATCATTATCGCTCTAACGCTGCCATTTCGCAACCGAATTGCAAGCGAGTTTCTATTTTGAGGTCGAATGTAGATAGAGTTCCCGTAATTCCGCCAATTCTGTTTGAAAAACACTTTATTAAACCATCCAGAATGTGTTGTTAAAAACATCAGGATACTGTAATCAATAAAAACTTAACCGTCAATGGGCATCCACTTTCAAAGTGGATGCCCATTGACGGTTGTTCACTGTTTTTTGAGCCATTCAAAAAATGCGTCTCGGGAGATCTCCTCCCGCTCGCATTTATCCTTTTCCGCTCTGGCCCGCTCGCTCCAATCGTAAAACTGCTGGTCGGTGATCCGTCCGGCCTTGATCCACGCAAAGCGCCGCTTGTATTCTTTCCGGTAGGCTTTGAAAGCATCATTGCCTGCCTGCCGGAGCGTCCACTGCTTCAGAGCGCCGATGTCGCGGCAGCGCTGCTGCCCTTTCGGAACGGGCCGCTCGCAATACTCCGCACTGACCCGCCCGGTCTGCGGAAACCATCGCCCGCAGTTCTTGCAGCGCCGCACAGTGATGTTCCGCTCCACGCAGCTTCGCAGAGAGTAGTCGATCATGTCCCGGATGCCGGAGGAATACAGCACCGGCGAACACCGCCCCGGCTCCACCGGCTCAAAGCTGAGCGGGATGGGGTGAAAACAAAACAGGTCGGGATCTTTCGGAGAGTCGTGAAAGTAATTTTTTGCCGCCTGTGCCTGCGGCTCCCGTCCCGCGCTGTCTACATCCAGCACCAACTCAAAAAAGCGTTGGATCTGCTGCTGATACCGCGGAAGCTGCTCGGGAAGCTGCCGCAGCTCATCCAGCATTTGTGCATCCTCTGCACTGCCACGGTCATTTTGAATGAACATCGCTGTCTGACGGTAGTAACAGTGGACATAGAGAAGCTGAAAATAAATGTGTACGGAGGCTAATCCCCCCAGCTTTCTCTTGAAATTCTCAAGTGCGTCCCTGTCATCCTCTGCGATAAACCGGCTCCAGTTATCAGTGATGCTTTGCAGTATCGGCGTCACTTCCGCACAGTCCAGTTCCTGAAAGGCAAGCAGGCTTT
>NZ_JARFXX010000012.1:0-43808 GCF_029218125.1 Neopoerus faecalis | reverse complement strand
TCCTTTTTCTTCCCTTTCGGCCTTTTTACCAATTTCTACCCCTCTTCCTTCCCACTTTTACCATCCTCTTTACCTCTAATTTGTACAATAGGTATGACTTCCGTGGGGAAACACGGTCAAATCTCAAAAAATCGGTTGGAATCCTGTGGGGCCTGCGCCCGATCGGTATTCGGGATAGGTGGGAAGTCTTCTCTCTAATATGTAAATGGTATAGTTGCTTAATCTTCATCCGCCTTTTCGCGGGAGCGCAGCCATTGTTCAGCCGCCTCCGCCGTTTTCACCAGATAGCGAATCGTTTCCGCCGGGTAACGCCCCACAGCGGTCTCCCCGGTAACCATGACGGAGGAGGCGCCATCCACCACCGCATTGAAAATGTCGCTGACCTCCGCCCGGGTGGGAACAGGACTATTCTCCATGGAGGCCAGCATTTGCGTCACCACCATAAAGGGCTTTCCAGCGGCGCAGCACCGCGCCGCAATCCGCTTCTGGAGGGCCGGAAGCTCCCACAGCGGGACCGCGTTCCCCAAATCTCCCCGGGCAATAACTATCTCGTCACAGGCCGGAAGGAGTTCGTCCAACTGTCCCACACCATCTAAATTTTCGATTTTCGCAAACAACCTGATCTGCCTGCCGCCATTAGTGTCCAACGCCTGCCGCACCGCCAGCAGGTCCGCCCGGTCCCGCACAAAGGGCTGCATCACGCCGGTGACACCGTATTCCGCCGCACAACGGATGTTTTCCATGTCAGCCTCTGTCAAAGCCGGTGGGCGCAGGCCCCGCACGCCCGGCAGCGCAATGCTTTTGCGCCCCCGCAGCGTACCGCCCCGCTCCACCCGGGCGCACACGGAGTCTCCACGGTTCTCCGTTACAGTCAGCAGCAGCTTTCCGTCATCCAACAGCACGGTCTGTCCCGGCTCCAGATACGGAAGAAGCCGTGCCGGTACGGGAATGCCGCCCTGTCCCAGCATAATTGGGCTTCCCTCTGTCAGCTCCACCGGCATTTCCATGGACCCTACCCGCAGCTCCGGCCCTTGCAGATCCACTAACAGCTTTGCCGCCACGCCGACACGCCCCGCTGCCTCGTGAAAGGCCGCCAACTGCGCCGAGGCACCCTTCAGCGTCACATGGGACAGGTTCAGGCGCATACCGGTCATACCAGCCTCAAACATTTCCGCAAGGCAATCGACCGAGGCACAGGCCGGGCCCAGTGTTCCGTAATATTCCATAGCAGGTGCTTCCCTTCTCCGGCCCCTGGCCGGTCCTTTTTATTTATAATTGAATCCCATTATACCGAACCAGCGCGTTTTTGCAAGAAGATCCGCGAAGCGGCCCCTGATTTGACATGGATTTTACATAGGTTGTCTTTTTCATTTTACATGGCACCGCTACACTGATAAGCGTACCGAGGAGTGAATCCCGAATATCTGAAAAGAGGAAGAACAACATGAAAAAGACACTTGCATTGCTTTTAACACTGGCCCTGAGCATGGCCGCTCTCACCGGCTGCGGCTCCAAGACGGACGCCCCTGCCGCTGACAGCACTGGCTCCACCACCGGAACCGAGACGCCTGCCGCCCTGTCCGGCAGCGTGTCCACTAACGGCTCCACTTCCATGGAGAAGGTCA
Source organism: Neopoerus faecalis (assembly GCF_029218125.1). Lineage (NCBI taxonomy): Bacteria > Bacillati > Bacillota > Clostridia > Eubacteriales > Oscillospiraceae > Neopoerus > Neopoerus faecalis. The sequence goes on along the minus strand of NZ_JARFXX010000012.1, from coordinate 42,183 downwards.
TCGGCATTCTCAGTGAGCAGTTCATGGCGGACAACAGCGGCGTTTCCGTCACCTATGACCCCACCGGCTCCGGCGCGGGCATTGAGGCCGCCTCCAACGGCTCCGCCGACATCGGCCTTTCCTCCCGCGCCCTGAAGGACGAGGAGATCGCCGGCGGCCTGACCGGCACCACCGTGGCGCTGGACGGTATCGCTGTCATCGTCAACGCGGGCAGCAAGGTGGAGGACCTGAGCGTGGAACAGATCGCCCAGATCTTCACCGGTGAGATCACCGACTGGAGCGAGGTGGGCGGCGAGGCCGGCACCATCTCCTGCATCGGCCGCGAGGCTGGCAGCGGCACCCGGGACGGTTTTGAGTCCATCACCAACACCAGGGACGCCTGCAAGCTGGACCAGGAGCTGACCTCCACCGGCGGCGTCATTGAAGCGGTGGCTGGCAATCCCAACGCCATCGGCTATGCCTCCCTCTCCGCTGTAGAAGGCAAGGATACCATCAAGGCTCTGACCGTGGGCGGCGTGGCCTGCACTGAGGAAACTGTTCTGGACGGAAGCTATGCCATTCAGCGGCCCTTCGTGCTGGTGACCCGCACCGGCGAGGCCCTGTCTCCTGCCGCTCAGGCGTTCTTCGACTTCGCTACGTCCTCCGCTGCCAATGACCTCATCAAGTCCGCCGGTGCGGTTCCCGTAGCTCAATAAAAAAGCAAACAGACTACAACATACCCCTCTCGACCGGGTCCACCTCCATCCACCGCTGTGGGTGGAGGCTGTTCCCATGAAAACGAAGAAAGGAGCCTTGTATGGACTCTGACGCAATTCTGACCGCTGTAAACGCAGCGGAGAGCATGGTAAATGCCCCCCATGAGCCGGAGCGGAGCAGCTACCGCGCCCGAAAGGCCATGGAGGAAGTGATTCACCTGATCTTCCTGCTCTGCGGCATTGTGGCGGTGGCCTTTGTGCTGCTCATCAGCCTGTACCTGATTCTCTCCGGCCTGCCTGCCATCCGGGAGATCGGCCTGTTCAAATTTCTGTTGGGCCGGGTCTGGGACCCCACGAATACCACCACCGGCGCACAGTTCGGCATTCTGGCCTTTATCCTCACCTCTGTGTACGGCACTGCCGGGGCGATCGTGGTGGGCGTACCGGTGGGGCTGATGACCGCCATGTTCTTGGCTAAGGCCGCGCCGCCGCGGCTGGCAGCCGTGATTCGCACTGCCGTGCAGCTTTTGGCAGGAATCCCTTCTGTAGTGTACGGCCTTGTGGGCATGATCGTGCTGGTGCCCGCCATTCAGAAGGCGTTCAGCCTTGGCTCCGGCGCCTGTCTGCTGGCGGCCATCATCGTGCTGGCCATCATGATTCTGCCCTCTATCATCAACGTATCGGAAACGGCGCTGCGGGCCGTTCCCCGGGAGTATGAGGAGGCCAGTCTGGCGCTGGGTGCCACGGAAACGGAAACATGGTTCCGCGTCAGTCTTCACGCCGCCCGCAGCGGTGTGGCTACCGCGGTGGTGCTGGGCGTGGGCCGGGCCATCGGCGAGGCTATGGCCATCATCATGGTGGCAGGTAACGTGTCCAATATGCCGGGTCTCTTTACACCGGTGCGCTTTCTCACCACCGGCATCGTCTCCGGCATGGCCTACGCCCGGGTGGGGAGTCTTTATCATCAGGCGCTTTACTCCATCGCGCTGGTGCTGTTTCTATTTATCATGCTCATCAATGTATTTTTAAATGTGTGCGTCAAGCGCAGAAAGGAGGGCTGACATGGACCAGCGTCTTTCTCCCCGCCGCAGGGCCTATGATCTGGGGCTGCGCCTGTGCATGATTTTCTGCGTCGGTGTGACCTGCGCCCTGCTGATCTTTCTCATCGGCTATATCTTCTGCCGGGGCCTTCCCAATCTGACATGGGACCTGCTCTCCGGCCAGACCAGCTATATTCAAAATACCATCGGCATCCTGCCGAATATCCTGAACACGCTCTATATTATTTTCGTGGCCATGGTCATCGTCCTGCCGCTGGGCGTAGGTGCCGCCGTATACCTGACGGAATACGCGGAGAACCGGCGGCTGGTGAGTCTCATTGAGTTTGCCGCCGAGACCCTCACCGGCATCCCCTCCATTATTTTCGGACTGGTGGGAATGCTGCTGTTCGTACAGAAAATGAATTTGCAGGCGGGCATTCTGGCCGGTGGCTTGACGCTGGTGGTCATGATTCTGCCTACCATCCTCCGCACCACGCAGGAAAGCCTCAAGACCGTCCCCCAGTCCTACCGGGAGGGGGCGCTGGGGCTGGGCGCCGGAAAATGGCGCATGATCCGCACCGTGGTGCTCCCCAACGCCATTGACGGAATCGTCACCGGCTGCATTCTGGCCGTGGGCCGCATTGTGGGTGAGAGTGCCGCGCTGCTGTACACCGCAGGCTTTGGTCTGGTGCTCAGCGGCTTTTATAAGGCGCTGCACACCTCCTCCGCCACGCTGACGGTGGCGCTGTACGTCTACGCCAACGAGCGGGGCGAAACGGCGGTGGCCTTTTCCATCGCCTCCATCCTGATGCTGCTGACCCTGCTCATCAACCTTTCCGCCGCCCTGCTGGGCCGGAAGCTGAAAAAGAATTGAGGATACCTATGGAACCTATATTGGATGTAAAAAACCTGAACCTCTGGTACGGCCAGACCCACGCTCTCCGGGACGTGTCCATCGCAATTCCCCCCCACGAGATCACTGCCTTCATCGGTCCCTCCGGCTGCGGAAAATCCACGTTTCTGCGGACGCTGAACCGCATGAATGACCTCATCCCTTCCGTGCGGATCACCGGCGAGGTAGACTTTCACGGACAGAATATCTATGACGGCGCCGTGGACCCCACATGGCTCCGCAAGCGCATCGGCATGGTCTTTCAAAAGGCCAATCCCTTCCCCATGAGCATTTATGACAACGTGGCCTACGGCCCCCGGACCCACGGCATCCGCAGCCGCGCCAAGCTGGATGAGCTGGTGGAGCGCTCTCTGCGCTCTGCCGCTATCTGGGACGAGGTAAAGGACCGGCTGAAGAAAAGCGCGCTGGGCCTCTCCGGCGGCCAGCAGCAGCGGCTCTGCATCGCCCGGGCGCTGGCCGTGGAGCCGGAGATTTTGCTGATGGACGAATCCACCAGTGCACTGGACCCCATCTCCACCTCCAAAATTGAGGACCTGGCCGTGGAGCTGAAAAAGGACTACACTGTGGTCATGGTGACCCACAATATGCAGCAGGCCGCCCGCGTTTCCGACAACACCGCGTTTTTCCTGCTGGGCGAGCTGGTGGAATTCGGAAAGACCGAGCGCCTGTTCTCCACTCCCTCCGACAAGCGGACGGAGGACTACATCACCGGGAGGTTCGGATAACATGAGAAACCGTTTTGACGAACAGTTGGCCCAGCTCAACCACGAGATGATCGAAATGGGCGCGCTGTGCGAGGAGGTCATCGCGCTGGCCTCCAAGGCCCTGACAGAGAGCGACCGGACGCTGGCGAAAAAGGTCGCGCCGGTGGACAGTGAGATCGACCGCAAGGAGCGGGACATTGAGAGCCTTTGTCTGCGGCTGCTGCTCCAGCAGCAGCCCGTGGCCCGGGACCTGCGGCAGATCTCCGCCGCTTTGAAAATGATCACCGACATGGAGCGAATCGGCGATCAGGCAGAGGACATTGCCGAGATCATCGCCTTTTTGGAGGACCGACAGGCGGAAAATGACGCCGTTTTCCGTGAAATGGCCCGGGCCGTGATTCAAATGGTGACGGAAAGTGTAGACGCCTATGTAAAATGTGATATAATCTTAGCGAAAAAGGTCATTGCCGATGACGATTACGTGGATGACTGCTTCGCCCGCATCAAGCAGAGCCTCATCAGCCGCATTGCCGCCGCGCCTACAGAGGGCGAATACGCCCTTGACCTGCTGATGATCGCCAAATACTATGAGCGAATCGGAGACCACGCCACCAACATTGCCGAGTGGGTCATCTACTCCGTCACCGGCGTGCACAAGGACGAAATCACTCTGACATAAGGAGAAGCGTATGATCTGGTGCGTAGAGGACGATGCCGGGATTCGGGAGATCGAGCTGTATGCCCTGAACTCCACCGGCTTGGGTGCCCGGGGCTTTGAGGACGGAGCCGCCTTCTGGGAGGCTTTGCAGACCGAGACCCCGGAGCTGGTGCTGCTGGACGTCATGCTGCCGGGGGAGGACGGTGTTTCCCTGCTGCGGCGGATGAAGGCCTCCCCTAATTTCCGGGATATTCCCGTCATCATGGCCACAGCCAGGGGCGCGGAGTATGACAAGATTCAAAGCCTTGACCTCGGGGCGGACGACTATCTGGTAAAGCCCTTCGGCGTGATGGAGATGGTCTCCCGGGTCAAGGCGGTGCTGCGGCGCTGCAGGCCGCAGGAGACCGGGCACGTTCTCTCCGCCGGCGGCATTTCCCTTGACCCGGAACGCCGCACCGTTACAGTGGAGGGGCAGCGGGTGCAGCTCACCTATAAGGAATTTGAGCTGCTGCGGCTGTTCCTCTCCCGCCCCGGCATGGCCTTCACCCGGGAGCAGCTCTACACGCAGGTTTGGGACATGGCCTACATGGACGACAGCCGCACGCTGGATATGCACATCCGTACGCTCCGCCAAAAGCTGGGTAACTGCGGGCGGCTCATTGAAACGGTGCGGAATGTGGGCTACCGGCTGGAGGCGGCCCCATGACCGGAAAAATCTTCCGCTCCGCGCTGGGCGCGTCCTTGACGGTGCTGCTGGCGGCGCTGCTGGTGTTCTCCGGCTGCCTGTATGGGTATTTCGGCTCCGTGTGGGAGCAGCAGCTCCGGGAGGAGCTGCGCCTCGCGGCCTCTGCGGTGGAGACAGAGGGCGATGATTACCTTTCCTCCCTGCCCACCGGCACGGCCTGCCGCTTTACATGGGTAGCGCCGGACGGAACCGTGCTTCGCGACACGCAGGCAGACGCCGCCTCCATGGAAAACCACGCCCAGCGGGAGGAGATCCGGCAGGCCCTGACGACCGGCAGCGGCAGCAGTGTCCGCTATTCCGACACGCTGACGGAAAAGACCGTTTATGAGGCCGTGCGCCTGTCCGACGGGTCTGTACTGCGAATTGCAGGCGGCCAGAAAACCGTGGGAATGCTGGTGCTGGGGCTGCTCCACGCGGTTATCGCCGTAGCGCTGCTGGCGGCAGGGCTGTCCGCCCTGCTGGCAAGCCGCGCCGCAAAGCGGGTAGTGGCTCCTCTGAACCAACTCGATTTGGAGCACCCGATGGAAAATGACGCCTACGATGAGCTCTCCCCCCTTCTCAGCCGTATTCATGCCCAGCAGCAGGCGCTGCACCGGCAGGCCCGGGATTTGGAACGGCGGCAGGACGAATTTGAGCAGATCACCGACAGTATGCGGGAGGGGCTGCTGCTTTTGGGGCAGGACCACCGCATTCTCAGCATCAACCCTGCCGCGCAGACGCTGTTCGGTACGGACCGGAGCTGTATCGGCCGGGATTTTCTGACGGTGGACCGCCGCAGTGACATCAGCGCCGCCGTGGATGCCGCCTTGACACAGGGACACGCCCAGCTCCGGCAGCAGCGGCAGGGCCGGGAATACCAGATCGACCTGAGCCGAATCGACTCCGGCGGCGAGGTCTTCGGCGCTGTGCTGCTGGCCTTTGACGTCACAGAACAGGCAGAGGCGGAGCGGATGCGCCGGGAGTTTACCGCCAACGTCTCCCACGAGCTGAAAACGCCGCTGCAATCCATTATCGGCAGCGTGGAGCTGCTGGAAAATGATTTGGTGCAGCCGGAAGACCGTCCCCGCTTCTTAGGGCGCATCCATCAGGAGGCCCAGCGGCTGGTGTCCCTCATCAACGATATTCTGGGGCTTTCTCAGTTGGACGAGGGCGCGGCCATGCCGAGAGAATCGGTGTCGCTGCTCTCGCTGGCGCAGGAGGCTGCCGCCTCCCTGTCCGCCGCGGCGCAGGCGCAGAACGTCACGCTGACCGTCAACGGCACGGCGGGAACCCTTACCGGTGTACGGCGGCTTTTGAGCGAGACCGTCCGCAACCTCTGCGAAAACGCCGTGAAGTACAATGTCCCCGGCGGCAGCGTCACCGTAACGGTGGCGGAAACGCCTCAGGCCGTGACACTGACTGTGGCGGACACTGGCATCGGCATCCCCCCGGCAGATCAAAGCCGGGTCTTTGAGCGGTTCTACCGGGTGGACAAGAGCCATTCCCGGGCCATCGGCGGCACGGGGCTGGGGCTTTCCATCGTCAAGCACGCCGTTGCCTACCATCACGGCACCGTCCAACTGGACAGCACACCGGGACAGGGCACGGTCATTACCGTGACGCTCCCCAAGGACGCCGCCTGACCTGCCGCATTTTCTGTTTTCTCACCTTCCCCGGCAGCCATTCCGCTGCCGGGGATTTTCTGCGTCCTTCTTCAGCAAAGGTGTACAATAAAAGCGCGCTGTTTTTGTCGGACTCACACGAGTTTTGTCCAAGTAAGCTCCTTTTACACGCCGCTTTCCTCACCCTCCCCCGTCAATGCAAAATTTGACATCATCTGTCCTTGTTTTTTCTTGACAGATGGACATTATAATGTCATAATATTTTTTGAAAAATGACATCATAATGTCAACTCCGCCCATATCCTGTCGAACCGGCTTGGGCGGACCGTGCAAAGGAGGGAACCATGGAGGACAAGAAGGTAAAGCTGCTGGTATACGCCACAGAGTCGGAGCGCACCCGCATCAAGCTGGCCGCTACCCGGCTGGGCATGAGCATGACCCAGTTCATGCTGGACAGCATCATGGAGCAGGTCTCCAGCGTGGAGGACCTTGAAAAGAAAGGTGAGGCGCTATGAAAACCATCGCCATCATGAACCAGAAGGGCGGCACCGGAAAGACCACCTCCGCCATCAATCTGGCCGGTGAGCTGGTACGCCGGGGGAAAAAGGTCCTCATTGTGGACACGGACACCCAGGGCAACGCCACCAGCAATTTGGAGCTGACCGAGGTTTCCAAGATCACGCTGTCGGACATCATCGTGGATAAGGACCACCGAATCCCGGACGCCATCTGCCATACCTCCATCGAGGGGCTGGACCTCATCCGGGGCGGCTCCCTGCTGGCGCCGGCCCTTGCCGCCATGCAGGAGATGCCCTTTGGCCGGGACATGACCCTCAAGCGGCTGGTGCCGCAGATTCCCAAGGACTATGACTTCGTTTTCTTCGACTGCTCCCCCTCGCTGGAGAGCCTGTTCAACATCAATGTGCTGGTCGCCGTGCAGTACATCCTCATTCCTATCAAGGTGGACAAGAACTCCATCGAGGGCTACAACGTCATGCTGGAAACCGTGCAGAACGTCCGAGAGCTGGTGAATCCCGACATCCGCGTGCTGGGTATTTTCATGACCGCCGTGGAGACCGGCGCCTCGCTGGACCGGGAAATGATCGCGAATTTCCCGCAAATGCTGCCAGAGCTGGCGTTCCACAGCTACATTCGCAAAAATATCGACGTAAAAAAGGCCCCGCTGGCGCTGAAGCCCCTGTGCTTCTACTCCCCCCGCTGCACCGCCACGGAGGACTACGCCGCGCTCTGCGGCGAAATGCTGGAACGAATGGAGGGCTGAGGACATGGCATCGAAAAAATCCCCGTCCATTTTCGGGACGCTGCAAAAGACTGCGGACAACGCCGCCGCAGTGAACGGTGAGTTTGTCCGGCAGCTCCGGGTGGACGCGCTGGAGGAAAATCCCATGAACCGCTTCTCCATGGCGGAGGACGCACAGTTTCAGGCCACCATGGACAGCGTGGAAAAGGACGGATTTTTAGAAGATATCATCGTGACCCCCGCTGAGGCCGAGGGGAAATACCGCATCATCAGCGGACACCGCCGGGTCCGGGCTGCCAAAAAGCTGGGAAAGGTCACTGTCCCCTGCAAGGTGCGGCACTATCATGACCGGCTGGAGGAGCTGCGGGCCCTGATGGGCACGAACCTGCACCGCCGGAACGTCTCCCCCTTTGACATGGCCCGGCAGCTTGAAACGCTGCGTGAGGTGCTGCGGGAGGAGGACCGCCTGCCGGAAAACGTAAAGGAGCAGGCGGAGATGATGGCGTCACAGACGGAGCTCTCCCGCGCCACGGTGGAGCGGTATCTTGACCTTCTGAATTTGGATGACACCCTCACCGGCTGGGCCGAGGGCGGAAAAATGACCATGACGGACGCCTATGAGCTGGCCCGCCGAAGCAACGCCCACCTCTACCCCATTGTGGAGGACTTCGTGGATAAGGCTGGGGACAAGAGCGACTTCCCCGCCCTCGTCCACCGGGCCATTGCCTACGCCAAGGCCGCCGAGCTGCCCGTGACGCCGCCTAAGCCCGTCGCCGCCAACGCGCTACGGACGGTGGACTCCTTCGGTCGCTCCATCCGGCGCTCCACCGCCCAGCTCCGAAGTCTGAAGCTGGACGCGGAGGACCGGGTCACCGCCCGGAAAAAGCTGGACACCTGCCTTGCAAATTTAGAGGAGCTGCGCCGGACCGTAGAGGCCCTGAAGGCGTCCCTGGACTGAAGCTGAATACCCGGCCGCGCTGTCGGCCGGAAACAGGAGGATGTGCTATGTTTGATGTAAAAAAGGAAGCTGCGGCCCTTTCCGCCGAGCTGGAAACCATTTACAAGGACCTGCACCGCCACCCGGAGATCGGCTATGACGAGCACCGGACCTCCGGCATCATCGCCGATTACCTCCGCGCCTGCGGCATGGAGGTGCAGACCGGCATCGCCATCACCGGCGTGGTGGGAACACTGGATTCCGGCCGCCCCGGCAAAACGCTGCTGATTCGGGCGGATATGGACTGCCTGCAGGTGGAGGAAATGACCGCCTGCGACTACCGCTCCGAAAATCCCGGAAAAATGCACGCCTGCGGCCATGATGCCCATGTGACCATGCTGCTGGGCGCCGCCAAGCTCCTCTCCGCCCATAGAGACGCCTTCCGGGGCAAAATCAAATTCCTCTTTGAGCCCTCGGAGGAAAGCATTCCCGCCTCTATGAAGGAGACTGTCCGCGCCGCCGGATACGATGGCGAGGGCGGCGCAGGCTTTATGATTCAGCAGGGCGTTTTGGAGGGCGTGGACATGGCGCTGGCTCTTCATGTACAGCCCGCCGTCCCTGCCGGAAAGATCCAGATCGCCCGGCATGAGGCCACCGCCTCCAGCGATGTGTATGACATCATGCTCACCGGTAAGGGCGGCCACGGCGCCATGCCGGAAAACGCCGTAGACCCGGTGCCCGCCATGGCGGAGCTTATTACCGCCATCCACATGCTCCCCACCCGGGAGGTCAGCTCCATGGAAAACTGCGTCATCTCCATCGGGCAGGTGGAGCTCCCCGGCTCCGTGTGGAACGTGGTGCCGGAGCGCGCCCACATTGTCGGCGGTTTCCGCACGTTCAACAACGATGTCCGCGCCCTGCTGCGCCAGCGCATCCCGGAGCTGGCCGAGGGCATTGCCAAGGCCAACCGCTGCACGGCGGTGTGTACCCAGACCCTCGGCTATGACGCCACCATCAACGATGAGGCCATGGCGCTGGAGGTGAGCCGCACGCTGGAGAACATTGTCGGCGAGGGGAATGTGATTCTCACCAACAAGCCCTTTATGGGCTCCGAGGACTTCGGCTGCTTCACCCAGCACGTGCCGGGCGTGCTGTTCTGGCTGGGCATCGGCACGGGTGAGGACGATAAGCCCCTGCACAATCCGTATTTCAAAATGGATCTGAACGCCCTGCCTGTGGGCACGGCCTGCCATGTCCAGAACGCGCTGCATTTCCTGAAGTAAACACCCCAAATCAAATAAAACTTTAAGGAGAGCTTTTTGAAACAGTTATCTTTATCACTGGATCGTGTGGCCTGACCGGGAGGTCCGGCAAATCCAACACACGCCGCTCCTCCCGAAGCTCGGAGCATACCGATTCAGGAGGAATATCATGAACCGTGAAAACAAACGGAAAGCCTTTGAAAAGGGCTATTATAAGACCCATCCCTGCACCGATTCATTTACCTGCAAAGTCTGCGGACGCCTCTGCACGCCGGAGAACACCGGGAGCCAGCACCGTAACCACTGCCCCAACTGCCTTTCCAGCCTCCATGTGGACATAGAGCCGGGAGACCGGGCCGCCGACTGCGGCGGCATCATGGAGCCGGTGGCAGTCTGGGTGCGGAACAATGGCGAGTGGGCCATTATCCACCGCTGCAGGCGCTGCGGAGCTTTCAGCTCCAACCGCGTAGCGGCAGATGACAACCCCATGAAGCTCATGAGCATCGCCCTGCGGCCCCTGTGCCGTCCGCCCTTCCCGCTGGAGCGCATTGAGGAACTCACCGCCCTCATGGGCGGGGAGGGCAGTATGCGGTAAGCATCGTTTCTTGTAAAATCACTTTGAGCGGAGCCGCTTTCAGCGGCTCCGCTCTGCTTTTTCTTTCTTTTATCCGCAGTCCTCTGCCCCGTTTTGCCGCTCCTGCTGATGCAAACAGGTGATTCCTCCGAAAAATCGCATATTTTATGAACAAACAATACTTCTTTTGTGAACATTAGCACTCTCCTATTGACAGTGCTAAAAATGGTGCTATAATAAAGGCGAACTTGAGAGGGGGAGCAAAAAGGTCCCCCCGGAGAGCTCCAAAACCGTTTGTTCATGTAGGCAACAGAAGGCTGCGGACGATGAAGTGATTTCCATTGCCGCAGAAATAAAAGAATGGAGGAATGACTTATGCTGCCCAGCATTTTTGGTGAAAATATGTTTGATGATTTCTTCTCTGATCCCTTTGGCATGATGGTGCCCCAGACCCGGGACGCCCTTTACGGTAAGCACGCCAAGAACCTGATGAAGACCGATATCCGGGAGACCGATACCAGCTACGAGCTGGACATCGACCTGCCGGGCTTCAAGAAGGACGAGGTCAGCATCGACCTGAAGGACGGTTATCTGACCATCAGCGCCGCCAAGGGGCTGGACAAGGACGCCGAGGACAAGAAGGGCAAGTACATCCGTCAGGAGCGCTATGCCGGTGCCTGCAGCCGGAGCTTCTACGTGGGCTGGGATGTGGAGCCTGACGAGATCAGCGCCAAGTTTGAAAGCGGCATCCTTCAGATCTCCGTTCCCAAGGAAACCCGGAAGCCCGAGGTCAAGAGCACCTCGGTGAGCATCCAGTAAATGCCAAGCCCTGCCCCGGCATAAGCCGGAGCGGGGCTTTTTCATGGGACACAAAAGGGCGGTGCGTACTAATGGTACGCACCGCCCTTGAGACTGTCGATAAAGTAGTGAATTCTCCGCGACGGTAAGGAAGGGTGTGCGCGGGAAACCCAAGAAGGGTGTCCTGCGCCATTGAAATCCTTAGTTTTCAGAATTTTTATAAAATTCTGAAAACTGGCTCAGCGGGGCGAAAAGACTTTTTCGACACGCTGAGGGCGGTGCGTACCAATGGTACGTACCGCCCTTTTTATCTGATTCTCCTTGAAACGGCAGGCGCTTAATAGCCGGTCTTCTTCTCGCCGGGCTGGCCGTAGGACTGGAACTTCACCATGACCTCAGCCATCTGCTCCTCCGTCAGCACGTTGGGCTTGCCGATGCTCATGGCGCGGCACTGAAGCTCCGCGATGAACTCCAGATTACAGGCAAGGCCGTAAGCGCTCTTGATGTCCTTGCCGCAGCAGACAAGGCCGTGGTTGCCCAGCAGAACACCATCACTCTTGCCGCAGACCTTCATAGCGGCCTCGGCCAGCGCCTCGGTGCCGAACAGCTGATAGGGGGCGCAGGGGACCTCTGCAGCACCGGCGTCGCCGATGACATAGTGCACCGCACGGATGGGCTCGCCCAGAACGGCCAGCGTGGTGCAGTACACGGAATGGGTGTGGACCACAGCCCGGGCGTGGGGCTTATGCTTATAGAACGTGGTGTGCAGCGCCCACTCGCTGGAGGGCTTCCGCTTACCGTCCACCACCTTGGCGTCCAAGTCCAAAATCACAACGTCCTCAGGCGTGGTGGAAAAATAATCCATACCGGAGGGGCTCAGCGCCACGAGGCCCTTTTCCGCATTGTAAATACTGATATTGCCGCTGGTGCCCGTGCTCAGGCGGGCCGCGCTCATCTTTTTGCCGTATTCAACGACCAGTTCTCTTTCTTCCTGCATCAGCATAGCAAATTCCTCCCAAAATCGTTCACTTTTTGTACCCGCCCTGCGGCGGAATTAAAATTTTCGTCAAGCCTTGATGTCATTGGCGCGGTCCCGCGCCTCCCGCCAGGCCGGGGCATACTGGTGAATCAGCTGTCCCGTCCGGGGGTGATAGGTCTTCAGGGCGCTGTCCCGCTTTGCGGGCACCTCGCCCAAGTAATCGTTGCAGAGGGTCACAAGTCCCTGTACAGTGGCCTGCCGGAAGCCGGCGCGCAGCCGCAGCTCCCGCCCGGAAAGGTCCGATAGCATCTGGCAGAGCGCCTCGGACTGGAAGCCCCCGCCGCAGCCCAAAATGGGGCCGCCCTCGTTCCCTGTCAGCTCAACGAGGTGCTGAAGCTGCTCATGGGTGGAGCAGGCGATGTCCGCCAGCACGGCCCACGCAAGGTCCGTGCGGTCCGCCTCGGCGTCCAGCGGGGCGCGCATGAAGAAGCCGCCCCGGCGCAGAGAGCGCCGCTGATAGAACAGCAGCGAAGAAAATGACGCCGTACAGGCAAACGAGGTCTTCTCCCGGTAAATTTCCTCCAGCCGCTCGTAGGGAATATCGGCGCAGAGCCGGTCCTTCACCCGCTGATAATTCAGGCCCGTGACACCGGGGTTCATCTCCACCTGATAGCTCTCCGCCCCCAGTCCCGCGTCCGTCCAGACGCGCTGGGCCGGGTCATAGAAAAGCTGCTCCAGTTCCGCCACCACCGGCGAGGTGGTGCCGGAGACCACGGCGATGCCGCCGGGGCGGATGCCCGTTTGCAGCAGGGCGATCTGCGTATCCGCGCCGCCCAGCACAAACACGGCGTCCTTGGCCATGCCCAGCTCCCGGCGATAGGTATCGAGAATGGGACCCACCGCCGTGCCCGCCGCCTGAAGCGGCGGCAAAAACTCCGGGCGCAGACCGTAAAAGCTGCAAAGCGTCTGGGACCAGCTCCGCTGGCCGATGTCATAGAGCTGGCTCTCACAAGCCTGCGTGTACTCCATGACTTTCCGCCCGGTGAAGATCCAGGCGATCCACTCGCTGAGGCTCAGAACGCTCTCCACCGCCTCATACTGCTCCGGGTGCTGCATCCGCAGTCCCAGCAGCTTGGCGGCGCCGAAATCCTCCGTGGCCCATTTGCCGGAGAGGCGGTAGATCTCGTCATGCTCCGGCACCTGCGCCATGTAGGCCCGGCCCCGGTTGTCGATGTTCGGCAGGCCCAGAAACGCCCGGCCGTTTCCATCCAGCAGCACGAAGCTCTGCCGCGCACCGGCCGCGGAAACGGCGTTCACCTGAACGTCCGGGTGCTCCCGGCACAGCTCCCGGCAGCCCTGCAGCAGCAGCGCCGCCCAGTCCTCCGGGAGAAAATACTGTCCGTCCTCATAGGCACTGTCCCGGTGATAGACATTGGTATACGTCCGCAGGCCCAGAATCCCGCCGTCGGAATCCACCAATGCCACGCGGCTGTTGCCGGTGCCTAAGTCCACCATCAGATAATGCTTCATCGGCTACTTCTTCAAAACGTCCCGGTTATAAACGATTTTCTCCATGTCCTCGCCGCGGAGCCACTTTTTGATGCGCTCGTTGAGGATGCGGGACTGGTGATCCGTCACCTCATAGGTCGCGCCGCAGATGTGGGGCGTCAGCAGCACATTGGGGCACTTGCCGATAGCAAGGTCGGCTTCCGTGGGCGGCTCGGTATCCAGCACATCAATGATGGCGCCGGCAATGGCCTCCTCCCGCAGCACCTTCTCCAAGGCGGTATAGTCCACAATGGCGGAGCGGGCGGCATTGACGAACAGCGCGGTCTTTTTCATGGAGCGCAGCAGCGGCTCGGTGATCATGCCCCGGGTGGAGTCCGTCACCGGCAGGTGCAGCGTCACGATGTCGCTCTCGCTGAAAATCTCCTCAAGGCTCTTTTTGCGGTAATGGCCCTGATCGCCGGGCAGGAACGGGTCATAGAAGGAAATATCGCACTCAAACCCATCTAAAATCTTTGCAACGGCATGGCTGATGGCGCCGAAGCCCACAAAGCCCACCTTTTTGCCCTGAAGCTCATGACCCATCCAGAGGTAATACGGCGTGGTGCCCTGCACCCATTTTCCGTCCTGTACCCACTGAATTGCGGGGATGGTCTTGCGGTACATGGTGAGAATCAGCCCCACCACCATCTCCGCCACGGCCTGCGTGTTGCGGCCGGGGGTGCAGAGAATGGGAACACCGGCCTTCGTGCAGGCATCCACCTGCAAATTGGCGGGGGTGCCCCGGCAGTCGCCGATGAACTTCAGCCGGTCATAACCGGCCAGCACCTTTTCCGTCACCCGGTCCAGCTCCGTGATGAGGGCGTCCGGCTGCACCGCCAGCAGATGCTCCAGCATCTCGTCCTCATAATAGCGCTGGCCCGTGGTGGTCCAGGGCTCGTAGACCACCTCGTCAAACAGCTCCTTCAGCTCGGCAAGGCAGGCTTCCTCATAGGGCGCGCGCACATAAACCTTCATAGCAGCCCCTCCTTAATAGAATTTCTTCACATCGGAGTCGAAATAGTGGTCCAGCAGATAGGGCACATACACGCCCTTATCCGTGACAACACCGGAGATGAGATGGGGCGGCACCACATCAAAGGACGGATAAATGGCCTTGACCTCCGGCAGCGTATTGGGAATGCCCCGGTAGCTGAGGACCTGCGCGGGGTCGCGCATCTCAATCACAATATCGTCCTTGCTGTGCTTGTCCTGATCGGGAATGCCGGTGACATAGTAGGGCACGCCGAAATACTTGGCCAGAATGGCGATCTGGAACGTGCCGATCTTGTTGGCAATGTGACCGTCCCGGGCGATGGAGTCCGCCGCAGAGGTGAATACGTCAATGTGCTCCCGCTCCATGGAATACGCCACCATGTTGTCCGTAATGACCGTGGTATCAAAGCCCATCTGGGCAAAGCAGCTGCTGGTCAGCCGCGCGCCCTGAAGATAGGGCCGGGTCTCCGCGCAGAACACGCGGAAATCCTTGTTCTGCCGGCGGGCCGCCCGAATCACCGTGCCGATGATGGTCTCGCCGAAGCACTGGGTCAAAATCGTGCCGCCCTGCGGAATGAGCTCCGCCAGATGGTCGCCCACGATCTGCATGGTGGAATACCGGCGGTTCAGGGACTCCACCGTGTTCTCCACAATGGCCTCGATGGGGTCCTTCCCGGCCTCCAGCGCCGCCTGCGCCACCTCGGCGCAGCGGTAGGTGATCTGACCGTAGCGGTTGGCGGTAGTGGGCCGTGCGTGGGCCAGATCGTAAGCCGCCTGCTTCAAAAAGGCGTTCTGCTCCGCGGCGCCCTTGTCCCGGACCTGCCACGCGGCCAGCGCCATACCCATGCCAACAGCGGTGTAGGGGCCCGCGCTCTGGGTCACCATATCCGCGATGGCCTTCACCACCTCCTGATAGGTGGTGCACTCCACGAAGCGGACCTCCGTGGGATAGACCCGCCGGTCTAAAATGCGGACCTTGCCGTTATCGTACCATGCCACATTTTCATATTGCAGCAGGAACGGCATATTTTCATCCATTCTTACCATTGAAAGCTCTCCTTTTTATGCCAGAATCATGCGGAACATCTCTGTCACGGCTGTACCGGTGAGGCCGCTGGCCCGCTCCTTGATGAGATAGATACCCAGCTTGATGAGGGCCCGCTCCATGGGAATCCGGCGCTCCGGCTCCGCCACGGACGTGACCTCCATCACCTTGGAATCGCCCACCGTCCGGCGGATGATCTCCGTACCGGCATAGCCGTAGGAGTCCGCCATAACGCTGTCTAAATACGCCTTGCGGAAGGCGGGGGCCTTGTAGAGCGGGAACTGCACCAGCTTATCGTACTGCTCGCCCAGCTTCTCCGCCGTTTTGTCACAGGTCTCACGAATCGTCCGCTCCAGCGCCGCCTGTGTCTCCGCGCTGCCGCCGGTATAGAACTTGTTGGCCCACGCAAAGAACAGGTTGCCGATGACATTGCCGATATCATACCCCATCGGGCCGTAAAATGCAAATTCCGGATCGATAATTTTGATGCCCTGCTCGTTGGCGAAAATAGAGCCGGAGTGCAGATCGCCGTGAATCAGCGCCTGGGCGTTATTCATAAAGCCGTTGCGGAGCGCAGCCACCTCGGCGTGGAGGGCCTCGTCCTCATAGAGGAACTCCCGGACAAATTCCTCGTTCCCCGGCGTCACGATGTTCTTGTTCCGGGGGTTCATGGGCTCGGCGCAGTAAGGCTCCGTCAGCACCAGATCCTCCGTGATGTCGCACAGCTCCGGATTCGTGAAGAACTTGACCTGCTTTTTCTTCTCCTGCCGGTCCATGACAAGGTCCGTGGTAGGCAGCATGGATTCTGCCAGGAACGTAGCGAGATTCTCGCTCAGGTGGTCATAGACCCGGTCCGCCGCCAGCTCCTTGCGGAGATTCTTATAGGCGGAGATGTCCTCCATGGACAGCGCCGCCATGGTCTCGTCATAATGATAGACCTGCGGAATAAAGTTCGGCGCCAGACTGGACTCCAGCTTCAGCGTCTCCGCCTCGATCTTGTTGCGGTAGAGGTCCAGCGGGCGGCCGGAGGAGCGCAGGAGCTTGTCTGCCTGCTTGACGATGACGGAGCGGCCATCCTTGCAGGAACGCACCTGAAAGACATAGTTGATGTTGCCATCGCCGATCTCAATGCAGTCCGTCTCCTCGTCGGGCTGGAAAAAATGGAGCACTTCCACGGCGTACCGCTTCACATCCTCCGGTTTCATCAGAAAAAAGCTGCTGTAATCAGACATAAGGTACTTCCCTTCTGTCAACTTGTTCGGTTGAACGTTTTTGTTGAGTTTTGTTCAAAATTGCTGTATAATCCACAGATAAGTGCAAAATAATTTCAATCATAGGCGGTGCGATATGCTGAAAATCGAACGGTTTGCCAAAATTGAGGCGGAGCTGAAGCAAAAGGGCAGTCTGGACATTCCCTCCCTCAGTCAGCTTTTGGGGTGCAGCGAGGAAACGGTGCGCCGGGACCTGCGGGAACTGGAAGCCGTTGGCAAGCTCAACCGCATCCGGGGCGGCGCCTATCTCTCGGACAAATATGACAAGACCTACGCCTCTCCCCTGCGCCGAACGCTCTATCAGGAGGAGAAAAACCAGATGTCCCTGAAGGCCATGGAGTTCATCCATGACCGGGACGTGATCTTCCTCGATTCCAGCACCACGTGTCTTGCTCTGGCCCGGCAGCTGCTCGGCAGCAAGCTGAGCCTGACCATCGTGACCAATTCCATGATGATCTGCAGCCTGTGCACGGAGCCCAACAGCCACATCAATCTCATCTGCCTCGGCGGGAGCCTGCGGACCCGGACGCTGTCCTTTGTGGGCTATCACACCACGGACATCCTCAGCACGTATTATGCCGACTGCGCCTTTATCAGCAGCCCCAAGGTCACGCTGGCGGAGGGCCTTTCCGACAACTATCTCAACGAGGCCCGTGTCCGCGAGGCCATGCTCAAGCACGCCCGGCAGCGGTTCCTCATCATGGACCACACGAAATTCGATGAGAGCGCCAACATCCGCTTCAACGGTCTGGAGCTGGTGAACGCCATCATCACGGACGTCCAGCCCTCGGCGGAGTGGGCCGCCTTCTGCCAGTCCAAAAATATCCGGCTGGTCTACTGAGCGTTACAGGCCCTGCTTCGGGTCCCACTCAAAGGGTTCATACGGAATTTCCTCCGGGCACCACACGGCTCCGGGCAGCATGGCCGCTTCCATTTCGGCCAGCAGGTCCAGTGAGCCCTGATGGTGCCCTCCGTCATAGTCCGTGGTCAGCCATGTCTCCACGATCCGCAGCAGCATCCACCGGCCCACCATCCGGCCTCCGAGGCACAGCACATTGGAATCGTTGTGCCGCCGGGTGAGGCGGGCGGAATAATCATCCGTCACCACGCTGGCCCGGACGCCCCGGAATTTGTTGGCCGCGATGCTCATGCCGATGCCGGAGCCGCAGATGAGGATGCCGCGGCGAATCTCCCCCCGGGAGACCGCCGCTGCCACCTTTGCCGCGTAATAGGGATAGCGGGAGGGGGTCTCATCCCCGCCGCAATCCCGCCACGCATAGCCGTGGGCGTCCAGATACTCTAAGATCCAGCCCTTGGCCTCCGCGCCGGAATCGTCGCAGGCAACATAAATGACATCCTGCATATCGTTATTTCTTCATGGCCACGGCCCGCCGCGCGGCGGCCGCAACATCCTTCGCGGTCAGCTCATAGCGCTCCAACAGCGCGTAAGGGTCGCCGCTGCGGCCGAAAATGTCCTTCACACCCACGCGAAGCACCGGCACCGGGCAGGTCTCCGTGACCACCTCGGCCACGGCGCCGCCAAGGCCGCCGAGAATGTTGGCCTCCTCCGCCGTGACGATGCAGCCGGTCTTCTCCGCTGCCTTGATGACCGCCTCGCGGTCCAGCGGCTTGATGGTATGCATATCCAGCACGGCGGCGCTGATGCCCTCCTGTGCCAGCAGTTCGCGGGCCTTCAGGGACTCCTGCACCATGAGGCCGGTGGCGATGATGGTCACATCGGTGCCCTCGTAAAGCTCCGTGGCCTTGCCCCACTCAAACCTGTAGCCCGGGACAAAGTTCGTGCACTCCTCCACGTCCAGCCGGCCCAGGCGCATGAAGCAGGGACCGTCATACGCCGCCATGGCCTTCGTCATCAGCCGGGTCTCATTGGCGTCGCAGGGAGAGAGCACCACCATGCCGGGGATGGAGCGCATAGCCGCCAGATCCTCAAGGCACTGGTGGGTGGCGCCGTCCTTACCGACGCTGACGCCGGCATGGGTGCCGATGACCTTGACATTCAGGTGCGGATAGGCAAGAGAGTTGCGAATCTGCTCAAAGGCCCGTCCGGCGGTGAACATGGCAAAGGAGTTGACAAACACGATTTTGCCGCAGGCCGCCATACCGGCGGCGATGCCCACCATGTTTGCCTCCGCGATACCCACGTTCCGGGACCGCTCGGGATACAGCGCACCGAACTTCTCCGTCCGGGTGCAGCACTGCAGATCCGCGTCCAGCACAAAGATGCGGGGATCGGAGCCGATCTCGGCCAGCGCCTCGCCGTAAGCCGTTCTTGTAGAGATCTTCTTATTCATAGCGAGCCGCCTCCTTCTCTGCCGCAGCCACCAGAGCGTCCAGCTCGGCTGCGGCCTTTTCATACTGCTCCTTGTCGGGATCGTTGCCGTGCCATTCCTTATTGTTCTCCATGAACGAAACGCCCTTGCCCTTCACGGTCCTGGCAATGATGACCGTGGGCTTGCCCCTGGCGGCCTTGGCGTTTTCCAGCGCCGCCGCGATGGCGGTGACGTCATGACCGTCGCAGCACTCCACGTGCCAGTTGAAGGCCTCGAACTTCTTGTCGATGGGATAGGGAGACATGATCTCCTCCAGCGTACCGTCAATCTGGATGTTGTTGTTATCCACAAAAACGCAGAGGTTGTCCAGATGGTAGTTCCCGGCAGCCATGGCTGCCTCCCAGACCTGACCCTCCTCCAGCTCACCGTCGCCCAGCACGGCATAGACCCGGTAGTCCTTCTTGTCTACCTGACCGGCCAGCGCCATACCCACAGCGGTGGAAATGCCCTGACCGAGACTGCCGGTGGACATATCTACACCGGGCACATGGCGCATTTCCGCGTGACCGGAGAGATGCCCGTCGATGCTGCGGAAGGTGGAAAGCATTTCCCTGGGGAAAAAGCCCCGCATTGCCAGAACGGAATACAATGCCGGCGTACAGTGTCCCTTGCTCAATACGAAGCGGTCCCGGTCCGGGTCATCCGGCTTGGCGGGGTCGATCCGCATGGTGTCAAAATACAAAACAGAAAGAATCTCGCACAGGGACATGGACCCGCCCAGATGGCCGGATGTGGCCCGATACACCATTTCAAGCGCGCTTCTGCGGGCCTGTGCGCCCAGCAGAGAAAGCTGCGCGGCTTTTTTTACCTCCATACGCATATTCGTCCTTTCTTGGAAACAGTCTTTTTTAGTCGCCCAGATACGCCGCGGCAACGGCGTTATCCTCCAACAGATCCCGGCCCCGGCCGGAAATGGCCACCTTGCCTACCTGCATGATGTAGGCCTGATCGCAGAACTCCAGAACCTTCTGTGCGTTCTGCTCAATGAGCATGATGGCCATGCCCTCTTTATTGATCTCCTTGATAATGTCGAACACCTGCGTCACGATGACGGGCGCAAGGCCCAGAGAGGGCTCATCCAGCATCATCAGCTTCGGCTTGGCCATGATGCCCCGGCCAATGGCCAGCATTTGCTGCTCGCCGCCGGAGAGCAGGCCGCCGTACTGCTTTTCGCGCTCCTTCAGGCGGGGGAACATGGTATACACCCGCTCCATATCCCGCCGGATACCGTCGGCGTCCTTTCTAAGGCCGCTGCCCACCCGCAGATTCTCCGCCACCGTCAGCTTGGCGAAAATCTGCCGGGCCTCCGGCACCTGCACAAGTCCCGCTTCCACAACCTCGTAGGGCTTCTGGGAAACAGGCTTGCCTAAAAATTCAATGGTTCCGCCGGTGGGCTTCATCACGGAGGAGATGCACTTGAGCAGCGTGGATTTACCGGCGCCGTTGGCGCCCAGAACGGCCACGATCTGCCCTTCCTCTACCGTTAAGGACACGCCCCGCAGCGCCTGGATGCCGCCGTAGGCCGCCGTTAAGTCTTTGACTTCCAACAATGCCATGATCATTCTCCTCCCAGATAGGCTCTGATGACCTCAGGATCGCTCTTGACCTCCTCCGGCGTGCCGACGCAGATGGTCTTGCCGAAGTTCAGCACCGTCACATGGTCGCACAGGTTCGAGACAACGTCCATGTGGTGCTCGATCATCAAAATGGTAATATCAAAGCGGTCCCGAATCTGCCGCACGAAGCTCACCAGCTCCGCGGACTCCTCGGCGTTCATACCGGCGGCCGGCTCGTCCAGCAGCAGCAGCTTGGGGTCCAGCGCCATGGCGCGGGCGATCTCCAGCTTGCGCTGGTGGCCGTAGGGCAGGGAGCTGGCCTGCTCGTTCGCCTTATCGGCAAGGCCCACCACCTCCAGCAGGTCCATGGCCTTTTCCTCCAGATGCTTCTCCCGCTCCTTGTACTTCTTCGTCTTGAACATGGCGTCGGCCAGATTGTACGTGGCGTCCAGATTGCTGGCGATGACCACGTTGCTCAAAACAGAGAGGTTGGAGAACAGGCGGATATTCTGGAACGTGCGGCCGATACCAAGCTGCGCCACCCGATGGGGCGCGCTGCCGGTGATATCCGTGCCGTTGAAGATGATCTTGCCGCTATCCGGCGCGTAAATGCCGGTGATGTTGTTGAAGATGGTGGTCTTACCGGCGCCATTGGGGCCGATGAGGCCATGAATCTTTCCCGGCTCCAGCGTCACGCTGAAATTGTCGATGGCGCGGACGCCGCCGAAGTTCTTCTCCACATTCTGCATTTCAAGGACTGGTGTTGCCATATCAGCGGCCCCCCTTCTCAGTTGTCTCAGCCTGCTTCCGGCCGCTCAGGCGTGCCGGCAGCGTGCGGAACCAGTGGATGGTCCGCTTCAGGGAAAATTCCTTATAGCCGTACAGGCCGCTGGGCTTGAACAGGATGATGAGCACCACGGCCATGCCGTAGAGCAGCATACGGTAGTTGGCAAGGGAACGGAAGATCTCCGGCAGCACCGTGACGATGATGGCGCCCAGCACGGAGCCGGTGAGGGAGCCGAGGCCGCCGATCACGGTGGTGGTGATGAGCTCGCAGCTCTTGGCAAGGTTGAAGCTGCTGGGAACGATGTACATAAGGTAGCCGCCGTACAGCGCGCCGGCCCAGCCGGCATAGATGGCGGAGAACACGAAGCTCATCCGCTTGACCCGGAAGGCGTTGATGCCCACGGCCTCGGCCGCCATCTCGTTTTCACGGATGGACGTCAGGTTCCGGCCGTACTTGGAGTGGATGAAGCGCCACGCCGCGAAAAACGCCAGCACCACGCACACAAGGCTGAACAGCGCGTTGGAATACGCGGGGATGCCGGGATAGCCCGCAGAGCCGCCGGTGATGTTCTTCGTGTAGTTGAACAGCACACGGACGCACTCGCCGAAGCCAAGGCAGGTGATAAGGAAATAGTCGCCCTTCAGCCGCAGGGTGATGGAACCCAGCAGAAAAGCGATGAAGCCCGCGAACAGAGCGCCTAAGATGATGGCCAGCAGGAAGTTCACGTTGAACTTCACCGTCAAAATGGCGGCGGTGTAGGCGCCGATGGACATAAAGCCCGCGTTGCCGAAGGAGAACAGGCGGGTGAAGCCCGTCAGCACCGACATACCCAGCACGGCGATGATGTTGATGCACACCATGATGATCACGCCCTGCAAATAGGTATTGATGCCCAGTGCGCCGCACACGGCGCTGTTGATACTGTTAAATAATGCAAGCATTCCTCTGCCCCCCTTATGCCTTGTCCTGCACGTCCACGCCAAACAGGCCGCTGGGCTTGACCAGCAGAAGGACGATCAGCAGTGCGAAGGAGAAAAAGTCTCGGAGACTGGAGCTGACGAACGCAGAGACAAACGTTTCGATCACGCCCAGAATGATAGCGCCCACAATGGCACCGGGCACGCTGCCGAGGCCGCCGATAACGGAGGCGATGAACGCCTTGAGGCCCACGTTGCCCATGGTGGGGAACACATTATATTTCATTCCGTACAGAACGCCGGCCACACCGGCCAGAGCGCCCGCCAGCACGAACACCGTGGCGATGCAGCGGTCCACCTTCACTCCAAGGACCTTGGCGGCGTGGGCGTTGCAGGCGATTGCACGGACATTGAGTCCGAATTGCGTCTTATTGATGAGGTACACCAGAATGGCGATGATAACGGCGGTGATGCCAAGGCTCACAAGGTCCAGCACACCGATGTAGGCGGACGCCACCTGAATGGTGGAGACCGGCAGCTTGAAGGGATAGGACCGGTACTGACCGGAGAAGATCAGGTTGGCCGCCTGCTGGAACATATTGGAAAGGCCCATGGCGGCGATCATCAGGAACATATTGGGGGCGCCATTGCGGCGGATACGGCGATAGGCAAGGCGCTCGCACAGAAAGCTCACCAGTGCGCCGCCCATCATGCCGCCGATGGCGGCGAGAACAAAGGGCATTCCCATGATGTTGGACAGGACGATGGCGACATAAGCGCTGACCATGGCGAATTCGCCGTGGGCCCAGTTCGAGAAGTCCAGCAGACTGTAGATCAGGGAGTAGCCTGTTGCCAGCAGCGCGTAGATACCGCCAACAGAAATGCCCGTCACCAACTGTTGTAAAAACATAATCTTATCACTCCTAAAGTCGCAGTAGAGGCTTTTGTCTAAAAAAATGCAGGGGGAAGGAGAATATCCTTCCCCCTGTCACGGACATTACTGGGCCTCGATGATCTCCTTGAAGTCGAAGGAGTCACCATGGCACTCATACACGGCGCAAGCCATGGACGGGTTGTGGGTAGCGGGGTCCATGACCAGCGTACCGATCAGGCCCTCGAACACATCGGTCTGCTCCAGAGCGTCGCGGATGGCCTGAGGATCGGCGGAGCCGGCGCGGTTGATGGCATCCACCAGCCACATCACACCGTCATGACCGAACAGGCACTCGCCCTCCATGGTGATGTTGTAGGTCTTGGCGACCTCCTCGCCGAAGGCCTTGGCCTCGGGAGTGCTGAAGCCGATACGGGAGACATACAGGCAGTTCTCCAAAGCACCCTCAGCCTCACCGGCCAGCTGGGCGGAGTCCCAACCGTCATGACCCATCAGCATGCAGTCGATGCCCATCTCACGGGCCTGCTTTGCAAAGGTAGCGTTCTTAGCATAGTCGTTCATGATGACGAACACAATGTCGGGGTTCTTAGCGCCGATGTTGGCCAGCTGTGCGCGGAAGTCCACGTCGCCATCCTGGCACTGCTCGTCAGCCACGATGGTGCCGCCCTTAGCGGTGAAGGCATCACGCAGGAACTGACCAACAGACTCGGAGTTGGTGTTGCCGGCCACGGTGAACAGAGCCGCGTTCCGGGAACCCAGCGTATCATAGGCATAGTTGCCGATGACGGTGCCGAGATAGGAGTCGATGAAGCACATACGGAAGGAATAGGGGTGCAGGTTGCCGTTTTCATCCACGGTGACCAGCTCGTTGGAGGCGGCAGTGCCGATGATGGGCACCTTCACCTCGTCGGCAACGGAGGCCATGGGGATGTTGCAGGAGGAGAAGTTCGTGCCGATCTCGGCCACGATGTTATGTACCTCCACCAGATTCTTGAAAGCGGACACGGAGTCGGCGGGCTCGCCCTTACCGTCCATGGGGACCAGCTCCAGCATCTTGCCATCCAGAACGCCGCCGTTCTCGTTGACCTGCTTGATAGCAAGCTCGGCGCCGTACTGTCCGGCCGTGCCCCACAGGGCGGTAGCGCCGGTCAGGTCGGAAACATATCCGATCTTAATGGTATCGGAATCGGAAGCGGTGTCGGAGCCGGTGTTAGAGCTGTCACTGCCAGGAGTGCTGGGGGCAGCGCTGTTGCCGCCGCAGGCAGCCAGGGACAAGACCATGGTGAGCGTCAGCAGGAGAGAAAAAATCTTTTTCATAACATACCTCCATCATCATTTACCCTATTCAGGGTTTGCCTTATCTTAGCACTTTTGCACAGTTCTGTCAACAAACCGGTCTCCGCTTTTAGTCAATATCGGTCATAACGCTTTCGACCGTCTTGTGCATCTTCGTGTAAGTAACCGATTACATTCCGGACAAACTGACGTTTCCTCTACATATTTTTGGTTTTCTTGTGGTAATCACAAATTTTATCACGATTTGCAACATTTTCGGTCAAGCTCCCGGCGCTGCGGCGTCTTAACAGACCGCTCCCGGCGCATACAAAGGCCCCGGCGACCGTCCGCATGGGACAGCCGCCGGGGCCCTATGCTGTAATGTTCGGTTTTGTCTGTGCCTGTTACGCGATGGAGGGCTCCTCCGTGGTGAGAACAGCCTCATCCTTAGCCGGGAGGGCGTCAGGAGCCTCCGTCACCGAGACCACATCGACAGGCTCCTCGTCCGCAAATACGGCGGGCAGCTCCGCCTCTGCGGATTGAGTGGAGGTTCGGAAGAAAGCGTGAAGGTATTTATAGTCTTTGTAGTACAATGTACTAAAATCTCCCCACTCATCACTTTCGTTCTTTTTCCCCTGATACGTCATGTAGAGGCTCTGCACAATATTTTCATTGCCGAACCTACCATCGAGCCATAGCGCGCGTGTGTTACCGGCCGCATCCAAACAACCCAAAATATAAATTTTGTCAGCTTCAATGCCATACTCATTCAATCTATAGGGTGTTGCCTCTCCGGCTATGACCTTGGCATTTTCCTCAATCCTGACCTCATTTGTCTTGGTGTAAATCGCAGCGCTGGTCTTATTAGCCATAACAGACGAGGTAATCTTTCCCTTTTCCAGAATGATCTTACCTTCCCCGTTATAAATGCCGTAAGCCTTTGTTCCATCAGGCATAACATCAATGTCCAAATAGCCACCGTTTGCAACAGAAATGGTCAGGTCGCCCTTTTGTGCATAAATGCCGCAGTTGACCAGTGTCGCATCAGTGGGTAGCTCAATGTTGTTCCTTGTAAGATTATAAATGCTATTGGAACTCACAAGTTTGATGGTCAGATCACTGCTGTAGCTGCTAAAACCAGAGTATCCCAGCCACACGATAGGCGCCGTTACATATTCACCGTTCACATTCAGTGCATTGGTCGGTGTTTCAGAATCAATGGAGTCCCGGTAATTATGAGGTGCAACTCGGATATAGGTCTGATTAAGTGTCAGTACGCCACCGGTAGTAGGATCATAGGTAAAGCTCGCGCTTATCCAATGCTCGTTTTCAGTATCTCCAAATATATCGTCGCGATTGGAACCTGTAACCTGAATCATTTCGCCGCTATCGGGGTCCGCAATGAACAGCGGATATTTGGTATTGTCATTCCAACGGGCATACAGCGTAACATCGTCTTCGTCCTTATCCCACATTCTTACGCTCGTGCCGTTTTCGTCATAATACCTTGTTCCATACCGTTCCGCATCATAGAAGCCGCCAAAGGTGACCAGACCTGTATTATTGGTCGGCAGTTCCGGAATACTCGGCATAGGCTGTCCATACGTGACCGTTATGCTCTCCGTGCCGCCGGTGCCGCCATTGGCGTTCAGATTAACGGTATAGGTCTTGGCTGTCCAGTGGGCGGTGAGGATCACATCGCCGGTCTGCATGGCGGAAATTTCCGTGACCTTCGTCCCGGCGTCCATTTCACCAGCCATATACCAGCCGTCAAAGGTGTAGCCGGTCCGCTTCGCGTCTTGCAGCGTTACCGCCGTGCCGTAGGTGTAGGTATTGGGATTGGAGTGCTCGCCGCCCTCACTATAATAAGTAATGCTGTACACACGATTTTCGGCCTTCCACTGGGCGTAGTAGGTCACATTATCGGTAACGGTCGCGCCCTCAGTCCAAGCCGTGCCGGTACCATTCTTTTCGGTGTTCCAGCCGGTGAAGGTATAGGCGGTGGTGTCAGTGCTGTCCCTGGTGGGCGTAGTGGGCTGGACAATGGCCGTGCCATAGGGCAGCTCCTCAGAGGTCCTGCTCAGTTCATTGCCGCCGTTGGCGTCCCACATCACCTTGTAGGACTTGATATTCTCCCTCCACTGGGCGTAATACATCACATCGGCAGTGACCTTATCCGGGTTATCCGTCAGCGTGTTCAGCGCGGCGCCGGTTCCGTCCGTCTGCGTGTTCCAGCCGAGGAAGTCATAGGTTGCCTTAGCCGTTTCCGCTCTGGTGGGGTCGGCGGGCGGAACGATAACCGTGCCGTAATCCGTCTGGCCGTTGGTGGTGGTATCCGCCATGACCAGCGCAGCGCCGCCGTTGGCATCCCACCCCACGGTATACTTCTGCACACCTGCTGTCCACTGGGCGTAGTAGGTCACATTATCGGTAACGGTCGCACCCTCAGTCCAAGCCGTGCCGGTACCATCCGGCTTGGTATTCCAGCCGTTGAAAGTGTAGTTTTCAGCGGCCGTGCTGGCCTTGGTGGGGTCAGCGGGCGGAACGATGACCGTGCCGTAATCCGTCTGGCCGTTGGTGGTGGTATCCGCCATGACCAGCGCATCGCCGCCGTTGGCGTCCCATGTCACCGTGTACTTTGCGGGCGTCCGCTTAAACTGGGCATAGAACGTCATACCAACCTTGACTCGCATATTGTGGTCATACTGGATGCCGGTTCCGTCCTCCTTCGTGTTCCAGCCGGTAAACTCGTAGGTACCGGTTTTGTCCTCCGCCTTGGTGGGGTGATCGTTCGGTCTCTGCCAGTTACGGATGGCCTCACCATACTGAACCGTACTGGTTCCGATGGACTTTCCATCTACGATCCAGTCTACGGTGAAAGTGATGGGGACCCACTCAGCATAATAGTCAATGCTTTCAGTGGCTGCCGTGCCCTCTACGAAATGCGTCGTTCCATAATCGGAATACCAATATGCAAAGGCGTAGCCCTCTTTTGCCACATGAGGTGCGGTAATCGTCTCGCCATGCCGGTATGTCTTCTCGTATGTTTCAGAGAAACGATCATGGAACTTTACCTGATAGGTATTCAGCTCGTAGTAAACCTTCACCACAGTGGAGCCATCGGCGGCAACGGTCTGCTGCTCAATGGGCTTGGCCGTATACCCCTCTTTGGGCTGCGCCGTCATGTTCGTGGTGCTGTCGGTGTTGCCCTGCCGGGTCTCCGTCTCCATATCGTAGCTGCCGTCCAGCTTTTCGGTGTAATACTCCACGGTGTAGTTCACCAAATTCGGCTTCCAGTGGGCCTCCAGCGTCACGCCGGTCTGGCCCTCCGGGAACGTGGGCATAACGGAGACGCTGCTGTAGCGTTTTCCCTCTGCTGTGTACCAGCCATCAAAGGTGTAGCCCGGTCTTTCAGGGTCAGCCGGCCATGTCAGGGGCGCGCCGCTGCCGCCGGAAAGCCCCGCCACGGCGGAACCGCCCTTGGAGTCAAAGGCAATATAGCGCATACCCGCCGGGTCGCTCCACTCCAGATGAATCGTCTTGCTGATGGGCGTGGAGGTAAACGTCAGAGGTGCTTTCTTCCACACGATGGTCATGTCCGTGCTCTCCGCCAGCGAGCCGTTCACCGGCGCCACCGTCACGGTGTTGGTGGCCGCGTTATAGCTGAACACCGGGTTGGTAAAGGCGATGCGGAAATTGCTCTCCGCGGCATCGTCCCGGTTCAGGTCCTTCAATTTGCCGGTCCTGAGGTCCATAGCCCGCATCAGATACGTGCTGGAGGGCAGCGCCAGCGTTTTGACCGTTTTAAAGGTATAGCCGGTATTGTCCGTGTTGGCAAAGGCATAGATGTTATCTACCTGCCCCGCCGACCACAGCGGCCACTGGTGGGCATACAGCGTGGGGTTATACGTCAGCTTGCTGCTGGAAAACGCCTGCGCCACGAATTTGATTTCAATGTAAATGCCGATCTCGATGCGCATGGCGCCGGAGCTGTTGGAGGCAGCCCCCAGCTTCTCCTGCCATGTCTTATGGTAGTAGAAATAGCCCCAGAGCTGGACGTAGCCGCCCACCTCGGCGGTAATGCCGATCTTGTCCACCTTCAGCGAGAACAGACCCACATACATTTCCAGCTTGATGCCCGCCCGCAGGGCCACGGTGCCTACCACGTAGAAATCAAAGCTGTACTGGGCGGGAACGAGGTCGATGGTCTCGTTTGTGGAGGTCTTGGCCTTCACCCGGACGGAGAAGTTATAGCGCTTGTGGTTCTTGTATTGGAAGTCCATACCCATGGCCACGTTCAGATTGGCGGACACCACAAAGCTGCCCTTGACCTCCCAGCAGAAAATGTGCAGGAAAGCGCTGCCGCTGCTGCGGAACAACTGCTGATTGATAATGGGGCTCCAGGTGCCGCTGGTGTTCTCCATCAGGTCCTGGTACGTGGCCGCAAGGCCCTCCATGCCGGGGGCGGCGGTGTCCGCACCATTGGAGAGCTGCTCCAGCAGCTCCACCACCTGCTCCAGCCGCTTGCCCAGCGCGGCGTCGGACTCCTTCTCATTTTCGGTGTGCACCACGGCCTTGAAATTCACGCCGGTGTAGTTGCCCACCTCAAAGGAGGCGTTGAGAGAGTAGTCATACTTCAAAAAGCCGATCTTGTGGCGCTTGGTGCTGATGCTCTGCTTGAGCAGCACCTCCTCCTTAAACTGGGCCGTGACCTCCACGCTCACATTACCCATTTCCACGGTGAAGGGCACAATGACAGTCACGCCGAAGCCATTGCCACTAAGGTTTTGAAGCTTGCTGTACATACTGACCCGGGCTGCCGTCCAGTCTACCTTAGCCGAGGCGCCGTCCGCTTGCAGCATGGTCCCGCTGATGGTCTGCATCCGGGCCTCAATTTCCTCCGAAGTGGGGATATGACTGGGGTCCTCGCTCTCCAGCAGCACAGCGGCCATATACTGCGCCGCCTGCTCCATGTAGCCGCTCTGCTTTACATCGTCGATCAGGTGCTTTTGGAGCTCGCTCTGCTCCTCCGGCGTCAGAGTAATATCCTCTGCCCGCTCGTAGTAAACGTCCAGCGCTTCATCCAGCGCGGCAGTGTAATCGTTCTCATTTTCGTAGGTTTCATAGGTAATGAGGTACTGCGTACCGTCCTCGCTCTTTTGAACGCCGGTGATTTTGCCGTAGGCAGAGGCTGTAGCGTTTTCGCTGTAAGCACCGTCACAGAACGCAATAAAATCACCCACATCCAGTGCGGTAGCGTCCACGTCCGTCATGGCCTTGGTCATGTCGTTCACTGAAACTGCGATGGTATTGCCATCGGCAGTATCCAAATACTTCTTAGACAGCGGCAGGGTATCCGGCATGAACAGCACATCCTCGGCCTCCGCCATCTCGTAGGTGTATTCGGTTTTACCGTCCGTAGTATCTCCGATTTTTGTGATCTTCACATAGGCCACATCGCCCTTTGTGCTGTCCACATCTGTCAGGTCTGCGGAGCCTCTTGTAAAGGCTACCGTCTCTCCCACGGCATAAGCCGTGGGAGACCGGAACGTTCCGGTGGTCTCGTTGCCCTGTGTGCTGACGCCATCCGTTTTATAAAGGCCCTCAAACACGGAAGCATCCAAGCCCTCCACAGCGCTTGCGTCCTCCTGTTTGACATCTTTGCGGATAGAGGCATTCTGGACCTCATTCTTCTCTACGATAATGTTCAGGTAGCGGACAGAGGCTTCCTTACCCGTAAACTGCGCCTTCTCGTTCAGCAGCTCCACCTGATAAGTCTCACCGGCCTCCAGTACGGCGGAAACGGTTCCATCGGCGCTGAGTTCAAAGTCAACATTGGCGTTGGCATCGGTGATGTCGATGAATTTGATGTCGGCTTTGCTTGCTCCGGTGACGCCAAAGCTGTATTCCCCGGCGCTGACTGTCACGGTCTCGTAGTTAGGCGTTTCGCTGATGGGAACGGTGCCGGTGGTCACGTCCGCGTACAGCGTCACATCATGGGTCAGGGTATCCCCCGCGCCCACGGAGTTTGTCATTTCCGCGTTATAGTACCAGCCAAGGAACACGCCGCCCTTGGGAACGGTGGGCGTAGGCAGCAGGCGGATGGCCGTGCCTGCGGCGTAGGTATTGTCGGTGGGCAGAACCGCGCCCTCGTGGGATACTTCATTGCCCCAGTCAAACATCACCTTATAATAGGTTGTGGTGCTGGTCCCACCGCCGGAGCTTCCCCCGGAGGAACTGCCGCCGGAGCTGCTGCCCCCGCTGTGAGAGCCGCCGGAGGACGAGCTGCCGGAGCTGCTGCTGCCGCTGCCGGAGGTCTGGGCCGCCGGGTCCACGCTGACCCGCTTGGAGGCCACGCCCGGCTCGGTGTACCATGTCTCCACAGCCTTGTCCGTCCGCTGACACAGTGCCGCCGCCTGTGCGCGGCTGGCGTTGCCGGTGGGATTGAACCGCGTCCCGTTGCCGTTCAGAAGACCCGCCTGCCACAGCTTCACCACGGCCTCCCGGGCATAGGGCGCCACGGCGTCCAAATCGGCGGGCACGGTGGTATATTGTGTACCGCCGGTGAGGCGGATGCCGAATTTTTCAAAATAGCGCACAAACAGCGCCGCCATCTGCTGGCGGGTGATAAGCGCGTCCGGGGAAAAGCGTCCGTCCCCGGTGCCGCCGGTGATGCCGTACTGCGCCGCCCACTTCACGTAGGGCGCGTAGTACATTCCCTCCGGCACATCCGTAAAGCCGGTGTCCCCGCCGTACTTCGCCGGGTCAATGCCCGCCATACGGCCCAGCACCGTGACGAACATCCCACGGGTCATAGTGCCGTTGGGACTGAACGTGGTCTCGCTGGTGCCGCTGAAAAAGCCGTTGGCTTTGGCGTACAGCACCGCGTCATAGCACCAGTCCCC
This sequence comes from Neopoerus faecalis, assembly GCF_029218125.1. Taxonomy (NCBI): domain Bacteria; kingdom Bacillati; phylum Bacillota; class Clostridia; order Eubacteriales; family Oscillospiraceae; genus Neopoerus; species Neopoerus faecalis. Next base: position 10,476 of record NZ_JARFXX010000012.1, on the reverse strand, counting down.
CGGCTTCACATCCGTGAAGGGACTGTCTGCCGCGGTGTCTTTGGTTCCGGCCGCCAGCGCGGATACCGGCAGCAGGCTCAGTACCATGCTCACCACCAACAGCAGACTGATGATTCGCTTTTTCATAGCTTCTGCCTCCTTTTTTCACAGCTTGGGCACAGACCCGCCGGCTATCCCCGGCGGCTCCCGCCTGCCCCCAATTTTTCACAGTAACAGCATACCATACCGCCCCATTCGCCGGGGGACATCTGCACGAAACGCACCGATTTCGACATGAATCGCACCCGCCCCCCGGTTTTCGACACGCCTCCCCTTCCCGGCGCGGACTCACGTGAGTTTTGTCCGGGGTTCTTTGGCCGAATTGAAAGGCAAATTTCGATTTCAAATCGTATAATATTCTACTTATTCTACAAAATGGACTGAAAATTGTCGTGTTTCTTCCCAATCCCATGGGAAAAACGGTTGCCTTTTTCCGCCGGAACGTGTATGATGGTCAGGCATGAAATCCGGCGGGCCCGGGGCTGATGCCCCGCGTCCGCCGCTGTCAAGGAGGGCATTGCTCCATGGAGCGCACCAAAGCACAACGGCTGTTTTTAATCGCGCTGTTCCTGTTCACCATCGCCGGGAGTCTCAGTGCTTCCATCATCTCCAATTACTTCAAGGGTGTCTTTGCCGTAGACGCCGTGCAGCGGGGCCTGCTGGAGATTCCCCGGGAGCTGCCGGGAGTTGTGTGCGTGCTGGTCATCGCGGCGCTGCCGACTCTTGGCAGCCTGTCGCTGTCCTTGCTTGGCTTCGGGCTGTACTTCGTGGGCCTGTTCGTGCTGGGACTGCTTTCCCCGAGCTACGCCGTGATGCAGTTGTTCGTATTCACCTATTCGATGGGCGACCATATGTTTATGCCCCTCCGGGACGTCATCGCCATGGATTTATCCGAGGAGGGCAAAACCGGCACATTCCTCGGCACGTACCGCAGTGTGATGACCGTGGCCTCCATGGCGGCCTCTGCGCTGGTGTTTGTGGGCTTCCGGGCGGGCTTTTTCTATTTCCGTCCGGACAGCATTGTACCCACGTTCTGCCTTGCTATGGTGATTTTGGCGGCAGCCATCGTCTGTCTGTGCCGCCTGAGAGCCGCCATGCCCGCGCTGGACGTCCGCAAGCGGGAGGCGGGCCGCCGTGGCCTGCCGGTAAAACGGTGCTACGTACCCTATTACTTCGTCACAGCGGTATACGGCTTCCAGAAGCGGATGCGGGCGGTGTTCGCTCCGTGGATCATCATTGAGCTGCTGTCCATGGGCGCGGACACCGTGGCGCTGCTGGGTATCGCCGCCCACTTCTGTGGGAGTTGGTTCGCCCCCATCATCGGCCGCTTTCTGGACCGCCGGGGCGTCCGGCAGGGCCTGCTGCTGGAATCTGTGAGCGTGGCAGCGGTGTTCCTTTACGCCGCGTGGGCAGTGCATGGCGTAACCTCCGGCGCACTAAGCGGCTATGCCGCCATGGCCGCGGCGTTTTTGGCCTATATTCTCATCTTCATGACCGACCATTTCAACGCCGTGCACACCATGCTCATGCGCTCCCTCAGCGAGTCCCCGGCAGACGTCATGGAAAACCTGTCCTTCGGCCTGAGCATCGACCACATCCTTGCGGTGACGGTCTCCGGCCTGTTGGGCGCCGTGTGGAAGCTATCGGGGCCGCAATGGGTCTTTGTGCTGGGCGCAGCGGTCTGCGCCGTGGATTTGGCCGTGGCCCTGTGGCTGAAGCGGACAGAAACCGCTCCGGCAAAATAGATCATATAGGAATCAGGCAGCGCTCCCGAAACGGAAAACCGTCCGGGGGCGCTGCTTTTCTGCAAACTCACGTGAGTTTTGTCCGGGGAATGGAAACGGCAGGAGGTGTCAAGACACCTCCTGCCGCTTTTTCAGTTCCAATAGGCCGTTTTGCCGCCGAGGCCGATGTCCGCCGCATGAAACACCGGGTCCTTCCCCTCCCGGCGCTGGCGGGTGTAATCCTGAAGCGCCAGCAGCGCGGGCTTTGCCAGCAGCACGATAGAGGGCAGGTTGATAAGGGCCATGAAGCCCATGGTCACATCCGCCGTGTCCCACACAAGGGAGAAGTTCAGCCGCGCGCCTTGAAATACGATGAGCACGGCGATGATGCGGAACACCAGCAGCTCCGTTTTCCGGGCCTCTCGGCTGAGAATGTAGTGGAGGTTGCTCTCGCAGTAATAGTAATTGCCGAGAATGGTGGTAAAGGCGAAGAACAGCGTCATCACCGTGATGAACCAGTTGCCGGCAGGGCCGAAGGTGGCCCCCAGCGCCGCCTGCACGTAGGGCACGCCCTTCAGCTCCGGAGAGGGCGCCACGCCGGAGCACAGGCACAAAAACGCCGTGGCGGAGCAGATGACGAGGGTGTCGAGGAACACGGAGAGCATTTGTGCCAGACCCTGCTTGACCGGGTGGGACACTGAAGCCGCAGCCGCAGCATTGGGGGCGGAGCCCACACCCGCCTCATTGGAGAACAGTCCCCGCTTGATGCCGTGCATCATGGCCGAGCCGGTAAAGCCGCCGAAAATGGCCTTGAAATCAAAGGCATTGCGGAAAATCGCGGCAATGACCCCCGGCAGCAGCCCTATGTGCAGCACAATCATCACCAGCGCCGCCAGCACGTAAATGCCGCCCATCACCGGCACCAGCACACCGGTCACGCGGCTGAGCCGCTGGCTGCCGCCCATAATGCACAGCGCGGTCAGTACCGCCAGCACCGCGCCCACCACCGTAGGCGTTGTGGTGGGAGAGAAAAAGCTATAGCCGGAAAAGGCGTCCATCAGATTATAGGACGCCACCATGTTGAAGCCCACCATGTACGTGAGAATCAAAAACACGGAGAACAGCAGGGCCAGCACCCGGCTCCCCAGCACCTTTTCAATATAGTAGGCCGGGCCGCCCCGGCTGCCGCCGTTTCCGTCCGGCACCTTATAGATCTGCGCCAGCGTGCTCTCAATGAAGGCCGACGCGCCGCCCAGCAGCGCCACCAGCCACATCCAGAACACCGCCCCCACACCGCCGAGGCAGATAGCGAGGGATACGCCCGCAATGTTGCCGGTACCCACCCGGGAGGCTGTGGAGATCATCAGCGCCTGGAACGAAGACACGCCGCCTTCCTCATGCTTTTCCTCCCGCAGAACCCGGAAGGATTCTCCAAACATCCGAAGCTGCACAAAGCGCGTCCGCAGCGTGAAATAGAGGCCCGCCGCCAACAGCAGCGCCACTAAAATGTAGGTATAAAGCCAGTTGCTCAGAACAGAAATTACATAAGCCAGCATAATTTCTCCTTTTCTTCTCCTTATTTTTATATGCTGTCAATCAGCATACCAAAGAACGCACCGCTTTGTCAATGACAACAGGACAATCTCACGCCGCTGTGTCATTCCTGCGCGGAATATCTATCAGAAAAGTGGCCATCTTTCTGTAAAGTATAAATCCTATTCATAGACTGTAAATACTTTTATAGCCGCAAATAGCTATTGGAAAATTGTCCGACCTTCATCCCTTGACAGACCTCGGCGCCGGATTCCCCTATTCCGACTTCTTTTCGTGCAGCGCTATCCCTGATTTCCGATTTGCTTTCGTGCAGACACAATGTCAAACTCCGACTCTTTTTCGTGCAATCATAAAGCGCAGTTCCGACTTAAAATCGTGCACGACTTTTTCCGTGTCCCGACTCAGCTTCGTGCACGCTCATCTGTCTGTTCCGATGTCATTTCGTGCATCCCCTGCCGCGATTTCCGACACGGTTTCGTGCAGGCGATATGCCGAAGGCCGACTTCATTTCGTGCAGAGCTATTCCCAGCTTCCGACTTGATCTCGTGCAAGCCCCATTCCGATTTCCGATTTGCTTTCGTGCAAGCTCCGTCTCCGGCTCCTCGCACCCAATGCGGACTGCTGCGCTGCCTTGTGTCATTTCGAACACAAAACCGCCCGGATATGCAACATTTTGTGTTTGTCCGGGACGGAAAACCGTCAGGGCTTGTGGTGACCGCCCCGGCGGCAGCAAGCCGCCTCCCGGACGCGCCGCCGCAAAAAAACTCACATGAGACTTGTCCGAAGCCTCCCGATTCCCGCTCCGTGCCCCTGACCGACCTGCACGGTTTTAAGTCGGATTTCTTCTCCGAAGCGCCGCTGCGGACACCCGCTCCGAAAACAAACAAAAAAACTTTTTCGTTTGTTGCACGTTTTCGTGCACCAAACCACGTCGGAACGAGGGTATATAGGGGCGCCTGTTCCGCCCGCATCCGACCCCGCCCGTCCGGCTTCTTCCGTTTTCGCCCGGATGGACACGCCGGACACCCGAAAGGGCAGGCTGCCGCCCCGTATTTTTGTTTGCAAAGGAGCGCGAATTGTGATATGCTTGCACTGATCAAATCATATCTGAAAAAGGGAGGATACGCCCGCATGGCACAGATATCCGAATCCTTAGAGGCCCTGCGGAAGGAGGCCCCGGCGCGGTTTCTGGAAAGCGACCAGTTTCAGGAGATGCGTAAGACCTACGAAAAGCTGAAGCCTCTGGCGGACACGAAGCCGAAATCCTTTGCCAAGCAATGCTCCGAATACGATTTCCAGCGCATTTACCCCGTGATGGACGCCTTTTTGTCCGCCCATGACCTCTCCACGCCGGACAAGCTCTCCGCTCTGGTGGAGGCCGCCGCGCCGGAGACCGTCGCGTTTGCCGAAACGCTGATGGACATTTTCTCCGACACGCTCTCCCAGCTTGCCCGGACGGAATACGATGTGCTGGGCAACAGCCCCGCCACCTATTTCATCTGCGGCGTGTGGGCCAACATGAAGCGGGGCCGGGAATTTCATCCGGCGTCCAACGGCATCACCGTCACATACTCCCAGCCGGACGCCTACGGCAACCAGTCCGTGCGCTACCGCAACAAGGACTATGAGATGACGCTGATCTTCGAGGCGGTCAGCGAATACACGAAAAACCTCTCGTGGACCGCCCACCGGCTTCTGATCTACACGCTGATGCGGGGCAACCGGGACGGATGGCGGGATAACTGCGCCCGGTTCAACATCACGGAATACATGGCGTGGTCCGGCCTTTCCAGCCGGGACGCCGCTTACCGCCAGCTCAAAAAGGACGTCCAGTCCATCACAAACGTAAAGCTCACCGCCGAGTCCTATAAAAAATACTTCGAGTCCTTTTACATCACGCACCTTGCCACCGAGGCCAGCATCAAAAAATACACCGGCGAGGTGCAGATCTCCTTTGCCGAAAACGTCCGGCAGTTCCTGACGCAGTATTACCAGCTCATCCCGGACTGGATGGGCCAACTCTCCGAAAATGCCTACCGCATGGCGTTCTACCTTTACTACCGCGCTCGAAAGGCCCCGGTGGACGATGGCGGCAATTTCCTTGTCCGAGTGGAGGACATTATCAACTACATCGGCCTTCCCACCAAAGAGGAGGTCAAGAACCGCAACTATGACGAGGCCATCATCCGTCCCTTTAACCGGGCGGTGGAGGAGATCGAAGACATCTCCGGCGGCTCGCTGCATATGTCCTTCGACTACGATAACATCAACTCATTTCTTGCCGGCAAAATGACCGTCGGCATTGATGAAACGATACAGGGCTACCGCCACAAAATCGAGACCCGCCGGCAGGCCAAGCAGTTAGAGACCGGCAAAAAGAGGGTGTCCCGCAAGAAAAAGGCCGACAACAGCGCCGATAAGCCCACTGAAGGCTGACCTGCATCTGCACGAAACGATGTCGGCTTTCTCCGTCTTGCTGCACCGCGCAAAGCCGCATTGGGGAAAAACACTCCACATCATTCCGTCAATCCGCCGAAAACCCCCACTGAAACCGGCACTTTCCGGCGAAAATACCCCGGTATGTTGGCAATCTTTCCCCATACCGCCGCATATTCCCACCTCGCTCCGTGCTGCGGCGACTTCAACCCGTGCAGACCCGACCCCGCCCCGTGCAGACTTTTTTTCCGCCCCCCTCATTTTTGGGCGCTCCCAACGGTTTCAGCGCCGTGCGCTCCCGTCCTCATCCCCTTATTGATATCTAAGATAATTGATGACCCGGTCTCCGAATATATCCCGGAGGCCGGGTATGTTATACTATTACCGCTCAATAAACCAATAAAAAGGAGCAGCTATGACGGATACCTTTGACTCTCTGCGTCCCATGCTGGAAACCTACCTCCGGGAACAGGGCATTGATCCCCGCAAGCGCTTTCGCTGCCTGAACCCGGAGCATTTCGACCACGATCCCTCCATGGGCTATGATTCGAAACGCCACAAGGTCCACTGCTTTGCCTGCGGCGCAGACTATGACCTCTATGACCTGCTGCAAATGAACGAACACCTGTCCTCACCGTTGGAGGCGCTGGCTGAAGCCTCTCGACGATACGGACACGGCAACATACATACAGACAACCCCGCTTCTTCCGAAAAGCGTCCAACCTCCAAGCCGCAAGCCACGGCTGAAGCACAGCGCTATATTGTAAGCTGCGCGGCGCATCGGGGGGAGACGGATTATTTTGTCCGGCGAGGTCTCTCTGAGAAAACCGCCGCCCGATTTCAATTAGGCTACGATTCGGCCCTTGACTGCGTGGTGCTGCCCTGTGATGGAGGGCACATCGTCCGGCGAGCTGTGGCGGAAAAGCGCTATCTCAATGAAAAGGGTCTGCCCTCACCGCTATTTCAGGCGGATAAGCTCACCGGCAGCCAGCCGGTCTTCATAGTAGAGGGCGTGTTCGATGCACTCTCCGCCGAGGAACTGGGCTTCTGCGCCTGTGCCATGAACGGCAGCGGCAACCGAACGAAAATCGCGGCCATTCTGCAAACGCTTTCGGACAGCGCGCCGATACTGCTGCTGCCGGATAATGACAAAGCCGGGGACGAATGGGCCTCCGTCCTGACGGAGCAGTTCCCGTGGCTGTACCGCTGTCCGCCATTGCCGGAGGGCAAGGACCTCAACGAGCTTCTCTGTGCGGACAGAGCACTTGCAGGGCAGTACCTTCAAAGCTGCATCGACAGCCGCGCCGCTCAGCTCCCACCACCCTATGAGACCCGCAGCGCGGCGGGACAGATGGCTCTGTTAGAGGATTACATCGCCCTGCAGGCGGAGCGTCCGCCTCTTTCCACCGGCTTTTCCAAACTGGACGCGGCGCTGGATGGCGGCCTCTACGATGGACTGTACGTCATGGGCGCGGTGAGCTCACTCGGCAAGACCGCGTTTTGTATGCAGATGGCGGACAATTTAGCCCGGCAGGGGCGGGACGTTCTCATTTTCACGCTGGAAATGACCGCCTTTGAGTTGATGGCCCGCTCCATCAGCCGGGAGACGTTTCTCGCCGATGACAGCCGCACGAAATTCCGTTCCCGCACCGTTCGCGGCGTGCTGGACGGGCGCCGCTACCCGGACTACTCGTTAGAGGAGCGGGAGCATCTGCAAAGGGCCAAATCTGCCTACGCCGCCTACGCCGGACATCTCTGGTTCCGGGAGGGCGACCACGAGACAGGGCTGGACTATATCCGTGCCGAGCTGCGCCGCCACATCCGGGAAACCGGCGTGCGCCCGGTGGTGCTCATCGACTATCTGCAGATCATCGCCCCGGTGGACGTCCATTTTACGGACAAGCAGAATCTGGACCGCTCCGTCTGCGCCCTGAAAAAGCTCAGCCGTGAGGAGGGCTTAACTATTTTCGCCATTTCCTCCTTCAACCGGGAAAATTACAATTTAGAGGTCAGCATGAACGCCTTCAAGGAATCCGGCGGCATCGATTACTCCGCTGACGTCCTCATCGGTCTTCAGGCCCGGGGCGCGGGACGTCCCGGCTTCAGCGTGGACGAGGAAAAGCGCAAGGACCCCCGGGAGCTGGAGCTGAAGATTTTAAAAAACCGCTCCGGCGGTCTGGGCGCGGCGATTCCCTACCGCTATTACCCGGCATTTTCGTGCTTTGAGGAGCAGTAGGACAAAACTCACGTGAGTTCTGTCCGAAAATTGCTCCTTGCGTCCCAACCTGCGCTCCTGTATAGTAATAGTATCTCCAGATTCCCGCCGGTTCAGACCGGCAGAATCAATTTTTAGATTCCTTCCGGTTTTCCGGGGGGAGAAGTGAGGTGCACCATGCTTGATTCCACGACTGTCCGCGTTGTTTCCATGCTGGAAAATCCCCATACTGCCGCCCCCACGGCGGACACGAGCTTCCTTTCCAGGGAGGCCACCGCTCCGGCCCGGCGGCTCCACCGTTCCATGACGGGCTATGCCCCTACGCCACTGGTGGAATTATCCGGTCTTGCCAAACGGGGCGGCGTCCGCTCCGTGCTGGTGAAAGACGAGTCCCCGCGCTTCGGCCTCAACGCCTTTAAGGCGCTGGGCGGACTGTACGCTCTGTTCCGGGTGGTGTGCCGGGAGCTGGGGCTGGATCACCGCACCGCCACCATGGACACGCTGAAGTCCCCGGAATATCGGGACCGGGTCTCCCGCATGGAGTTCATCACCACCACGGACGGAAACCACGGTCGGGGTGTCTCATGGGCTGCCGGAATGCTGGGCTGCCGTGCCCATGTGTTCATGCCGAGAGGCTCCGTAGAGGTCCGGGCGCAGGCCATTCGGGAGGTCGGCAATGCCGATGTCACCATCACCGACCTGACGTATGACGATGCCGTGCGTTATTCGGCAAAGCTGGCGGAGGAAAACGGCTGGTTCCTGGTACAGGATACCGCGTGGCCCGGCTATGAAGATGTCCCCACATGGATCGTGCAGGGCTACACCACCATGCTCTTTGAAGCGCTGGACCAGCTCCGGGACAAAGGCTATGACCGTCCCTCCCATGTGTTTTTGCAGGCCGGTGTCGGCGCTATGGCCGGCGGTGTGCTGGGTGCGCTGCAAAGTGTGTACGGCACGGCGCTGCCCTGCGTCTCCATTGTGGAGCCGGACCATGTGGCCTGCATTTACGAGTCTGTTCAGCAGCAGGACGGTGCGACACATCCTGCCACCGGGGACAATATGACGATCATGGCGGGACTGAACTGCGGCGAGGTCTGTCAAGTTACATGGCCCATTATGCGGGACTATGCCGACTTCTGCTTTGCCTGTGACGATCGTGTAACGGCCCGCGGTATGCGGGTGCTGGCCGCTCCCCGGGACGGTGACGCTCAGGTGATCTCTGGTGAATCCGGCGCGGTGACATCGGGACTGGTCTCTCTGCTGCTTTGCGACCCCGCTTATGCTGCTCTTCGGGATAAGCTGAAGCTGGACGAACACTCCGTTATCCTCCTGTTCAGCACCGAGGGGGACACGGATCCAGCTGGCTGGCGCAATGTGGTCTATAACGGTGCCTACCCTATGGCGGAATAACGCGGACGATTAGCCTAATCGGACAAAAAGGGCGGCTCCCACTCCGGGAGCCGCCCTTTGATACCTATTATAATATTTAAGTGCCCGACTTCTCGAACCAGAGGTCCATGTCCACCGGTCCGCTAATACCGGGGAGCGTGCCTTCCTCGGTGTACTGCCACAGCAGCACACCCCGTTCCAGCGTGGGCGGTTGGCCGTACCCGGCGTACCAGATGGGCCAGTCCGCCAGCGCGTCTAAATCGTACATGGCCCCGGACCAGTGGCCGTTCATGTACACCACGCTGCGAAGTCCCGCGGTTTCCAGTACTTGGCAGAACGCCGCTGCGTTCAGTGTGGCCTGCTGGCCGGTGAGGGCGTCTGTCCTGGCCTCGTCTGCTGTGTAGAACTCCAAATCGTAGGCGACAGGTCCTGTCAATCCCAGCGCTTGTACCCGCTCCAGCGTAAACAGAGCCTCCTCCTCGGCCTCGGCTTCTGTTAAGGCTTGGGAGTAGAAGTAGACGCCCACCTCCAGTCCGGCGGCCTTTGCACCTTGGACATTCTGCAAAAAGCGGCTGTCCTCCACGATGGCCCCGGTGCCGTAGCCCCGGAAGCCCACCCGCACTATGGCAAACTCCGCCCCGGCCTCCCGGACTGCGTTCCAGTCAATGTCCCCCTGATAGGAGGAAACATCCACGCCTGTCCGGGCAATAACGTCCCCGGTGGGGTCGGTGTAGTGGTAAAGCGGCCCGGAGGTGTCCAGATACGCCGCCTGCGGCATGATGCCCTGTCCTGCTGGGACAGCTTCTGCCCGCAGTGTCGACCAGAGCAGCAGCACTGTCAGCAGCGTCAGTATCGCCACCCATATTTTGTTTCTCGGCGCGGCTTTTGTCCGCTTGCCGCCGGAATGAGCGCTCATGGCCCCGCCTCCCTTGCTTTCATTCCTGCTTATTGTAGCACAGCGGGACGGGATTGTGTGAATAAAGTCTGAATTTGCCGCTTTGCGGGGGGCAGTGGGGCATAAGTCATACCTATTGTACAAATTAGAGGTAAAGAGGATGGTAAAAAGGGGAAGAAGGAGGGGTAGAAATTGGTAAAAAGGCCGAAAGGGAAGAAAAAGGG
>NZ_JARFXX010000011.1:0-73572 GCF_029218125.1 Neopoerus faecalis | reverse complement strand
TTGGTCGGCAAACCTTTCATTCACTCTAACTTGGAGACTTTTTCTTGTCTACTCCGCCCCTCGCTATAAGCTCTTTTTCTCCCCCGGCATAGCCGGGGGTTGCCTTTGTCAAGACAATGCAAAAAATCCCGCCCCATATCAGGGCGGGATTTTTCATTGCCGCTTTCGTCTGCCTGTCTCAGTCCTTTTCGCTCCGGGCAAGGAGCCGCAGCTCCCGCAGGCATTTGGGGCAGACGCATTTATTCTTGAACATCGTCACGTTTTTTGTCGCATCACAGAAAATACAACTGGGCTTATACTTTTTCAGAATGACAGAGGTTCCTTCCACATAGATTTCCAATGCGTCCTTCTCTGCAATGTCCAGCGTGCGGCGCATCTCAACAGGCAGTACGATGCGTCCCAGCTCGTCTACTTTTCTTACGATTCCCGTAGCTTTCATCGCGCAGTTCCCCTCTCTATTCAGTTTGATCCGACTTTTTTCAGTTTAGCATGACAGATTCCTGTTGTCAATTCCTTCCAGCGTTAAATCCTGTGCCAAGGGGTGATGTGATGACGATCTCATGGATCTGGGCGGGTATGGTCACCGCCGCGCTGCTGTGCGGCCTGTTCTTCGGTACGCTGGACGCCGTAGCCGCCGCCGCGCTGTCCGGCGCACAGTCCGCCGTAGAACTGAGCCTTTCCATGGCGGGCATTCTCTGCCTTTGGAGCGGCGTGATGGAGGTCCTCCGCGCCTGCGGCCTTGCGGACAAGATCGCCGCCCTGTTCCGGCCCCTGCTGCGGCGGCTTTTGCCAAATGCCAGCCGGGATACGGAGACCCTCGCCGCCGTTTCCGCCAATGTCTCCGCTAACCTCTTAGGGCTTGGCAACGCCGCCACGCCGCTGGGGATTCAGGCCGCGTGCCGCATGGCCCGGGGCTGCGGCGGTACGGCCAGCGATGAGCTGTGCCTGCTGGTGGTGCTGAACACCGCCTCCATCCAGCTTCTCCCCACCACTGTGGCCTCTGTCCGGGCAGCCTATGGCAGCGCCGCGCCCTTTGACATTCTGCCCGCCGTCTGGGTCAGCTCCATCGCCTCCGTCACGGTGGGGCTGCTCACCGCCCGCCTGCTCTCCCGCCGGAGAGGAGGCCGCCTGTGAACCTCAGCGCCCTGATTCTCCCCCTGCTGCTCTCCGCGCTGGCGCTTTACGGCACCGGGCGGCGCGTCAATGTCTATGCCGCCCTGACCCATGGCGCCGAGGAGGGTTTGACCGTGCTGCTGCACATTATTCCGGCGCTGGTAGCCCTGCTCACCGCCGTGAGTATGCTTCGGGCCTCCGGTGCCATGGAACTGCTCTCCCGGCTCTGCGCTCCGCTTTTCGAGCTGCTGGGCATCCCGCCGGAGACCGCGCCGCTGATGCTCATTCGCCCGGTTTCCGGCAGCGGCGCGCTGGCCGTTGCCAGTGAGCTGATGGCAGCCCATGGCCCGGACAGCACCGTGGGCCGCGTGGCCGCCGTGATGATGGGGAGCACGGAGACCACATTCTACACCATCGCCGTTTATTTCGGCTCCGCCGGAATCGTCCGCACCCGCCACACCGTTCCGGCGGCGCTGGCAGCGGACTTCACCGGTTTTCTGGCGGCGGCATGGACCGTCCGCCTGTTCTTCGGCCCCTGACTTCCCGAGAAATTCGCAAAAGCGCCCCGGAGGCGATGCCTTCGGGGCGCTTGGTGCTCTGGAAAAATGGCTTCCGCTTACACTTCCTCCATAGCGGCGTTGACGGAATCCTCGCAGGAGCGCATGGCCAGAATGGTCTTCTCCATCAGCTCCTCAATAGGCCAGCCCAACCGCTCCGCACCGGTGTTGATGACGTCCCGGGAGCAGCCGGCGGCAAACTTCTTGTCCTTATACTTCTTCTTCAGGGAGCTGACTTCCATATCCTGCACGGACTTGCTGGGCCGCATCCGGGCCGCGGCCCCAATGAGACCCGTCAGTTCGTCGGCGGCAAAGAGGACCTTCTCCATCTCCTCTGTAGGCTCCACATCGCAGCAGATGCCGTAGCCGTGAGAACAGACCGCGTGAATCAGCTCATCGGAGCAGCCGATCTCCCGCAGCAGCTCCGGTGCCTTGATGCAGTGCTGCTCCGGCCACTTTTCAAAGTCCACATCGTGCAGCAGTCCCACGGTGGCCCAGAAATCGGCGTCCTCGCCATAGCCAAGCTCGTTGGCATACCAGCGCATCACGCCCTCCACCGTCAGACCGTGCTGAATGTGGAAAGGCTCGCTGTTGTACTTTTTCAGCAAATTCAGTGCTTCTTCTCTTGCCGGGCAGGCTTTCATTTCTTATCTCTCCTTTGGTTTTCTTGCTTATTTCAGTGTCTCCGGCTCCGGGTCGGATGGCAGTGTCAAAAAGTAATCGTAGTAGGGCAGCAAAAAGTCATAGCCGGTCTTGATGCGCTCCACAATGTCCCGGCTGAACAGCTCCTCCGTCAGCTTGTCCTCATGGGTGACGGTGATATTCTTCGCTGAAAACCACGGTGCCAGCAGTTCATTGGGCGCACCGGCCTTTGGCCGCTTGTACCGCTCGCCGCCCAGCGTGAACTCCGTCTGGGCGTTCAGCTTTTTCGTCAGCGCTTCCATGGGCTTCGGGTCCCGGACAATTCGCGCCCGGAGCTTTGCCATGTCCATAGGCCGGGCCATCCAGCAACCAAGGCCGTAGCCCCAGTAGTCCGGCCCCAACTCAAACCAGAACGTAGGCCGCGTGGTCCAGTCCTCCACCGGCGGCTCCACACAGAACCACAGGTGGTCCTTATACGGCCCCCGGCCATGGAGCCGGCGGGCGTCCCGGTAGATGCGCGTCACCTTGCACACCAGCGGGTCCTCCGGCCGCTTGGCCGAAATATAGTCATAGACCTCCGCCCCCAGCTCTTTCATGGGGCGGTAAAATGACTGAAGATAGTCTTCCTTGTGCGCCTCAAACCACGCCCGCTCATTGTTGAAGCGGATACCCCACATAAAGTCCACGGTGGCGTCCGTAAATCCCGTAAACATCATATTCCTCGCATTTCTTTCATATTGCGCTTATTTTAGCACAAGCCATCACAAGAGTGCAACAGGAAATCTGCAAAAGCATAGTTTTTTTATATGTTTTCTATTTGAGGGCTGCGACTTTCCTCTTTCTCCATAAGCAATCCGCCACAGAGCAAAACGAAAGCCCGCTCCAAAAAGAAACAGGACATCCAATCGGACGTCCTATTTCGATTGCCTTATGTGTCCTAAAAAGGATATAAAGTCTTCTGCTGCCCGCAAGGAAAGGAATATTTGCAAGGGGAACCTTGGTCGGGTGAACACCGTCGCGGCATTGCTGTTTGTGGCCTTTTGAAAACCACAAACAGCGCCGCTTCCTCGAAACAGGCTCACTTCTTCCGCCACTGGCGGCGTATCGCCTGTTTCCCCTGCTTTTCAATAAGACCCGCTGCAGGCGGGCGATTTGCAGAGCAAATCAAAGAGGCGCCAATAAAAAGAGGACATCCGCTTGGATGTCCTCTTTTTATTGGTGCCGGTGGTGGGACTCGAACCCACACGGTGTCGCCACCAACGGATTTTGAGTCCGTCACGTCTACCATTCCATCACACCGGCGTGAAGCATATTATAGCGGAAAACTAATCAGAATTCAAGTGAAATTTCAAAATTTACCGCAAAAATCCGAAAAGCATCCGCCAAAAAGCCAAATTCCCCTTGTAATAAGCGGAAATTTGGAGTAAAATAGATTATTATTGCATTCCATCGATAACTGCAAAGGACGGATCAATCAAATGAGCTATACAAAAATCGCGAAAATTTTTGCTGACAGCGAGGCGCTGTCCGGGCAGACAGTCACCGTGGGCGGCTGGGTCCGCACGATTCGGGACCTCAAGGGCTTCGGCTTTATCGAACTCAACGATGGCTCCTGCTTCCGCAACCTTCAGGTTGTAATGGAGGCGGAGGCGCTGTCCAATTATAAGGATATTGCCGCGCAGAATGTCGGCGCCGCGCTGATCGTCACCGGTACCGTTATGCTGACGCCGGACGCCAAGCAGCCCTTGGAGCTCAAGGCCACGGACATTGCCGTGGAGGGCATCTCTACGCCGGACTATCCCCTTCAGAAAAAGCGCCACAGCGTTGAGTTCCTGCGGACCATTCAGCACCTTCGTCCCCGGACGAACCTGTTTTCCGCCACGTTCCGGGTGCGGAGCGTAGCCGCCTACGCCATCCACAAATTCTTTCAGGAGCGGGGCTTTGTCTACGCACAGACGCCCATCATCACCGCCAGCGACTGTGAGGGTGCCGGCGAGATGTTTCAGGTCACCACGCTGGATTTGAACAATGTCCCCAAGACAGAGGACGGTCAGGTGGACTACACGCAGGACTTCTTCGGCAAAAAAACCAGCCTGACGGTCTCCGGCCAGCTGAACGCCGAGAACTTCGCTATGGCTTTCGGCAACGTCTACACCTTCGGCCCCACGTTCCGGGCGGAAAACTCCAACACCCAGCGCCACGCCGCCGAGTTCTGGATGGTGGAGCCGGAAATGGCCTTTGCCGACCTCAACGATTACATGGACACCGCTGAGGCTATGATCAAGTATATCATCCGCTATGTCATGGACCAGTGCCCGCAGGAGATGGACTTCTTCAATCAGTTCGTGGACAAGGGCCTGAAGGAGCGGCTGGAGCACGTTGCCTCCTCTGACTTTGGCCGGGTGAGCTACACCGAGGCGGTGGAGCTGCTGAAAAAGAGCGGCGAGCACTTTGACTATCCCGTGGAGTGGGGCATCGACCTCCAGACGGAGCACGAGCGCTACCTCACGGAGCACATCTACAAGCGCCCCGTGTTCGTCACGGATTATCCCAAGGAGATCAAGGCGTTCTATATGCGCCAGAATGATGACGGGAAAACCGTGGCGGCGGCGGACTGCCTTGTGCCCGGCATCGGTGAGATCATCGGCGGCAGCCAGCGCGAGGAGCGTCTGGATGTGCTGGAGAACCGCATCAAGGAGCTTGGCATGAACCCGGAGGATTACAAGTATTACTGCGATCTGCGGCGCTACGGATCCTGCCGCCATGCCGGCTACGGCCTTGGCTTCGAGCGGATGGTGATGTACCTCACCGGCGTGAACAACATCCGCGACGTGGAGCTGCATCCCCGCACGGTCGGCAACGCGGATTTCTAAGGAAAAACCCTGTTCTTTCAAAACCTACTATCATAAATGCAGGGCGCCCCGGTACAGCTTCGTACCGGGGCATCTTTTATGGCCGTGCCGCCTGTCTGTTGCCGCATTGTGGACAGAGCGCCGATTTTTGTGGCTGCCCGCCGGAAAAAATTGTGCTCTCCGCCATAGACGGACAGTTGACATTCTACGGCGGATGTGCTATAGTAGCGTCAATACAAACGGAATAACGGCAATGGAAACCCATAGGAAAACGACTTTCGTCTGCCGAAGGAGTAAAACTCTCAGGCGCCCGCCGTGCGGGCAGGACTATGGGCGGATGCGGCTCTGGAGAAGCCCGGTATACCCGGGTACCGAAGGTGAAAGGCGGCTGGCCCGCCGAATCTCTCAGGTAAAAGGACAGAGTGACAAGACACTGCGGCGGCACTTTGGGATTCCCATCTGCCTGCCGGGTCGCCGTGCGCGGCCACAGTGTCCGACACCTGTGTACCTTCGCGGAGCGGCTGCATCATCAGCCGCTCCGCTTTTTTCAGGAGGACATGGATCATGGAAGCTCTCATTGCAAAGCTGGACAGCGTACTCTACCCCATTGTATGCGACATCAACACGTACCTTTCCAACTACATTCTGGTGTTTCTGCTCATCGGCGTCGGTCTCTGGTACAGCATCCGGACCCGGTTCGTTCAAGTCCGCTGCTTCGGCGAGGGGATGCGGAAGGTGTTCGGCAATCTCTCCCTTAATGGCAAAAAGCATGACAGCGGTATGAGCTCGTTTCAGGCGTTGGCCACGGCCATTGCTGCGCAGGTAGGCACCGGCAACATCGTCGGCGCCTCCGGCGCCATCTTGACCGGCGGTCCCGGCGCCATCTTCTGGATGTGGGTCATCGCCTTCTTCGGCATGGCGACCATTTATGCCGAGGCCACGCTGGCCATTGAGACCCGCGTAAAAAATAAGGACGGCAGCATCCACGGTGGCCCCGTGTACTACATCACCACCGCCTTTAAGGGCGGCTTCGGCAAATTCCTTGCCACGTTCTTTGCCATCGCCATCATTTTAGCGCTGGGCTTCATGGGTTGCATGGTGCAGTCCAACTCCATTGGCGAGTGCTTCCAGACCGCCTTCGGCATCCCCTCCTGGATCGTGGGCGTTGTGCTGGTCATCATCTGCGGCATCATCTTCCTTGGCGGCGTACAGCGCCTTGCCGCTGTGACGGAAAAGGTTGTTCCCATTATGGCGGCTATTTTCCTGCTGGGCGGCCTCGTGGTGCTGGTAGTCCGCATCAAGTACATTCCCGCTACCTTCGGCATGATCTTCAAGTACGCCTTTGAGCCGCAGGCCATTGTGGGCGGCACGTTTGGCTACGCCATCAAGCAGGCAGTGTCTCAGGGCGCCAAGCGGGGCCTGTTCTCCAATGAGGCCGGTATGGGCTCCACCCCCCACGCCCACGCGCAGGCCAACGTGGCCACGCCTCACGATCAGGGCGTTGTGGCCATGGTGGGCGTGTTCATTGACACCTTCGTAGTGCTGACCCTCAATGCGCTGGTCATCATCTGCACCCTCTATACCGCCGATGGCCCTCTGGCAAACGGCTATGTGGGCGACGTCACCTCCGTGCTCAGCAAGACCAATCTGGCCCAGACCGCTTTCGGCTCCGTTATGGGGGCCGGGCTCGGCGCAAAGTTCGTGGCCATCTGCCTGTTCTTCTTCGCGTTCTCCACGGTCCTGAGCTGGAACCTGTTCGGCAAGATCAACGCCATCTGGCTCTTTGGCCGCAAGAATGCCAAGACCTGCACGGTGATCTACACCCTGATCGCGCTGGTGTTCATTCTGCTGGGTACCATGATGAGCAATGACCTCGTCTGGGAGCTGACGGATATGTTCAACAACCTCATGGTCATCCCCAACGCCATCGCCCTGTTTGCCCTGACGGGCATGGTGGTGCGCGGCGCGGACAAGGCCGTGAAGTCATAAAGTATTTTCGATTCTATTAAGGAAGCGCCCCGCATTCAGCGGGGCGCTTTGTTCGCGTCCGCACTGCCCTTTTCCGCTTACTCCGAACCGCAAGGAGGCCGGTACAGCCGGTCATAGGGCACAGTGAACACCGGGATTCCCTCCACGGCGGGAGCAATGGCGTACATGGGGTAAAAAAAGGCCAGCCCCTCCTCCGTGAGATAAAAATTCAGCGGGGAAAGGCTGCGCCGGAGCCGGCGCCGCCAGCCCTCTGCGTACCGGGCACAGCCCGCCGCCTCCTGACGGCAAATCTCCTGTGCAGCGGTGTCCAGCAGCAGCCGCCGCCAAGGGCTGCGGGGCGGGAAAAACTGCCGCAGAGCCGCCGGGTAGCCGGAGCGAAGCTCCCATGTGTCACCCCAGCGGCGCAGCAGGCGCCGGCCGCTCTCCGTCGGCTCCGAGGACTGGGTATAAAGGCTCCAGAAGCCCCCGGCGTTGTAGGTGACGCAGTACGTCAGCTCCGCCCGCAGACAGGGCAGGGGCCGGCTGGCCGCCCGGGCCACCCGATATGCCTCCGCCGCCATGGGGAGCAGCTGCCGCTGGCAGTAGCGCAGAAACGCCCCGGCCTGTGCCCGATAGTACCGGCGGATGCGGCGGAGCGTTCGGGTCTGCGGGCCCACAGGCCGCGGCAGCGACACCGCGGCGGTCAGCACCGGGATTCCCTCCACGCACCATTCCCGCTCCGCGGTAAACGCCTCCGTTTCCAAACGCTCCCACACCTGCTCCATAGCGCCGCCCCCTTTTCAAGCTGACGTATCCTATGCGGCGGAGACGCAGCGGGTGCGGAATGGCTTTTTTGTTGAAAAATTCATGGCGCGGGGACTTCCCTTTCTTGATGTACTGTGTTAAAATATGAAAAAACAATGCCGGGAGGCCCCGGTCAACGGATATCTGCACGGAAAGGAATGCTGCGGTATGGTCAGAATCGGAAAAAAGGAAAAAAACGAGAAGCTCTATGAGGCAATCTTGCAGCTCAAAAATGAGCAGGAGTGCTATGATTTCTTTCAGGACCTCTGTACGGTCTCGGAGCTGCGCTCCATGGAGCAGCGCTTTGCCGTGGCGTCTTTGCTGAATGATGGCATGATCTACAGCGACATTTTAGAGCACACCGGCGCTTCCTCCGCTACCATCAGCCGGGTGAACCGCTCCCTGAGCTACGGCACCGGCGGCTATGCCAGAGTCTTTGAGCGGCTGAAGGCAGCCAAGGAACAGGAAGCAAAGCCGGAATGAGCAGTTATGCCGCGCTGGCCGCCAGCTATGACGGTCTCATGGCCGATGGAGTCTATCTCCGGCGGGCAGCTTATCTTGAGCGGCTGTTCCGCAGGAGCGCGATACCCGTCCGCACCGTGCTGGATTTAGGCTGCGGCACCGGGACCATCGCCTGCCTTTTATCCCAGCGGGGATACCGCGTCACGGCCACGGACCTTTCCGAAGAAATGCTGACACAGGCGGCAGAAAAGGCAATGGCCTGCAAGGAGCCGCCGTTGTTCGTGCTGCAATCCATGCCCCGGCTGCACCTGCCGGAGCCGGTGGACGCGGCAATCTCCACGCTGGATTCCCTGAATTACCTCACGCGGGAGCGGGATATCCGAGAGACATTCCGCCGGGTGTTCCGGTTTTTAAAGCCCGGCGGCAGCTTTATTTTTGATGTCAACACCCCCTATAAGCTCCGGCGGATGGACTGCCAGCTCTATACGGACGAAACTGAGGAGAGCTATTGCGTCTGGCGCACGTTCTTTTCGGAAAAGCAGAAAATCTGCACCTATCAGGTGGATCTGTTCCGTCTGCGTCCTGATGGCGCATGGGAGCGGGACTATGAGGAGCACCGGGAGCGGGCATGGTCCGCTGCGGAGTTGACGGAGCTTTTGTCGGCGGCGGGCTTTGAGCGCATCCGCATCACCGGCGATCTCTCAGAGCGAGCGCCGAAGGACACAGAGGATCGGTGGATCGTCCGCTGCCGGCGTCCCAAGGAAGGAAAAAACAGCCCCGGTCCGGCCGGAGCATGACAGGAGAACAATATGAGCGACAAATTGGTACGCGCCATCTCCAAGGATGGCTTTGTAAAGGCGGCGGCAGTCTCCACGCGGGAGCTGACGGAGCGCGCCCGGCAGATTCATGATGCGTCCCCGGTGGCCACGGCGGCGCTGGGGCGTCTGCTGGCGGCCGGCTCCATGATGGGCAATGACCTCAAGGGCGACGGAGCCAGCGTAACGCTCCGCATCAAGGGTGACGGCCCCTTGGGAACGCTGCTGGTGGTGTCCGACAATCAGGGCAATGTCCGGGGCAGTGTGCAAAACCCGCAGGCGGACCTGCCGGTCCGTGAGGACGGAAAGCTGGACGTTGGCGGCGGCGTGGGCCACACAGGCACGCTGACGGTCATCAAGGATCTGAATTTGAAGGAGCCGTATGTCGGCAGCGTGGAGCTGCTGGGCGGCGAGATTGCCGAGGACATTGCCAGCTACTTTGTGGAATCCGAGCAGATTCCCACCGCCTGCGGCCTTGGCGTACTGGTGGATCGGGACCGCAGTGTGCTCCGCGCCGGCGGCTATCTCATTCAGCTTCTTCCGGGTGCGCCGGAGGGCATCATCGACCGACTGGAAAAGGGCATCATGGAGGCAGGCCCCGTCACAAAGCTCCTGCTGGACAACGATGACCCGGAGAGCCTGCTGCGGCGGGTCATGAGCGGCTTCGAGCTGGATATTCTGGAAACGGCACCGGTAGAATACCGCTGCTATTGCAGCCGGGAGCGGATGGCCGCCGCGCTGGTGAGCCTTGGCGGCGCACAGCTCAGTGAGCTTGCGGAGGATGAGAACGGAATTGAGCTGACTTGCCAGTTCTGCGACAGCCGCCAGCGGTTCACGCAGGAGGATATTCGCCGGCTTCTGGAAACGGCCCGGAAAAAAAATTAAAAAAGTTTGTGGTTTAGGGTTGACAAACGGGGTGCTTCTGCATATAATAAATTTTGTCGCTTGACGGCGGCTACATCCGCGGGAGCATAGCTCAGCTGGTTAGAGCACCTGCCTTACAAGCAGGGGGTCACTGGTTCGAGTCCAGTTGTTCCCACCACAAATGGCCCGGTAGTTCAGTTGGTTAGAACGCTAGCCTGTCACGCTAGAGGTCGACGGTTCGAGCCCGTTCCGGGTCGCCATTTTGCCCAGATAGCTCAGTTGGTAGAGCAGAGGACTGAAAATCCTCGTGTCGCTGGTTCGATTCCGGCTCTGGGCACCATTTGCGGGCTTAGCTCATCTGGTAGAGCGCCACCTTGCCAAGGTGGAGGTAGCGAGTTCGAGCCTCGTAGCCCGCTCCAGAGTAAATCAGGACATCCGATTTGGATGCCCTGATTTTTTTCGTTAGACGGAAAGAACTCAATACCGACACCCATGCGCGAAGCGCAATTGGATCAGAGGTGAGGCAGGGTTCCTGCGAATTGCGGAACGCAATTCGCGGGATGCCGGGAAGCGAGTTCGAGCCTCGTAGCCCGCTCCAAAAAAGAAACACCACCCAATAGCTGGGTGTACGTAAGACAGTATTGCGCCGAGATTGAAGAAGCGGCACGAAACCGCATGGAGCTGATCGTGCCGAAGCTGGCAAAGCAGTACGGCGTGACCGAGCAACTGAAAGCCGATAATCAAATGGAATGGGTGCGGCAGATGAACGCTTGCAAGGCACAGGCAGAGGAGATTGTGAAAGCGGAATTGATTTATGATTGAGCGAGGAAGTCCGGGCAGAAAACTGTTCGGACTTTTCTCATATAGTCCAAAGTTGCGGTAGAACTGTTCACAAGTTTTATGGTATAATTTGAATACGAAAAGTGAGCAACAAATCTGGAAGCTGCAAAGGAGTGATTGCCATGAAAAAGAAACAATTCACCATTTTAGCTCTTGTATTGGTCGTTATAGTTGTCGTAGCCGCACTTATCTTAAACAGTAACAGGCCCTATAAGCCAACGTCATTTGTTGTTGATGGAGATAATTGGTCGGCCACGGTCGTTGATGGAAGTTCCATACGGCTGGAACTTAATAATAACAGCAAAGAATGGTCGATTATATCGGAACCAGAGACTTTCGTAAGCGATTTTCATACTATTACGGAAAATATTTCAGAGTTTCACATCATTGCTTTGAATGACGGAGAGGGAGAAATGGTGTTCCAATGTACAAAAGACGATGGTAGCACCGCCCAATATATCCTTGCACTTTCTATCTCACGACATCAGAAAATCCATCTCCAAATCGATTCACTTTCCTTCAAAGAGCACGCGTAACAATTCCAGTTTGGCGAACTGATAAAATCCCTTTAGGAACTAAAGGGCGCACTTCTATACTCTCTATCGAGAGTAGTGCGTCCTGCGGAGCTGTATTCTCTGTCAGCAGGAGAAAACTGCTCGACCGAGAATGTTGCGTCACTTCGTTCCGTCAAGGGAGCTACACTCCCTTGCGACGCTTATGCGGCTATCCCTTGTGGACTTGCCGTCCGCAAACGGTTTTGACAAACCGTTTGCCGCCAGCAAGTTTGAAGATTAGACATAAACAAATCCTCCGCATGGTCTAAGCCATACGGAGGATTAACTGTTTTACGGACACCCGTCTATGGGTGGTGTTTCTTTTTTGGAGCGGGCAAGTTTGCTTCGCAAACTTATCCTGCGGGGGAATTAAAAAGCAAGGGAAACAGGCGATACGCCGCCAGTGGCGGAAGAAGTGAGCCTGTTTCGAGGAAGCGGCGCTGTTTGTGGTTTTCAAAAGGCCACAAACAGCAATGCCGCGACGGTGTTCACCCGACCAAGGTTCCCCTTGCAAGCATTCCCCTCCCTGCGAATAACAGAAAATGTTGCATCTTTTTTGTCAACGCAAAGCAAAAAGAAGTACAAACTCGCTGCCTCTGCCTCAACACGCGGAGCGTGTTTTTAACCATAGAGGCCGGTATCCCACGAATTGCCGTTGACAATTTGTGGAATACCGGGAGGCAAGTCCGAGGCCCCACATTTTCCGTGAGTATTCTTTTGCCTGTGAAAGCCGACGCCTTGTTCCTTCCGCCGTTCACCCTCTCCCCGCCGAAATCGCCGCGCAGCAACGGCATTTGCATTGCATTCTTGCGCTCCGCGATGGAATGTGGTAATGCGAATATGCTGAGTTTCGACGAATACGGACGCATGGAGGTAATATCATGATTGTGGCTGCGGTGATTTGTACACTTTTGGGTGGTGTTCTCGGCGCTTATTTAAAGCCTGTTTCCTTCGCTATTTCCATCCCCATCGCAATCATGGGCGGCTTTATTCTGAAAGCAGTCAGGGATAGCAAACGTTCCTGACGGATCGCGGCATTGAGTGTCGGGCAAAACAGCGTAAATTCGGAAAATGGTTTCTATGTTTAGCAAAAGGGCATGACGCTTGTCATGCCCTTTTGTTTTTTCTGTATTTCCGCACGGCGGCTCTTCGCCGCAGCCTCCACAGCTACTTCAGTTGGTCCAGCGTCAGGGAAAAGCTATGGAGGAACGTTTCCATGAAATACGCCACCTCCGGCAGTCCGTAGCCCTCCAGCGCGGCGCGGGTCTGCATGGCTGCGTCCCGGAACTCGTTGTTCCCAGCCTTCAGCTCCTCTACGCACTTGATATAGGCGGAGAGCTTGTCCGCCGCCTTTACCAGCGCCTCCGTTTCGGCGTCCGGGCGCAAAACCTGCTTATATACCGGCTGCATATCCGGCGGCAAAAGGCGGAGCAGCTTATCCTCCGCCACCTTCTCCACCTCCTTATACGCCTTGTGGATGGCGGGATTATCGTACTTGATGGGAGTCGGCATATCGCCGGTGAGGATTTCGCTGGCATCATGATACAGCGCCGCCACCGCTACGGCGCCGGCATCCACCTGGCCGCCGAAGCGCTCATTGCGGACGACCGCCAGCGCATGGGCCAGCACCGCCACCTGATGACTGTGCTCCTGCACGTTCTCCGGCGCAGTGTTCCGCATCAGCGCCCAGCGCTGAATGAACCGCATCCGGGAAATATAGGCAAAAAAATGACTGTTCATCTCAATCCTCCTGAATGCGCCCCAGCAGGGACTCTCCTTCTACGGCGGTGATGACAACGTTCCGCACCTCGTTGTGCAGTTCTGTTCCCTCGGCCAGCACCTCCATGTAGTTGGGCGCGTGGCCGGCAAATTTTCCGTTTTTCGGCTGCTCAAACAGCACAGGGTATGTCTGCCCTACGCAGCCGTTCAGGTATGCCCGGTGCATCTCCTCCGCCACTGCGGCGGCCCGGTGGGCTCGCTCCTCCTTCACGGCCTTGGTGATCTGCGTCATGCCCGCCGCCGGGGTGCCGGGACGGACGGAATAGGGGAAAATATGCATCTGCGCAAAGCCGCATCGGCGGATGAAGTCCAAGGAGGCCGCGAACTCCTCCTCCGTTTCCTCCGGGAAGCCTACGATCATATCCGTGGTAACGGCAGGGCGGTCAAACCAGTGGTTCAGCAGTGTTACGGATTCCAGATACCGGGCGGTATCGTATTTGCGGTTCATGCGCTTGAGGGTAGTGTCGCACCCGCTCTGCATGGACAGGTGGAACTGCGGACACAGCTCCGGCAGCGCGGCGGCGCGGCGGCAGAAGTCCTCCGTCACCGTCCGGGGCTCCAGACTCCCCAGCCGCAGCCGGACGCCGGGAGCAGCGGCGGACAGTGCCTCCAACAGATCAATGAGGGTCAGGCCGTTTTTCAAATCGTGTCCCCATGAGGAAATCTCAATGCCGGTGAGCACGATCTCCCGATAGCCCTCCGCTGCCAACTGCCGCGTCTGCTCCACCGCCCGCTCCAGGGGCAGGGAGCGCACCGGCCCCCGGGCGTAGGGGATAATGCAGTACGAGCAGAAATTCACACAGCCATCCTCGATCTTCAGCATGGCCCGGGTGCGGCCCTCCATACCCCCGGCGGGCAGGACCTCAAACGTCCGGCGCTCAAAGGATTTGTCAATGGCCTCCAGCCGTTTCTTTCCGGCGGCGGCCTCCTCCAGCAGCGTGACAAAGCCCTCCCGGTCCCCGGTGCCGGCAATGAGGTCCACCTCCAGCTCCCGCACGGCCTCCGCATGGGTCTGGGGATAGCAGCCGCAGACCGCCACCACCGCCGCCGGGTGCTGCCGCTTGGCGCGGTGAATCACCTGACGGGATTTCTGGTCGCTGACAGCGGTGACGGAACAGGTATTCACCACGTATGCGTCCGCGTCACTGGAAAAATCCACCACCTTATGTCCCCGGGCCCGGAGGGTCTGCTCCATGGCCTGCGTCTCATATTGGTTCACCTTGCAGCCAAGGGTGTAAATGGCAACTTTCATAGTTTCTCCTTGCGTTTTGAAAACGTTTCTTTTATAATAAGTAATTACGCTGTTGTATTGTCAAAGTCTATGACTCTATATCATTTCTCTTTTATTATACGTTGCTTTTCCCGTTTGGGCAAGAGGAGGTTTTTATGGTCTATCTGGATCACGCCGCCACTACGCCGGTTCCCCGGGCCGTGGCGGACGTTATGTATGCTGTTCTCACCGAGCAATTCGGCAATCCCAGCGCCCAATACCCCATGGGCCTTGAAATGAAGCGCCGCGTGGAGGCGTGGCGGGCCACGGTGGCACAGGCGGTGGGCTGTGAGCCGGGGCGGCTCTTTTTCACCTCCTGCGGAACGGAGGGGGACAACTGGGCCCTCCGCGCCGCCTGCTGGCACAACCGCCGGGTGGGCCGCCACATCGTCACCACCGCCGTAGAGCACCATGCCGTGCTGAACTGCTGCCGCCAGTTAGAGCAGGAGGGCTGGGAGGTCACCCGCCTTCTGCCGGACGCAAACGGCGACATTTCCGCAGAGGCCGTGCTCTCGGCAGTGCGGCCGGACACGGCGCTGGTGTCCGTTATGATGGTAAACAACGAGCTTGGCAATATCTATCCCATTGCGGAGATCGCCCGGGGGCTGAAGGCGGTCAATGAAAAAACGCTGCTCCACACCGACGCGGTGCAGGGCTTTTTGAAGGTCCCCTTCTCCGCGAAAACGCTGGGGGCGGACTTTATCACCATCTCCGGCCACAAGGTCGGCGGCCCCAAGGGCATCGGCGCACTGTACATCGGTCCCCGGGTGCGGGAGCCCCGGCCGCTGCTTCCCGGCGGCGGACAGGAGATGGGTCTGCGCTCCGGCACAGAGCCCACCGCGCAAATCGCGGGCTTTGCCAAGGCCGTAGAACTGCGGCAGGACAGTCTTGCGGACAAGCTCCGGCACATGGCGGACATCAAAGCCTATGCCATTGAACAGCTCACTGCCATCCCGGACCTTCGCCTCATTGGGGACGGTAAGGCACCCCACGTGCTGTCCGTAGCGCTGGAGGGCTGGCCCAGCCAGAATATCGTCACGGACCTTGGCAGTCAGGGAATCTGCATTTCCGCCGGCTCCGCCTGCCATCAGGGCAAGGCCAGTCAGGTGGTAGCGGCGCTGAAGCTGCCAAAGCGGGTGGCCGCCGGCGTCATCCGGCTGAGCTTCGGCCCGGAGACCACCTTTGAGGAAATCGACGCCTGCGTTGAGGCGCTGCACCGCCATCACGATACCCGGATGCCGATGCTGTAATCTTTTCTGAGGAAACAACACAAGCTATGAATTTCAACTATCTTCACCGGGAGCCGGGCTTTTACAAGCGGGTCTTCGCGCTGGCAATGCCGGTAGTGCTGCAAAATCTTATCACCACCTCCCTTGGCTTCATGGACACCTTTATGGTGGGCCTTGTGGGACAGGAGCAGATGTCCGCTGTCACCGTGTCCAACGTACCCATCTATATCATCCAGCTCATTGTCTTCGGTCTGCAAAGCGGCTCCAGTGTTCTCATCAGCCAGTTCTGGGGACGGGGCGACCGGGAGGCCATCAACCGGGTCATGGGAATCGGCTTTTTTGTGGCCGGCGGCATCTCCACACTCTGCGCCCTGATCATGGGCTTCTTCCCCCGGCAGGTGCTCCTGCTCATCACGGACAATCTCCGCCTTGTGGAGCTGGGTACGCCCTATATCCGCATCGTGGGCTTTTCCTATATTCTCAACTCTCTGTCCTCCATCTATATCGGAATGCAGCGCAGCATTGAAAATCCCCGCTTTGGCATGACGGT
Source organism: Neopoerus faecalis (assembly GCF_029218125.1). NCBI lineage: Bacteria > Bacillati > Bacillota > Clostridia > Eubacteriales > Oscillospiraceae > Neopoerus > Neopoerus faecalis. The sequence goes on along the minus strand of NZ_JARFXX010000011.1, from coordinate 57,273 downwards.
GTTCGCCATTTCCACCGTATGCAACACGGTAGGCAACTACGTGCTCATTTTCGGCAAGCTGGGCCTTCCCGCGCTGGGAATCACCGGCGCCGCCGTGGCAACGTTTTTCTCCCGGGTGGTGGAATTTATCATTTCGGTCACCTACGCCCTTCACTGCAAGCGGATGCCGCTGATGCCCGCCTGCATTCTCCGTCCCGGAAAGGCCATTTTCCGCAGCTTCGTGAAGTTTTCCACGCCGGTGCTGCTCAATGAGACTCTGTGGGGCACCGGTACCTCTCTATACACCGTTATCATGGGCCACATGGCGGGCAGCACAGACCTTATTTCCGCCTACACCGTGGCCGGCAACATCGACAAGATGGTGACGGTAGCCATTTTCGGTGTGGCGGCGGCCGCTGCCGTGATCGTCGGCAAGGAGGTGGGCATGGGCGGCAAAAACGCCTATGACATCGGCCGTGCGCTGATCTTCGTGGCGTTCTGCACCGGCCTTGGCGTGGCCGTTGTGGAGCAGCTCTTATTCTGGCTGGTGCTCCAGCCCCATGTGCTGCCCCTGTTCTCCATGTCCGCCGTGTCGGCCTCTTTGTGCGTGACCATGATGATCTGCTACTCCCTATCCGCGCCGCTCCACGCCTTTGCCACTACCGGCATTGTCGGCGTACTCCGGGGCGGCGGCGATGTGCGGGCGGCCATGCTCATTGACCTGCTGCCCCTGTGGCTCTTTACGCTGCCCCTGCTGGTGCTGCTGGGACTGATTCTCCACGCGCCCATTGCCCTGTTCTGCTTTGTCATGGCCATGGAGTCGGCGCTGAAGGTGCCCTTCGGTCTGCACCGCATCCACAGCGGCAAGTGGATTCATGATGTAACAAAGGAGCTGGAACCATGACCTCTCTTTTCTGCTGCCCCGTCTGCGGGGCGCCGCTGGAGCGGGAGGAGCGGGTGTACCGTTGCCCCGGCGGCCACAGCTATGATATCGCCAAGGAGGGCTACACCTACCTGCTGCCGCCGAACCGCAAGCACTCCGCCGATCCCGGCGACGATAAGGCCATGGCGGCTGCCCGACGGGATTTCCTATCCAAAGGGTATTACAGTCCACTGCTCAATACGATTTGTAATTGGATCAACACCCTTCCTGACGAAGGACCGGTGATTTTGGACGCCGGCTGCGGCGAGGGCTACTACACCTCCGGCATCCGGCAGGCGCTGGCTGTGGCCGGGAAACTACCCAAAATGGCGGGTATCGATATCTCCCGCTCCATTTTGCGTCTGGCGGCCAAGCGGGAAAAATACGTGGAGCTGGCCGTGGCCTCCTGTTTCCATCTTCCCTTTGCCGATGAGGCGGCGGACCTTCTGCTGGACTGCTTTTCCCCGCTGGCCATTGACGAATTCCGCCGGGTCTTAAAGCCCGGTGGGCATTTCCTCTATGTAGTGCCGGGTGCCAAACACCTGTGGGAACTGAAACAGGTGCTTTATGACCGTCCGTATCCCAACGAGGAAAAAGAAACGCCCTATGAGGGCTTTTCCTATGAGGCGATTATTCCAGTGGACTTCACGCTGCACCTAACCTCCCCGGCGGATATCCGCGCCCTGTTCCAAATGACGCCCTACTGCTGGAAAACCCCCAGGGCGGGCGTGGAGCGGATGGAGCAGTTGGAGACACTGAACTGTCAGGCGTCCTTCCACATCCACGTCTTTCAAAAGCTGTAATGCAAAATCGCTTGTCAAATAATTTTGTTGAAATCCAGTATATTTTCGGCAGCGGCGCTCCCCTGCCGCCCTGTCCCATACGGATTCATTGAAATTTACTTTCAAAACGTACAAGGCCCCCGGCTCTTTCGAGCCGGGGGCCTTGCTTTCATCATTTTATCAATAGACCGCCTCACCGGTGTAGACCAGCTTGGCATCGCCGGTCAGGGTGATGCGCTCATCGGTGTAGTTCACCACCAGATCGCCGCCCTTGACCCGAACAGTCACATCCTTCCCCTTTTCACATAGGCCGTTGGCCACGGCGGCCACCACCGCGGCGCAGGCGCCGGAACCGCAGGCCATGGTCTCTCCGCTGCCCCGCTCCCAGACCCGCATCTTGATGGTGCTGGGATTGACCACGCGAATGAACTCCGTGTTGACCCGCTCCCGGAAATAGGGCGCCCGCTCAAAGCGGGGGCCCAGCAGCGCCACATCCACATCATCCACCCGGGGGCAGAACACTACGCAGTGCGGGCTGCCAAGGTCCACACAGGTGACATTGAAGGACTGTCCGCCGATGGACACCGGGTAGTCTACCACGGATTTTTCGGGAATCTCAAACCGCAGCGCCGCCGTATTCAAAAGGGCGCGGCCCATATCGCCGCTGGCAGAGGTGACCTTGCCGTTGGTGGTATAGAGATGCACGGCCCGAATGCCGGTATCCGTTTCCAGCCGCAGGTCCTCCCGGACCGCAATGCCGTTATCGTACAGATATTTGCCGACGCACCGCAGCGCGTTGCCGGACATTGGGTCCTCGCTTCCATCCGCCTTGAACAGCCGGATACGGGCGTCCGCCTGATTGGAGCCTTCGATAAGCACAATTCCGTCGGCGCCGATGCCGTAGTGCCGGTCGCAGAACGTCACGCACAGCGACTCCGGGCAGGTGATCTCCCCGTGGAAGTTCTCCAGCACGATATAGTCATTGCCGCAGGTCTGCAACTTGGCAAAACGGAAGCTCTGGCGCTGGGCGCGGAGATGGCAGATGTCGATCAGCTCCGTGTTGCGCTGGTTGTAGCGGCTGGCCAGAATATCCGTCAGCGCGTTGGCGGTATCCAGCGAGGTCAGGCAGGGAATCCCCAACTGAACGCAGCGATGATTCAGGTGGATGAAATCCCGGATATAGGTAGGCTCGGTGGAGCCGGTGAGAATCACATAGTCGATACGGCCGTTTTCCAAAAGCTGGAACACCCGGTTATCCCGGCCCAGCTTTCCCACGATCTCCACATCCGTGCCCAGCCGGGCAATCTCAATGGCGGTGCCCTCAGTGGCATAGAGCTTGAAGCCCATTTCGCTGAGCTTTCGGGCGATGTCCACCACCTCCGGCTGGTCCCGGTGGTTCACGGAGATCAGCACGCCACCCCGAGCCTCCTTTTCCACCTTGTAGCCGGCAGAGACAAGGCCCTTGAACAGCGCCTCCTGCATATTTTTGCCAAGGCCCAGCACCTCGCCGGTGGATTTCATCTCCGGGGAGAGGGCGGCATTGGCGTCCGTCAGCTTTTCAAAGGAGAATACCGGCACCTTCACCGCCACATAGGGTGGCTGCCGGTACAGCCCCGTGCCGTAGCCAAGAGAGGCCAACGACTGACCCACCATGACCCGCGTGGCGATGTCCACCATCGGCACGCCTGTTACCTTGGAGATATACGGCACGGTGCGGCTGGCCCGGGGATTGACCTCGATGACGTACAGCTCGTTCTGGTAGATCAGATACTGAATATTGATGAGGCCATGGGTTCCCAGAGACAGGGCCAGCTTTTCCGAGCAGTCCACAATGGTCTTGAGCATCTTATCGCCGATGGAAAACGGCGGGTAAACGGCAATGGAGTCGCCGGAATGGACACCGGTGCGCTCAATGTGCTGCATGACGCCGGGAATCAGCACATCCTTTCCGTCGGAGATAACGTCTACCTCCAGCTCCTTACCCATGAGGTACTGGTCCACCAGCACCGGGTTTTCGATCTTGCCGGAGAGAATGACCTCCATATAGGTCCGCACATCCTCATCGTTATGGGCAATGACCATGTTCTGCCCGCCGATGACATAACTGGGGCGCAGCAGAACGGGATAGCCCAGCTCGTGGGCGGCGTCCAGCGCCTCCTGCATTCCGGTGATGCCCCGGCCCTGCGGACGCTTGATGGAAAAGCGCTCCAGCAGCGCGTCAAACCGCTCCCGGTCCTCCGCCATGTCGATGGATTCCGCGCTGGTGCCGAGGATGGGGATGCCGTGGCTGTCAAGGAATTTCGTCAGCTTGATGGCCGTCTGGCCGCCGAAGGCCACCACAACGCCCACCGGCTTTTCCACCTCGATGATGTGCATGACATCCTCGGGGCACAGCGGCTCGAAGTACAGCCGGTCGGCGGTATCATAGTCCGTGGAAACAGTCTCCGGGTTGTTGTTGACGATGACCACCTCATAGCCCAGCTCCTTCAGCGTCCAGACGCAGTGCACGGAGGAATAGTCAAACTCAATGCCCTGCCCGATACGGATGGGGCCGGAGCCAAGCACCATAATCACCGGCTTGCCGCTGCGGGGGAAGGTCCGGGACTCGCAGAACTTGTCAAAGGTAGAATAGAAATAGGGCGTTTCGGCGTCAAACTCCGCGCCGCAGGTGTCCACCATCTTGTAAACGGCGTCTCTGTGCGGGCAAGGCAGAGCCTTTGCGCCGGAGAGGCGCAGCAGCGTCTCGTCGGGATAGCCCATGCGCTTTCCGGCCTCATAATGTGCCTCCGTCAGACCGTCGGCCGCCAGTGTCTTTTCAAAGTCCGCCATTTTTTTCAGCTTGGAGAGGAACCAGCGGTCAATGCGGGTGATGCCGAAGATCTCGTCCACGGAGACGCCGGCCTTCAACGCCTCGAACACCGTGAACAGCCGGTGGTCATCCACCCGGCGCAGCCGCTCCCAGATAGGCGCGGTGTCTTCTGCGTCCCGCTTGCGGTTCAGGCTGTCCAGTCCCACCTCTGCGCCCCGGACCGCCTTCATCAGCGCCATTTCAAAGCTGGGGGCAATGGCCATGACCTCGCCGGTGGCCTTCATCTGCGTTCCCAGCGTGCGGCTGGCATCGGCAAACTTATCAAAGGGCCACTTCGGCATTTTGACCACGATATAGTCCAGCGTCGGCTCAAAGCAGGCGCAGGTCTTGCCGGTGATGTCATTTTTGATTTCGTCCAGCGTGTAGCCCAGCGCGATTTTTGTGGTGATCTTGGCAATGGGATAGCCGGTGGCCTTGGAGGCCAGCGCGGAGGAACGGCTGACGCGGGGATTGACCTCAATGACCGCGTACTCAAAGCTGTCCGGGTTCAGAGCAAGCTGCACATTACAGCCGCCCACAATGCCAAGGTGGGTGATGATGTCCAGCGACGCCTTGCGGAGCATCTGGAACTCCTTGTCCGCCAAGGTCTGGGTGGGGGCAACCACAATGGAATCGCCGGTATGGACGCCCACGGGGTCAAAGTTTTCCATGGAGCACACGGCAATGACGTTGCCTACGCCATCCCGCATGGTCTCAAACTCAATTTCCTTCCAGCCGAAGATGGCCTTTTCCACCAGAATCTGTGTAATGGGCGAAGCGTCCAGTCCCGTCTGTGCAATGACCCTCAGCTCCGCCTCGTTGGCGGCGGCACCGCCGCCGGCGCCGCCCAGCGTAAAGGCGGGACGGACAATGACAGGATAGCCAATGCGGGCGGCCACTGCCAGCGCGTCCTCCACCGTCTCGGCAATGTCCGAGGCAATGACCGGCTGGCCGATCTCCGCCATGGCCTCCTTGAAAAGCTCCCTGTCCTCGGCCCGGGAAATGGTCTTGGCGTCCGTCCCCAGCAGGCGAACGCCCTGCTGGGCCAAAAAGCCCTCCTTGTCAAGCTGCATGGCCAGCGTCAGGCCGGTCTGTCCGCCGAGGCCCGCCAGAATGCTGTCGGGCCGTTCCTTTTTAATGATGCGCTTGATGGTCTCCGTGGTCAGGGGCTCCAGATAAATTTCGTCCGCCATGGCCTGATCGGTCATGATGGTGGCGGGGTTGGAGTTGCACAACACCACATTGACCCCCGCCTCCTTTAAAACGCGGCAGGCCTGCGCACCGGCATAGTCAAACTCGGCGGCCTGCCCGATGACAATGGGGCCGGAGCCAATAACAAGGACCTTTTTAATAGAAGTATCCAGAGGCATTACCTCTCACCGCCTTTCATAAGCTCCACAAACCGGTCAAAGAGGAAGGACGTATCCTTGGGGCCGGTGCAGGCCTCCGGGTGGAACTGGACGGTAAACGCCCGCAGCTCCGGGTAGTCGATACCCTCGCAGGTACCGTCATTGGCGTTGGCATAGCGAATCCGGCCCAGTTTCACCGTATCGCTGTCCACAGCGTAGCCGTGGTTCTGGCTGGTGATATAGGTGCGGACACCGGCCACATCCCGGACAGGCTGGTTTACGCCCCGGTGGCCATATTTCAGCTTATAGGTGCTGCCTCCGGCGGCCAAAGCTGTCAGTTGGTGGCCAAGGCAGATACCAAACATCGGGATTTTTCCCAAAAGCCTGCGAATCTGCTCGATCTGATAGGTATTCTCCGCCGGGTCGCCGGGGCCGTTGGAGAGCATTATGCCGTCAGGATCAGCGGCCAGAACATCCTCCGCGGAGGTGGACGCAGGCAGGACTGTCACGGTGCAGCCCCGCTTCTGGAGTTCCCGGACAATGTTGCGCTTGGCGCCGTAATCCAGCAGGGACACCCGGAACCGCTCCTCCCCTTCCGCCGGATGGATGACCGGCGCCTTACAGGAAACCGCCTCCACCACGCCGGTCACGGCGTAGGTCCGAACAGGCGTCAGGTCAGCGGGAATTTCATCGCAGATGGCGGCGTTCATCACACCGTGCTCCCGGATGATGCGGGTCAGTTCCCGGGTATCCACACCATATAAACCCGGCACGCTCTGCTCCTTCAAAAATGTGTCCAGATCGCAGTCCGTGCGGAAATTGGAGGGCATATCGCAGTATTCCCGCACCACATAGCCCTTCACACAGCAGGGGCCCTCAAAGTCGGCCCGGATGATGCCGTAATTGCCGATAAGCGGATAGGTCTGCATAACGATCTGACCGGCATAGCTGGGATCCGTCAGCGTTTCGATATAGCCGCACATGCCCGTGGTGAACACCAGTTCACCCACGGTATCGTGCTCCGCGCCGAAACGGAGGCCCTCAAATACCTGACCATCCTGCAAAACAAGATAACCTTTTTTCATGCTCACTCCCTGTCCGCACATCACCGGCCCGCTTGCGTTTCACAGTAGCGGCAGCGGTAGACCCGCTTTTCCGGGTCCGTCAGCACAAACTCCTGCGTCAGCTCCTGCTCCACAGAGGTGATGCATCGGGGATTCTTACACTTCAGCACACCCCGGATGCGCTCCGGCAGCTTCAGCGTCCGCTTTTCCGCCAGCGCACCGTCCCGGATGATGTTCACCGTAATGCTGGGGTCCACATAGCCGATGAGGTCCCAGTCAAGGTCCATTTCCCGGTCAATTTTGATGATGTCCTTGCGGCCCAGCTTGCCGCTGGTGACGTTTTTCAAAATGGCCACGGTGCACTCCAGCTTGTCCAATCCCAGAATGTTATAGAGCTCCATGGCCTTTCCGGCGGTGATATGGTCAATGACGATGCCGTTCTGAATGGAATCGATAATCATGTCCGTTTTCTCCTTTCACGCAATGCCCAGCAGCTTCATAATCAGCGCCATGCGGATATACCGGCCGTTCTGCGCCTGCTTGAAGTAGCAGGCCCGGGGGTCATCGTCCACCGCCACAGAAATTTCATTCACGCGGGGCAGCGGGTGCAGGATGCACAAATCCTTTTTGGCGTTTGCCAGCTTATCCGGGGTGAGAATGTAGCTGTCCTTCAGGCGGAGGTAATCCTCCTCGTTGAAAAAGCGCTCCTTTTGAACGCGGGTCATGTACAGCACATCCAGCTCCGGCATGACCTCCTCCAAAGAGGCGGACTGCGTATAGGGGATGTTCTTTTCCTTGATGTACTGCTCCTTGACATAGCGGGGCAGCTTCAGCTCCTCCGGGGATACAAACACAAAGCGGATGCCGGTGTAGCGGCTCATGGCCGCGACCAGAGAATGCACGGTACGGCCGAACTTCAGGTCGCCGCAGAAGCCCACCGTCAGATTGTCCACATGACCTTTTTCTTTGTGAATGGTCATCAGGTCCGTCAGCGTCTGGGTGGGGTGGTTGTGTCCGCCGTCGCCGGCGTTGATGACCGGCACCAGAGAGTGCATGGTCGCCACCAGCGGCGCGCCCTCCTTGGGGTGTCGCATGGCGATGATATCGCAGTAGGCGCTGACCACCCGGATGGTATCCGCCACGCTCTCGCCCTTGGAAGCGGAGGAGCTGGCGGCGGAGGAAAAGCCCAGCACCTGTCCACCCAGAGACAGCATGGCGCTCTCAAAGCTCAGGCGGGTGCGGGTGGAGGGTTCAAAAAACAGCGTTGCCAGAATTTTTCCGTCGCACTTATGGGCGTATGCGGCAGGGTTGGCCATAATGTCGCAGCCCTTTTGCACCAGTGCGTCGATCTCTTCTACAGAGAGCTGCATAATGTCGATCAAATTTTCCATGTCAGTTTTCTCCTCCCTGAATCCAGCTTTCATCGGACGGGTTCTCCCGGAATTTCAGCAGCCGGGCCACATCCTCCTGAGAGATATAGCCCTCTGCGGCACCTACCTGCGCGATGGTGTCCAAATCGGTCAGGCTCACGTTCTTCACGTTGGCCGCCGCCATCCGCTCAATGCCCTTTTTCATGCCGTAGGTGAAAATGCTCACCACGCCCAGCACCTCGGCCCCCGCTTCCCGGAGGGCTTCCACCGTTTCCAGCACACTGCCGCCGGTGGAAATGAGGTCCTCGATGACCACAACCTTCTCACCCTTGTCCAGACGTCCCTCAATGCGGTTCTGGCGGCCGTGGTCTTTATTGCCGGAGCGGACATAGCCCATGGGCAGGCCCAGCAGATGCGCGGCGATGGCGGCGTGGGCGATGCCCGCCGTGGCCGTTCCCATCAGGACCTCCGCCGCCGGATACTCCCGCTTTACGGCGTCCGCAATGGCCTGCTCCACCTCGTTTCTCGCCTCAGGGGCCGTGAGAATCAGCCGGTTATCGCAGTAAATCGGGCTTTTAATGCCGCTGGCCCATGTAAAGGGCTCCTGCGGGCGGAGAAATACCGCCCGAATCTCCAGCAGGCGCTTGGCAACGCGCACATTGATATGCTCCATCGTTCTCTCCTTTATCTATCCACAAAATTTTATTTTGCTTTTTTGTTCTCAGCCTACGAACTCCGCCACGCAGCGGCGATAGGCGGCCACAGGGTCCTCTGCCTGCGTGATGGGCCGGCCCACCACGATATAGTCGGAGCCCAGTTCCCGGGCTCTTTCCGGGGTGGTGACCCGTTTCTGGTCGCCCACGTCTCCATCGGCGAAGCGGACGCCGGGGGTCACGGTGAGGAAGTCCTTGCCACAGCGCTCATGGACAACGCCCGCCTCCAGCGGAGAGCACACCACGCCGTCCAGACCCGCCTGCGCGGCGTTTTCGGCATAGTGCATCACCACCTCGGCAAGAGGCTTTTCGATCCACAGCTCTTTTTCCAGCATGTCCTGATCCGTGGAGGTCAGCTGGGTCACAGCGATGAGCAGCGGACGGGTGCCGTCGGGCCGGGTGAGACCCTCCAGCGCGGCGGTCATCATGGCGGCGGTACCGGCGGCGTGGAGGTTCACGATGTCCACATCCAGCGCGGACAGAGCGGCCATAGCCTTTTTCACGGTGTTGGGGATATCATGCAGCTTCAGATCCAGGAATATCTTGTGGCCCCGGGCCCGGATCTCCCGGACGATGGAGGGGCCTTCGGCGTAGAACAGCTCCATGCCGATCTTCACAAAGGGCTTTTCCTCTGTGAAGCGGTCCAGAAATGCCAGTGTCTTTTCCTTGCTGTCAAAGTCCAGCGCAACGATAACGTCTTTACCCATGATGTGCTCCTCCTATGATCTCTGTCAGATTTTCCATGCCGTACCGTTCCATCACGGCAGGCAGATCTTCGATAATGGTCTTGCAGGCATACGGCTCCACAAGGTTCGCCGCGCCCACGCCGACGGCGGTGGCGCCCGCCAGCATCAGCTCGATGACGTCCTCCGCCGTGGTGACGCCGCCCATGCCCACGATGGGGATGGACACTGCCTCGTAGACCTGATACACCATCCGCACTGCCAGCGGGAACATCCCCGGGCCGGACATACCGCCGGTGGTGTTGGCCAGCAGCGGACGGCGGCGCTTCAGGTCGATTCGCATCCCCGGCAGGGTGTTGATGAGGCTGACGCCATCCGCCCCCGCGTCCTCACAGGCTTTCGCCACGGCGGTGATATCCGCCGCTGTGGGGGACAGCTTCAGGATGATGGGCTTTTTTGTCACTGCCCGAACCGCCCGCGTCACCTCCGCGGCGGCCTTGGGGTCCGCACCGAAGGCCGCGCCGCCGCCATGGACATTGGGACAGGAGATATTCACCTCCAGCCAGCCCACCTGCTCCTGGGCGTCCAGCTTTTCGCAGACCTCGGCGTATTCCGCCACGGAAAAGCCGCTGACATTCGCCATCACCGGCTTGTGGAAGACCTGCTTCAGCTTCGGCAGCTCCTCTGAGATCACGGCGTCCACGCCGGGATTTTGCAGTCCCACCGCGTTCAGCAGGCCCCCGGCATACTCCGCAATGCGGGGTGTGGGATTGCCGTAGCGGGGCTCCCGGGTAGTCCCCTTGAAGGAGAACGTGCCCAACAGATTGATGTCATACAGCTCCGCAAACTCATAGCCGTAGCCAAAGGTGCCGCTGGCAGGGATGACGGGATTGTCCAGCTTCACGCCGCAGAGGGTCACTTTTGTATTCACCATACGATCTCCTCCTTTTCCAGCACCGGGCCCTCCTTGCAGATACGCTTATTGCCGTATTTCGTCCTGCAGGAGCAACCCATACAGGCTCCGAAGCCGCAGCCCATCCGCTCCTCAAAGCTGAACTGGCCGGAGGTCCTGCATACACCGTATACCGCTTTCAGCATAGGCTCCGGACCGCAGGTATAGAGATAGGTGTAGTCGGACACGGCGGCCATGCCGTCGGTCACAAGGCCCTTGAGGCCGGCGCTGCCGTCGGCGGTGGCGATGATGACCTCCACCCCCAGCGCCCGGAACTCCTCTGCCAGGAAGATTTCGGATTCCCGGTTGAAGCCCAGCACGGCGGTGACGCGCTTACCCTGTGCGGTCAGCCGCTTGGCAAGGCCGTACAGCGGGGGAATACCCACGCCGCCGCCCACCAGCAGGGGCCGCGCCCCTGCCCGGGATACATCGTAGCCGTTGCCGAGCCCCGTCAGCACGTTCAGCTCCGCGCCGGGGGTCATACGGGTCATGGCCTCCGTGCCATGTCCCAGCACCTTATAAATGAGGGTCAGCTCCCCCTCCGTCCAGTCGCACACGGAAATAGGGCGGCGAAGGTAGAAGCCGGAGAGCTTCAGGTTCACAAACTGCCCCGGCGCAGTGATGGCAGAGGTGTCCCCCGTCAGCCGCAGACGGTAAATGCCCTCTGCCAGCCGGGTATTTTCCAAAACAGTCAGCAGCGTCTCCTTCATTCGGCGCCCTCTCCTTCCAGCAAGGTTTTATCATACCAGACCGCCCGCCCCTCCATGGCTGTCAGCAGGCAGCGGCCCTGTACGCTCCAGCCCGCAAAGGGCGTGGCCCGGCCCATGGACAAAAATTCAGCGGGGTCAATCGGATAGGTGCGGTTCAAATCAAACACGGTAAAGCCGGTGTCCGGCGCAATGCCGAAGCGGCGGCAGGGCGCGTCATGAAGCAGCTCCATCAAGCGGGCAAAGGAAATGACACCGGGCTTTACCAGATGCGTATAGAGCAGTGGGAAGGCCGTTTCCAGCCCTACGATACCCATGGCGCTCTTTTCTAAGCCCCGGCCTTTTTCCTCAGCGCTGTGGGGCGCGTGGTCCGTCGCGATCATGTCAATGGTTCCGTCCGCCAATCCCTCTAACAGCGCCTCCCGGTCGGCCTTATCCCGAAGCGGCGGGTTCATCTTAAAGCGCCCGTCCTCCTCCAGCATGGCGTCATCCAGCAACAGATAGTGGGGGCCGGTCTCACAGGTAACGTTCAGTCCCTCACCCTTGGCCTTGCGGATCAGGGCCACGCTTTCCTTGGTGGAAATGTGACACACATGGTAGCCGCAGCCCGTCTCCCGCACCAGCTCCAGATCCCGCTGGATGGGCCGCCACTCGCTTTCAGAGCAGATGCCCCGGTGGCCGTGGGCCCTGGCATAGGCGCCATCGTGGATATAGCCGCCGTGAAGCAGGGTGTTGTCCTCGCAGTGGGCCACGATCAGCTTGCCGAGGCGCTTGGCCTCCTGCATGGCCCGGCGCATCATATTCCGGTTCTGCACGCCCTTCCCGTCATCGGAAAAGGCCACTACATAGGGGGCCATGGCCTCCAGCTCCGCCAGCGCCTCCCCCTGCTCCCCCCGGGTGATAGCACCATAGGGCAGCACCCGAACCACCGCGTCATGGCGGATGGCCTCCAGCTCCGGCTGAAGATGCTCCAAGCTGTCCGGCACCGGGTTCAGGTTCGGCATGGCGCACACAGCCGTATAGCCACCGTGAGCCGCCGCAAGGGAGCCGGTGCGAATGGTCTCTTTATAAGAAAAACCCGGTTCCCGAAGATGTACATGAACATCAACGAAACCGGGTAATATCACAAAAGAGGAAGCATCCACGGAAAAGGGGGAATCACTGCCGCCTCGGGAAACACGGGGACCCATATCAGCGGAAACATCGCCGCGGGAAAATACGCCGTGTCGGAACATCTGTGCGTTTTTCAAAATTGCGGTCACAGTGCATCGCTCCTTATCTGTCTATAAACTTTCAATACAGTATCATGAGTTCCCCCGCTTGTCAAGGGCGTTTCGGCAAAAGTCCGCCGTTTTTTCCATGTGGAAAATCGAATGGCAGATATTCGCAAAAATAATACAGCTCGTATATGAGGCAGCCATTGCGATGTTCAAATTTTGGCGTTTTGCCATCTTTACAAATCCAGCCTGGGCGCTCCCGCAAAAATTTTGCTAAAAAAGTGACTGTTTTTTCCGATGGTCACGCCCGACGTTTTAGTATCTCTTTTCATTTTATATTTACATAAAATTTATGATAATTTTTGTCTACAAGGAGTTATTCACATTTTCCACAGAGTTTTCAACATTGAATTTTCATTGAAATTTCAGTGAAAATTCAATCTACAGGCAAATTTATCCACTGCGCTTCTTCAAGGTTATCCCCATGATACCCCTTTACAGACGATTTACATAATACATACATTTCCGGCAACAGCAGTCAAAAACCGCCGTTTTTTCCTCTTGACAGACAGCGCTCGACTGTATCTCCGCTTTCCTCCAGTCTTGCCGGAACGCTTCCTCTGCTTCTGCGGACAGCCCTCGCGATGAACTCTTCCGCCCGGGCACAGAAAAAGAGCCGCTCCGCAGAAGCGGAGCGGCTCGTATCAGCAAAATCAAAGCTGCTTGACGGTATAGTAGACAGCCAAAGCGAAAATCACCGCCGCCATGGCCCAGATGGCATAATACGCGGCGCCGGGAATTGCCAGCGCGGCCAGCAGCGCCACAGCGGACAGGCCACAGGAGATATAGACCGGCAGACGGTCCGCAGTCTCGGGCAGCAGCTTGCCGGTCTTCCCCTGCTTGGTGAGAACGGCCAGCACGATCAGCGCCACCAGATAAAGCGCCACCAGTGCCTTCACCGCCGTACCCACATACATACTGGAGGCATACCGGCGATAGCCCCACAGGGCCAGCAGCGCCACGCCAAGGACTGTCAGCGCCAGTGCGCATTCCCGATCATACAGCGCCCAGAGCACACCCAGCAAAATCACCACCGGGACAACAATGGTCATCAGGGACAGCGTTGCCATATTCCAGCGCACCAGCGCAGAGGCAATCCCAACAAACGCACCGGCTCCCGCCAGTGCCCAGCCGGTTTTGCGTCTTCCGGCATTGGCCTTCGCGGTCAGCGCCGCAATGAGACCCACCGCCAGCACGCCCGCGCCGATACCCGCCAGCATCCAGAGATAACGGTCATACCACGCGATTCTGGAAAGCTCGGAATCCGCATTGATATAGAATCTGCGGATAATCAGAAGATATAGCTCGGCCACGCAGCCGGCCAGGAAAAACTTCATTGCGCCGTTCATCTGCTCGTCCTTCTGGAGAGCCTTTGCCTTTTTGTTCGGATTTTTTGCCATCTATACGAAACCTCCATGGTTATATTTCCCAAAATGCGGGAACGTATTCCCGCCGACACACGTTAGTAGTATAGCAGACCCGCCTATGATTTGCAAGGAAAACCTTTTCTATTTTGTTTGCTTTTTTTTCGTACCGTGGTATACTGAAAAAATCAGACTGATGTTATTGCTGCTTATTACATATTAAAAGGAGGCCCCATGAAGCGGAGTTTCATGTTTATCTGCGCGGTGGCGCTGCTGCTCACCGGCTGCGGCGCAAGTGCCGATGAGGCGTCGGCCCAGCTTTTCGCCATGGACACGGTCATGCAGTTGGACGCCTATGGCCATCAGGTAAAGCAGGCGGTCAGCGATGCCGAGGAAACCATTCAAGCGCTGGAGGCGCGGCTCTCCCGCACCCGGGAGGACAGTCTGGTGTCCGTCCTCAACCAAAACGGCGCGGCACAGGATTTATCCGCGGCGGAGCAAGCGCTGCTTTCCGAGGCCCTGACATTCCGGGACGCCACCGGCGGCGCTTTCGATATTACTATCGCGCCGGTGATGGACGCCTGGGGCTTCACCGGGGACAGCTACCGCGTCCCCGCTCAGGATGAGCTGGACGCGCTGCTGGAAAACGTGAACAGCGATGAAATTCGGCTCTCCGGCAGCAGCGTCACGCTGGGGGCGGGACAGGCCATTGACCTCGGCGGCATCGCCAAGGGCTACACCTCCGACTGCGTAGAGGCAGTCTTCCGGGAAAACAAAATTGAAAGCGGAAAAATCTCTCTCGGCGGCAATGTGTTTGTGCTGGGCGGAAAGCCGGACGGGGCCGGCTGGCGTGTCGGTATCCGCGACCCGCAGGACGAAAACGCGCTGGCGGCAGTCCTAACGCTGCGGGACGCCTACGCCATCACCTCCGGCGGCTATGAGCGCTACTTCACGGAAAATGGGAACACATACCACCACATCATTGACCCCTCCACCGGCTATCCGGCAGACAGCGGCCTGCTGTCGGTCACGGTGGTGGCGGAGGCCAACGGCCCGGACTTCTCCGGTCCCGGAAACGGGACCATGTGCGATGCCTTTTCCACCGCCCTGTTTATCATGGGTGAGGAGCGGGCGCTGGAATTCTGGCAGACCGGCGGCTATGACTTTGACTTGGTTCTGGTCACGGCGGATGGCCGGGTCATCATAACGGACGGACTTTCCGACCGATTTGAAGTGGTAAAGGACAGCGGTTATACCTATGAGACAGTCTCCTGAGCTGAAACCGAATATCTGGGACGGGCTTGTCGTGCTGGTCATCCTTGCACTGGCAATGTTCGCGGCGCTGGCGGTCTGGCGCGGCACAGACAGCGGCAGTGCCCCCCTCGTTACCGTCACCGCCGATGGCACGGAGCTGGACCGCTTTGCCCCGGAGGCGCTGCTGGACAGCCCCCGCAGTTACAGTCATAACGGCTATACGCTGACCGTGGTGGCGGAGCGGGACGGGGACACGGTGCGTCTCCATGTCGCCTCGGCGGACTGCCCCACACAGGACTGTGTGCACACTGGGGCCATCTCCCGGAGCGGGCAGAGCATCATCTGCCTCCCCGCCCGCATCGTCATCACCCTCACCGGCGGCGCGGCGGATTCCTCCGGCGTGGACGTTGTGATCGGTTAGGAGGCCCACGATGAAGCTGACAACAAAACAGTTGACGCTCTGCGCCGTGCTGACCGCCATGGCGCTGGCCCTGAGCTATCTTGAAAACCTGTTCCCCCTGTCCCTCGCCATTCCCCTGCCGGGCATCAAGCTGGGCCTTGCCAATATCGTAACGGTGTTCGCCCTCTACGCCTTGGGGCCCGGACAGGCGCTTTTAATTTTAGTGGGACGCTGCCTGCTGGGAGCGGTATTCGCCGGAAATATGAATGCGCTGATCTTCTCCGTGCTGGGCGGCGTGTCCGCCATGCTGGTGATGATTCTCCTGTCCCGGCTGGGGCAGCTGTCCGTATACGGCGTGTCCATAGGCGGCGCGGCGGCCCATAATTGCGGGCAGATCGCAGCAGCGGTCCTGACACTATGGAGCACCGCGCCGCTGACCTATCTGCCGGTGCTGCTGGCAGCCTCTCTGCTCACCGGGGCGGTGACCGGCGTGGCGGCGGCCTGCCTGTTCCGGGCCCTGGACCACACCGGGGTACTGCGGCCGCGCTGACAATGCAAATCTCCGTTTGCACTCCCGGCGCGGACATGATAAAATACAGCAAGAAAAAAGCGGCTGCCGGCGGGGCTTTCCCCCTTCCCGCGCCGCATACAGGAGGACCTGCACTATGATTCGCACCGTTTTATTCGATCTGGACGGTACACTGACGGACTCCCGAGAGGGAATTGTCAACTCCGTGAAATATACCATTGAAAAGCTGGGCGGCACTATGCCGGACCAGCAGACACTTTTGAAATTCATCGGCCCGCCCCTGCAGGAGTCCTTCATGGCCTACTGCGGCTATGACACGGAAACCGCCGCCCGGGGCGTGAAGGTTTTCCGGGAGCGGTACGAGCCGGTGGGCCAGTATGAAAACCAGCCCGCGCCGGGTCTGCGGGAGCTGCTTGCGCGGCTGAAGGAGCGGGGATATACGCTGGCGCTGGCCTCCTCCAAGCCGGAGAAGCTGTGCTTGAGCATCTGCGAACGCTTCGGATTCACCCAAAGTCTACAAACGATCGTGGGAAGCCCCATCGGGGCGGATTGGCAGAAGGCCGATGTCATCCGGGAGGTCATGCGCCGCCTGGGACTGGCGGAGGTGGACAAGACCTCCATGCTGATGGTGGGCGACCGCAAATATGACGTACTGGGCGCCGCCGAATGCGGCCTCCCCTGTGTGGGCGTAGAGTTTTTCGGCTATGCGGCGCCGGGCGAGTTGGCGCAGGCCGGCGCCGCAGCGGTGGTTCACACAGCGGCAGAGCTGGAGACCTATATTCTGACGCACTAAGCGGCCTGCCGCGTTCAACATAAAAGAAAGGAGAGCAATCATGTTTCGACCTATCCGAAAAAAGAAAAACGAGCTCAGCACCGAGGATACCAGGCAAATTCTACGTGAGGCCCGCCGGGGCGTGCTGGCGGTCAACGGAGAGGACGGTTATCCTTACGCAATTCCCATCAATTTTATATATGATGAGACTGCCGGGCGGATTTATTTCCACAGCTCCCGCACCGGATACAAGCTGGACGCCATCAAGGTCTGCGATAAAGTCTGCTTCACGGCCTACGGAACAGAAATCGTCCGCGAGGAAGCATGGGCGCCCTATATGCGGAGCGCCGTGGTATTCGGCCGCTGCCGCCTGCTGGAAAGCACCCCGGAGACCATGGCGCTGCTGAAGCGCTTTGCCATGAAGTACTACCCGGATGAGGCGCTGGCGGATCAGGCTATCTTAGAGGGCGGCAGAGCCGTGCGGATGTGTGAAATCGAGATCGAACACCTCAGCGGGAAAGAGGTACAGGAGCGATAAGCTCCCCCTGAACATACACCGTTCCATGCGAAGTGGGACGGTGCATCTTTTTGCCGCGCTGCCGGACGCCACAGAGAAAATTACGGCTTCATCCATCATGTTAAGGCCATCGAACCCTTGAAATCAAAAGGAAATCCAGAAAATCTGTTTACATTTTCCCATAATATCATTATAATAGATAGGACTTTCAGGGCCGGTGCTCTGCCAGGGCCGGTGCTCTGCCAGGGCCGGTGCTCTGCCAGGGCCGGTGCTCTGCCAGGGCCGGTGCTCTGCCAGGGCCGGTGCTCTGCCAGGGCCGGTGCTCTGCGCCGGCCGCAGTATCGGCGGAACTGTCAGGAGGTGGCGTATGTCGGGTCCGCGCACTCTGGAGCCGCTCCGGCGGCGCATGGGGACCATTGTGGACATCGGCTCCACGGAGGACTTTCCCAGCCGGGCGTATGACATCGTCTACACCCTTGTTATTTTTCTGAATTTAGGCGTGACCATCGCCTATACCTTTGATACGGCGGAGGACCGCTGCGGGGTGCTGCTGCTTACCATTGAGGAATGGACGGTGGCTTACTTTGCCGTGGACTGGGCGCTGCGGGTCTGGACCGCCAAATACCGCTGTCCCGACCTGCCGGAGACCCGGGCCATTTTGAAATACCTGCTCTCCTTTGGCGGCATCGTGGATATTCTGAGCTTTCTGCCCTATTACTTACCTTGGTTCTTCCCCGCCGGAGCCGTGGCGTTCCGGATGTTCCGGGTGGTCCGCATTTTCCGCCTGTTCCGCATCAACGCCTATTACGATTCCCTGAACGTTATCACACAAGTGCTCGCCAGCAAGGCCCAGCAGCTTCTCAGCTCCGTATTCATCATTCTTGTGCTGATGACCGCCTCCAGCCTTTGTATGTACTCGCTGGAGCATGACGCCCAGCCGGAGGTGTTCTCCAACGCCTTTTCCGGCATCTGGTGGTCTGTGTCCACGCTGCTCACCGTGGGCTACGGCGACATTTATCCCATTACGACCATGGGAAAGATTTTCGGCATATTCATCACGTTTCTTGGCGTCGGCATGGTGGCCATCCCCACCGGCATCATTTCCGCCGGCTTTGTGGACCAGTATTCCCGCATCAAGCGCATCAGCGAATACGGCACGTCCTCGGACGTTCATTTTATCTGCGTCCATTTAACGCAGAAGGATGCGTGGGCTGGAAGGGCCATCCGCGAGTTGGGTCTGCCGGAGGGAATCATCGTGGCCGCTGTTCAGCGGGGCCGGGAAACGCTGGTCCCCCGGGGCGGCACGGTGCTGCGGAGCAGGGACAGTCTGGTGCTGGGAGCCGGCTCCTATCGGGAGGATGGCCGCATTGAGCTTCAGGAGATCACCCTCCAGCCTCAGAACCCGTGGGTAGGCAGTCCCATCCGCAATCTGGACATTTCCCGCCAGACGCTGATCGTCATGGTCCGGCGCCGGGGACAAACTCTGATTCCAAACGGCGGACTGGTTCTGCTGGCCGGGGATCAGGTCCTTCTCTACAAACAGCACCATAAAACGGGAAACACGCCGCTTTAAGCGGCAGAACAGGAGGCCATGATGGCTGGTGATATGAGGACTCTGGGCTACATCTGCCCGAAATGCGGCGCGCCGGTAATGGGTGCCCGCTCCATTTTCGCTTTGGAGGCGTCCGATGCGGAAATTGCCTGCTCCTGCGGCGGCAGCGTGCTCCATACGAGCTTTGACGGACAGCGCTACCGCCTGCTGGTGCCCTGCGGCGTCTGCGGTAAAATTCACGAGGCGGTTTGTCCGCCGGAGCGCATCCGGGAGGGGGCCACGGCTCTGAGCTGCCCGGAGAGCCGGCAGTTCTGCTGCTTTGTGGGAGATGAGGGCATTGTGGACCATCATCTGCGGGAGGCAGAGATCGCCATCTCCAAGGAAAAGGCCCAGTCCGGCAGCGGCGAGACAGAGGCCTTCACCGATAATGTCATCATGTACGAATTTCTCTCGGAGCTCCGGGATATTGCCGCCCGGCCCAATGGCATCACCTGCGGTTGCGGCAGCCACAGCTATTCCATGGAAATCCGCCGGGACGCCGTGGAGCTTACATGCCGTGACTGCGGCGCACGGCTGCGGCTCAGCGCCGCCACAGACCGGGACCTTGATGACCTCTGCTGCCACATGAAGCTGGTCATCCCGGGAAAGAAATAAGTCAACCGCATGGGCCGCAAAAGCGGCCTATACTTTATAACAGAAAGGAAGCGATTGATATGATCTCGCTTCTTGCGAAAATTTTCTGCAAGCCGGAGGGCCGCACTCCCACCCAGTTGCGGACAGCCTACGGCATTCTCTGCGGGGCGGTGGGAATCGCCTTGAATCTGCTTCTGTTCGCCGGTAAGCTGCTGGCAGGCACGCTGTCCGGCTCCATCGCCATCACAGCGGACGCCTTCAATAACCTCTCGGACGCCGGCTCCTCCATCATTACGCTGCTGGGCTTCAAAATCGCCGCCAAAACGCCGGACCCCGGCCATCCCTTCGGCCACGGGCGGGCGGAATACCTTTCGGGCCTTGCGGTGTCCATGCTGATTCTGCTCATGGGCGTGGAGCTTGGCAAGGAGTCTATCGGCAAAATCCTGCACCCGGAGCCGGTGGCCTTCAGCGCTCTGGTGCTGGGGATTCTGGCGGTTTCCGTGTGCGTAAAGCTCTATATGGCCTTTTATAACCGCGCAGTCGGCAAGCGGCTGGACGCCCCGGCGCTGCTGGCCGTAGCAGCGGATTCCGTCAGCGACAGCATCTCTACCGCCGCCGTGCTGGCCGCCGCGCTGGCGAGCCGCTTCACAGGGCTGGCCGTGGATGGCTGGGTCGGCGCCGTAGTGGCGGTTCTCATCCTGAAAGGCGGCATCGACGCCGCCAAGGCTACCATCGATCCCCTGCTGGGCGTACCGCCGACGCCGGAGTTCGTTCGGGAAATTCAGGATCTGGTGATGGCCCACAAGGAAATCTGCGGGATACACGATCTGGTGGTGCATGACTACGGCCCCGGCCGGGTGATGATCTCCCTCCACGCGGAGGTCCCGGCCTCCGGCAGCGTCATGGAGCTGCACGATGTCATTGACAACATCGAGCATGAGCTTCATAAAAAGCTGGGCTGTGAGGCAGTGATTCACATGGACCCCATCGCCGCCGATGACAGCCGCACCGCTGCCCTCCGCGCACAGGTGGAGACGCTGGTGAAGTGCATCGACGCCTCGGTCAGCATTCACGATTTTCGAATCGTCCCCGGCTCCACCCATACGAATTTGATTTTCGATGTGGTAACGCCTCCCGGCTTCCGCATTGCCGATGACGAAATGGCCCGGCAGGTACGCTCGCTGGTCCGCTCACTGGACAGCCGCTATACCGCCGTGGTGCAGGTGGAGCATTCCTACACATGACCAAAACAGGCCCGGAGCTTCCGGGCCTGTTTTTCAAAATTTCGTTTTTTTCAAAAAGGTACTTTACAAGCCGCAGAAATATGTTATAATAATATAGCTGTTTGGGCTCGTAGCTCAGTTGGGAGAGCGTTCGGTTCGCATCCGAGAGGTCGAGGGTTCGAATCCCTTCGAGTCCACCATGAACAAGGCAAGTGATTATATCGCTTGCCTTGTTTTCGTTTCAATGGGTCAGGAGCGTATCTGCTCCCGGCCTTTTTGCTTGATCTGGCTCCCCTCCAGATACAGAGCTTGAAATTCCTCAAATGACACATTGAACTCTATGTCGATCTCATAATCTCGCCGCACATGGACTGCTTTTACAAACTGGGCCACGATCATTTTCTTGGCTTCAAAGGTGCAGTGGTCATACATCTCGGCCCAGCTTATCAGCTGGTCATATTCCCGCAGCACTTGGCTGGCCGTCTGTACGGTTTCTTCCAGTTCGGCTGTGGTGGTCTGAATTTGCGCCCCCAACTGCTTGATTTGTTCCATAGTCTCGCTGACAAGGCTGTTCAGCAGGTCTGCATTCAAGCGGCTGGTGCCTTGGATGACCTTGATGGTCTCTGCGCGCAGGTCTTGATACTCCCGCTGCTTCTGCCGATATCGCTCGTTCAGCAGGTTCAGCTTGGACTTTGCGAGGTCTACTTCCTTAGCCTGCTGTTTCGCTATCAATTCCTGCGAGGATGCGCTCCGGATTCGTCCCAGCTGGATACGAATGATTTGATCCACCAGCTTATCCAGCTTTTCAACGCCGTACCCGGATTGCCCGTCACATTCGCCTGGATGCCGAATATTGTAATGGCATTGATACCTTGCTCTGGTCTCGCGTATAACAGTCCCGTCCTTTCGGACACGCTTTCGTCCGCTGGTGGTCAGTGTCAGACGTCCGCCGCAGTGACCGCAATAGATATTCCCCACCAGCAAAGACCGTCCCTTTGTATTGAGCGGCACATCATTATGTCAGGTCACCCGTTTTTCCATCATCTGCTGTGCCCGTTCATAAGTTTCTGCGTCGATAATTTGAAGCTCTGGCAGCGCCTCTGATTGGCTGTCTCCATTTCGGATGACCCCAGTGTAAATGGGGTTCTTAATGATGCGGTTGATTGAAGTAGTCGGTATGTTGCGTCCTTTTCGGTTTGTAATCCCCTGTTCGGCAAGATACCGGCAAAGGCGCTGCGCTCCATACCCTTCGCAGAGATATTTCTGAAAAATCAGTTTCACGATCTCCGCTTCGTCCGGGTCTACAACAAGGTCTCCTACATCCTGATTTTGCTTGTTCGTGCGGCCCTTATGCTCCAGACGATAACCAAACGGAACACCGCCGCCGGTAAAATGTCCCTCCTGCGTCATTTGCTCCATTCGGGTCTTGGTGCGGACAGAGGTTTTGATGCTTTCGCCGGACGCCTGCCAGTAACGGATATAATTCAGCAGCTTGTCCACATGGGTATCAAACCGCTGCTGTCCTTCCTTGGCACTCCACACCTCGATGCCGTTTTTGACAAACCACTCCACAACGAACGGCGTTTCGTCCTCTCTGCGCCCCAGTCGGTCAAACATAAATACCAGCAGAATATCGAATTTGTTCTGCAAGGCATCACGCTGAATTTCTTGAATGGCATCCCGGTCTTTTGCTGAGACCTTAAACCCGGAAACACCCTTTTCCGAAAACTCCTTGACGATTTCCCATCCGGGATGCTGCCGAACAAACTCCCAGCACGCTTCCTTTTGCATGGGAATATCATCTTTTTCGACTTGTCCCAGCGTTGATACACGATAGAGACAGTAAACGCGCCGCCCTTTGGTTATCAGTTCTTCTAACATATACATCACTCCTGTTTTCTTCCGATATGGGGAATGGTGTATATGGCCTCGTTTCAATTTTCAAGGTGCATATCTATACCATCATTATCTCATATCCACGTAGAAAACACAAATTTTATGACTTTTTAGAGACGTTTGAAAGAAGAATATCCTTGATCTCACGAACTGCGGCAGGATTCTCCTTGCCGGCATATCGAACTGTAACCTTGCAGCCATCCACATAGATCGTCTGCGTCTGCCGCGGGCTCTGTGGAAATACAGTCTGCTTCTGCTCCACGCTTCATTCCTCCGTATATTTTATAAAATGGCAGGGCCATATCCTCATGCAGACATGGCCTTGGTATAAAATGCCGTTTTCTCCGAACCCGTTCCTGCCCCTGCACAATATTCAGCGGCGTTTTGATTTCCTTGGTACGCAGACGCGATACTTCACCGGAAAGCATATCCGATTCGGACGGTCATTCACTTCTCAAGGTGCAGGTGTTCACCACATAGCTGTGATGAGCAGAAAGCTGTTATCGCCACAGTCTGCGTCAGATAGATCCCGCATCCTCTTGTGTGTTTTGGAAATGAACAGTTGGCTTTTCAGCGGTGGACGTGCTTGATATTGCTCTATTAGTTCGTCTACCTGACAGGCACAAGCATAACAGTCTGGTTCATTCTTCTGAATATACCGGCAAAAATAACCGGTGTGATGGGCAAAATACGCAGCATGACGCCTTCGTTTCAATCCCCCATACTTCCTGTTATAGGCATAGCAGTCGCTCCGTGTCCAGCCCATAGCTACAAGCGGGTACTTATTTTCAAACTCCCTTTTAAGTTAATTGTTGTTACCGCTTGGTTAGCCAGCCCTAATGTAGATTTATTCATTAGGGGCATAATAGAAACCTCAGCTTCGACAGGTAGAGCCTTGTATTTGACGAATTCTCTTTTTATCCCTATAATATATAAACTATTATAATAGGGATGAGCAAAACTCAATTATTGCGAAATCAAGACACGATATATATGGTTTGAGCGAGCCTTATAGCGCTATTTGTTGTATATCCTTATGCGCAAATCGGAGTTTTGCTCAACCCTATATTATAAGGTTAGGGGGATCCAATATGCCCAAGTTCAAAATCTCAAATGAATATATTTCAAAATGTAATGACACGGAGATTTCTGAGTATCCAAAATACACGACCCAAGTGATTAATCTCGCAAACCAGAATGCAGGTGGTACAAGGCCAAGAAATGTTGGTCAGTTATCGGAACTACTTCCCGAGTATCTGTCTTCACCAGGCGAGGCCTCTCTTTCTGGCTGGAAAGAATGGTATAATGAGAGATATCCCGACGCTGTTAATAATGCAGTTGATAGGGTTTGGGATCAAGTTAACAATCTTAGAGATTGTATGGATTACATTGACAAGCATATTCTATCAAGGATTTTTAATGATACCTGTTCACCTCTGCCCATTTTATCCATAGTAGATTTAGATATGTTTGTAGCTTTCATCAGCTGATTTTTTGTCATTTCCTTGTCTATTAGCAATTTCACCAAGGTTTGTAATCAAATGCCATATTTGTCACCTCTTACGGAAATACTATCACAGCAGTCCGAAGTGCCATATCGTCTATTCTTTGTAGCCACCGCCCGCCTTGTTGTGGAGCGTCCTGTGGACGGCCGGCTTTCTCTTTCCTGTGTTAAAGTCTGTACATGAGTCCGCACAGTTCCCCCCGTCACAGGCCGGTGGTAATCTCCAACTATAAGAAGTCATGTCAGTACTCATCGGTTTTGATGGTTTCCATGAGCCGCTCCAGCTGCTTATCATCGTGGGTGGTCTTAGCGGCTGTCACCTTCTTCGGCAGTATCACATCATTGGAGGATAAGTATATATAATTAGCCTCCTTACCTTTTCCTTTAGACATTATGCTCCGCAAAGTTCTCAACCTGCTCCATAACTTTTCGGAAAACCTCTGGGCTGTACTGCGGAGGATACCCATTCTTTATCAGGCAAACTTTGATATCAAATTTAAGCTGGTCGCGGACATTCTGATTGTTGAGCCAGTCTGCAAACGAGGATTTTGTATCAATGATTTTTTTGATCTTTTTCGCCAAAGATCTGCACTTCTCATTGACAGAAACACCGTCGACGATTTTGTCTTTGCCGCACTCAAAATTGTACTCGTTGCGCAGTGTCATCAAAATATCATAGAATGCCTTCTCTTCAAAAGTAAGACCAATCTTCCGGAAGCTTTCGTGGTCCTCATTCATTTCATGCAGAATGCGCAAGGCTTGTTCCGTGGCATTTCTGATGATTTCCTCGGAAGTTTGCTCTTGGGCTTCGCCAGCTTCCTCCGTAGCAAGATGCTTCCTGCGCTCATGATAATGCTGGATGGTCTCCTCAAGCATTTCCTGATACTTCTTTGCGGCCATCTGATTTGTTTTGCCATATTCCCTGATCTGCTTGCGAAGCATTTTTACCAGCAGTTCCAGCTTGGATGCAGGCATTTTCACATCAGACAGCTTCTCATAATATTCAGGGCTGAAAATATCCTCGGGTTCTCCATCCTCCAGAACGCTTTCAGGTGCATTGTACCTAAGTGCTTCTTCAACCATCTTCGCCACACGGCGGTTCATGATATCAGTATCCACTTCGGTATCGGTTCCGTTCATCTTACGCACAAATCCCGCAATGGCCATGAAGCACTGAGCGAGGGCAGATTCTTCTTTGCCTATCTCACCGAATGGCTGACAAATATCATACGCCGCCCGCATTCTTTTGACGGTTTTCAGGAAATACGTCTTGAATAAGACTTTGCTAACACCTTTGCCACCGTTAGTTTCTGTTTGCAGTTCCTGTGCGGAAGCAAAAACATACTCGGAGGCTTTCGCTAAAAGTTTGTACCGCAAGGCAGGATCTTCAGCCGGATCAAGGAACGGAGCCAAATCATACCCCGAAAAAAGATCCTTCAAAATCGAAAGTTCCTCCCTGAATACGTCGGCAGCCTGCTGCACATCGTCTGCCGTAGGTGCAATAGAGTTATCACCACCGTAGATTTTCAGAGCCTTGCGCATATTATCGCGGATCCCGATATAGTCGATAATAAAGCCATAATCTTTGCCGGGATATTTTCTATTGACCCGGCTGATGGTCTGAATCAGCAGATGTCTTTCCAGTGGCTTATCATTATACATATAAGTCAGAGAGGGGACATCAAAGCCTGTGATCCACATATCAACGACTATGGCAATACGGAAATTGGACTTATCCTGTTTGAACGCAGCGTCCAATTCCTCGGAGCGTTTGCTATTTGCAGCGCCGCCGAGATAATTATACATATCTGCCGCGTCGTTACTGCCAACGCTTGCCACCATCGCAATAAATGGCATCGGTTTCAGCTCGCGCAGATCTTCTTCTGAAGCAAAGATGTCATCAGGCACCTTCTTTTCCTCAAACCATTCCGGATAGTGTTCCTTGAACTTTAGCAGCAGATCATAGGCGATTTTTCTGTTGGAACATACGATCATCGCTTTCTGCACTCTATCCGGGTCGTTGGCGCAGGCGGAGACATAGTGTTCATGAATATCAACAGCAAGGTGCTCCAAACGGGAAGGCTCACCCAGAATAATCTCCATGGAGCTCATGGCCTTTTTACTGGTCTCAATATCCTCTGCC
The DNA here is from genome assembly GCF_029218125.1 of Neopoerus faecalis. Lineage (NCBI taxonomy): Bacteria > Bacillati > Bacillota > Clostridia > Eubacteriales > Oscillospiraceae > Neopoerus > Neopoerus faecalis. The sequence continues at coordinate 30,840 of NZ_JARFXX010000011.1, read as the reverse complement.
GTTGCGCCATCGTCAAAGCACTTCTGGTAGTAATCTTCTATTTGCTTGACCTTTTTCTGATCAAGCAGGACTTTGGCGATGCGAGGATGATATTTGATGGGCACAGTAAGGCCATCGGCCACAGCCTGATCCATCGTATAACGGTCAATTTCAGCGCCGAAGGTCTGGTAGGTCTGGTCGATGGGTGTACCCGTAAAGCCGACGAAAGTTGCCTGTGGAAACGCTTCTTTTAAAACCTTTGCATACGGCTTGGACACCATGGCCTTCATATTTTCATCTGTATCCTTACTGAACCTGATCCGGTTCGCACGTTCAATCTGCGTTCTGTGCGCCTCGTCAGAGAAACAGATAATATTGGCACGGCTGTTAATCAGTCCGATTTTATCATCTTCCCGGTCACAGAATTTCTGGATCGTACAGATATAAAAACCACCGCTTTTCCTTATGCTGAGTTCCTGACGCAGGGCATTGCGGCTTGGGACAACCCATACCTCTCCAAGGTTCAAAAACTCTTTACTCTTGGTAAAAAGCTGCGCGCCCTGCTTTTGGAGTTCGTCACGGTCAACAATCATAACGATGGTAGGAGAGCCAATCTCTTTTATATCGGCACAGCGCAGAGCGAGCTGGCGGGCAAGAAACGCCATCGTATAAGTCTTTCCACAGCCTGTAGCACCGAAATAGGTGCCGCCCTTGCCACTCTTTTCTACAACAGATTTAATGATACTCTGTTTCAGCAAACGAGTGGCAAAAAATTGCGGGTACCGGCAGACGATCTCCCGTTCCTCACTGTCATACTCGCTGTCCTGGAAGTAAATGTAATCACGAAAAATCTCAAGAAACCGCTTTGGGCTGTACACACCCTTTATCATAGTTTGTACCTCGTCAAATGGCAAGGGAGAGACCTTATCGCCGTCGTTCACACGACGCCATGCATAGAAGTGTTCATAGGGTGTACGAACGGTGCCAAGCCGCGTTTTCACGCCATCGGAAATGCAGGCCAGCGGGCAATAATGCAACAGATGCGGAATATCGCGCCAATAGCGGAGGTTAATCTGTTCCCATGCACCATAAATCGTCGCATTGCCATCTGCCGGGTTTTTCAATTCAACAATACACAGGGGAATTCCGTTGACAAACAGAAGGATGTCCGGTCGACGATTCTCCGTCTGCCCGTTATTGGTATATTCAACAATGAACTGATTGACCGCACGGAATACATTTTTCTCCGGATTTTCAAAATCAATCAAATTGACCATTATAGGAAGGCCTGACTGCGGTGTGAACTGAATCCCGTTCACCATCCAGCCATAGACTTTATGGAGCGTCGCAAAATCACTTTCCGCACCTGCAAGGCGCACGGTATCCATAATCTGCTGAATTTCATCAGCGGTCAGATCCGGGTTAGTCTTGTTCAGAAAGTACTCCATGTCATCGATGTATAACACGTCCCGCATGGAAGTGCGCGGGAGACTACTCCCGGGCAGATAGTTCCATCCCGCTTCCTCCAAAAAGGAAAGAAATGCGTTTTCATATTCCGTTTCGCAGTAGCGACCATTATAGCTATGCAGTTTCGCCATTGGTTTCACCTCCATCCTCAAGCGAGCCACGAATTAAAATCGGGCAGATATCCTTGATTTGTGCTTTTAACTGTTCGTTTATCTTTTTACGTTTGTTATATACGGTATACACTTCGGCAATGGCTTTTTGTATCTCAATATCCGGGATAGGAATCTGCACGTCACACATCGTGTCCCAATCAAATGTTTCTCTTGCAGATCCCCAGGAATGAAAGCGTGAATATCTATTAAATTCAGACCTCAAAAAGAACAAAAACAGGTACTGGGGGATTAAATGTTCGCTATTGGTTCTGAACACGGTAGAAATCGAAGAAACCAGGTATGTTTCTTTTGATGAATTTATTGCAAGAGATATCTTATCACCGCGGCGCGATGTATCGGAAATAAATGCAATTTCATTGGGGCTTACAATTTTATAGTTGCTGAGCGAAACCCCGTCCATATTTGCCTTTGTATCAATAAACTCTTTGTCCGTGGATATCCCTCTAACGAAATCCAGCGTTAAGCCGATATCATTTTTTGCATTACATTCAGTTATATATCTCCCTATCCTCTCACATGGGATTCTTCTCCGTAAATTCTCAACATATGCATCACAAGTGAGCTTCAAATCCTCCAAGCCGCGCTCATATGCCTGTTGATTGGCGACCATTGCATTATAGATATCGACGTATTTTTGTTGCGTCGGCAGATTGGGAAGCGTCAGCTCCATTTCACACAATGCATCCCACGAAAACACCTCTGTGGAACTCCCCCAAGAACGATAGCACGCCTCACGATCCCACTCATCTCGATTAAAATGGAGAAAAAGATATTCCGCAGAAACAGTCAATTCCATTTCCGGCCTAATTCTAAAGCCGATGTTATTCCATGATATAATAAAACTAACATCTGTATTGTTATATCCAAAGCCTATATGCTTTCCGTGAGTTCGTGGATTAAACACAAATTCTTTTGGATGAATCACCAAAAACTTACTTAGATCAGCAACTGATACGTCCGCTTTCGTGGGGATAATTTGCTTGGTGATTGTCATTCCTCTAACATCATCCGCACCAAATAGATAGTCTGTATTAATTTCAGTGGTTTGCTCAACCAGTTGACCAATCCGGAACTTACTCAATCCCATATCCAATCCCCCTGAAGGCATCCTCAAGCATCTTTTGGGACTTCATTTCCTGCGCCAGCACTTCCCGCATCTCTTTTTGAACTCGGCTCATTTCAGCGGCATAGTCGATTTCCAAATCATGGTCAATGAACTCGATATACTTGCTGGGAACAAGACTCCAGCTCTTTTTTTCAATCTCATCCGTTTTAACACTGCGGTAAAGCTCCGGCACAGCATAATTTGCACCGTCGGTTCCTTCGGACTGCCATGTATGATAAATGCCGGCAGCTTTTTGAATCTGTTCGCTGCTTAAAAGAACTTTCTTTTTGCTTTCGTTCTTTACGGGATTTTCTGTCCAGGTACGCAGATCCATAAACAGGAGTTCTTTTTCGCGGTTGCGCAGTATTCTGCCGTGATACTCCCCGCCCTTTTTGTTCTGATTCAGAATCCAGAGTGTGACGCTGATATCCGTGGTGATAAAAAGCTCACGGGGAAGAATGATAATGGCTTCGACCTTATCATTCTGAATCAGCTTTTTTCGGATCTCAAGCGTATCGCTGTCGCCTAAAGCGCCATTGGACAGCAAAAATCCAGCAACGCCCTTGAGAGCTTTCAAATGGGAAAGTATATGGAGAATCCATGCGTAGTTGGCGTTGCTCTCAGGCGGCGTCTGATAATCCGCCCAGCGGGAATCATTTTTCTGATTATCGTCATACCACCCTTTCAGATTGAAGGGCGGATTGGCCATGATGTAGTCAAAGTAAAGGCCTTTATGCAGATCATGCGTAAAAGTAGAGTCGCTTTCCCCGCCGAGATTATGGCTGATGCCGCGCAAGGCAAGGTTCATCTTTGCCAGGCGGTAGGTTGCGGCTTCCTTTTCCTGACCATAGACATTGATCCTTCTGATATCACCGCGCTTTTCCCGGATGAGGTCGGTACTCTGGACAAACATACCGCCAGAGCCACAGCAGGGATCATAGAGTGTACCGTCAAACGGCTCAACCATCGTCGCAATCAATTGCACGACATCATGCGGTGTATAGAATTCGCCCTCCTCTTTCGTGGCGTTGACAGCAAATTCTTTGAGGAAGTATTCATAAACACGACCGATCAGATCTTTCTCTTCGCCGAAGGCCTTGTGGCTGATTTTGTTGACTTCATCGACCACCTGTTTGATATCGTTGGGGGCAAGATTACGTGTGGTAAACGTGCCCTCCACAAAACACCCCTTCAACTGTTTGCTGCTGGCAGCAATGCTGTGCAGGGCAGTATCAAGGGCGACATTCAGCTTGGGCGCAGGCGTCTCAATGATCGTTGACCAACGGGCATCCATGGGCAGGTTATATGTGCCGTCCGTAAAGGTGGGGTCATCTAAAAACGCGGCTTTGATTGCTTCATCATCAGGGTCAAGTCCCTCCCTGATCAGGTTTTTCCGTAAGTTTTCTACGCCGTCTTCAAATTTTTCACCAATAAAGCGCAAAAACACCAGCGTGAGCATCATATCTCGTTTTTCAAAAAACGAACCAGAGTTGCGTGCCTTGCGCAGAATGTCGCGGCATTTGAACAGGATAGAGTCCAAATTGATTTTTTCTTCCACTTTTTTCTTGGCCATTGGAATATACCTTTCTTTATCTTTTCGGTGTCAGCTCCATTTGTTTTCTGACCCCGACCAGCGTTTCACATAGTTTCTGCCTTCCACCGCTGCGGCAAACGGCTCAGAAAGCAATGATCTGATTGCTTTAAGCACCGTGCTGTAATCATCGGTTTTTATATCGGTTTTGCGGCAGAATGCTTTCCACTTTTTCCGCATCGCTTCATCGCCGTCGAAGGCCATCACCTGTTCAAATTGTTCCACAGTAAAGCTGTGATTGCGGTTGGCAAATGTCTTTTTCATGGCTTCAGCCAGCAAAGCGCCGTCAAAGTCAAATTTATTTGCCAGATAGTAAATATCGTAATAATCCTTCATTCTACTGGAGAATTCCATCAGATTGAGAATTGCATCGATTTTTTCTGCGACGGTCGTTTCCAGAGAGTACGTATTTATCATCGGCGCGGTGAAATCTTCAAGCTGGGTAGGGATTTTTCTCTTTTCCTGTTTTGGAACGATCATATCGCCCACACTAAAATCAATGTTGAGCGGTGTTCTTATGTTCTTGATCCGAGCCACGAGGGATGCGCCGATTCCCGCGTATTTTTTCGTCACAGCAATCGGCGCAATGCCTTTGATCTCATAAGTCACGAAATCATTTCCGGCAGGAACGGTAATAATTTCTTCCAATACAGTTTTCAATTGCTCCGGTGTGTTTGGCACTTTCCAGAGGAGAAAGTCTACATCCATCGTCACACGACTGTCAAAATCAGTAATGGCATAGATGAACAAGCCACCCTTAAGCACAAGATTGTCAACATATTTGGACTTTTCTAACCGCCGCAGGAATTCCTCCTGGCAAAAGAGTTGCAAACAGAGCTGATAAGTTCTGCCGCTTTCGTTTGCTTTGTTTTTCAACCTCGCCAGTACAGCTGCAGCAGCATCAGCCATTGAGCAGCACCTCCATCAGTTCGGTCACTTTTTTATAAACTCGCAGCTTTCTGGCATACGCAGAAAGGTTGCTCAGATTCTTCTTTGTATCGTTTGCATAGGCATGCAGGGCTTTGGAGAACAATTCGTTGTCCAACCGGGAACGGTATTTGAAGCAGTCACAAATGGTTCTTTCCCGGTCATAAACAGGCAAATCAACACCCTGAAAACTCCCTGTGGTTTTACCCAGTTCATACAGATTGTCCTGTACATAGTAAGGCCGCAGAACAAGCGCATCCACCTCAAGTTTTGCTCTGGATATAGTACGTGGCACTGCAATGGACCATTTGCGTGGTGCGAAGTTGCTGTATCCATAGTAGAAAAGGGCAGACTCAACACACACAATTCCCTGCGGAACAAGCGTTGCGAGAAGCTGTTCCTCAGAAACAATATCTTCCCCGGCAAGGCTGTAATAGCCGTGGCGTACTCGCTCGAGATAACCGGCGATACACATATTCACAACATCAACTGCACGGATTCCGGCTGCGACAAAATCAGCAGACTTAGCAACGCCGCTCCTGCTCATAATAATCGCTTTGGCCAGTTCTCGGTTGTTCATGCAATCACCGACTTCTATTTTTTAAATTCGCACACAAATATTTATTATCTGTACTCGATTTTTATTTTAGCATAGATCATAAATAAGCACAACAAAAATTCACACACAAAAGTCAGAATTTGCGCGCGAATTTTATATATTAGAAAGGCCGCTAACACCTACTGTTTCAGAATTGTCGGAAACTGGTTCTGAACGGCAATGGGCAGGATCGTTTTATTCAGCATCATATCAAATCATAAAAGCCTTTACTAAGGTGACATCACCTTTAAGTTCCTGTGCAGCAATTCGCGCGGGTTCAACTCCCACGGCCCGTACCAATAAAAAGAGGACATCCATTAGGTGTGTCCAGTTAAGAAAACATTCTAAGGCGAGAGAGAAACGGTATAGCTTCGGCTATGCCATTTCTTTCATTTTTGCCTGCTATCAAATACTTTGGCCATTTTCAAAATCCCGATACCTTTGTAGTAGATATCAACCTCTTGCCTGCGGTTGATTTTGCTATGGGGATCGGTCGCTGCGTGAATGACGATCTTCTCAACGAACTCATGCAGGATACGGGGGTGTCAGCTCTGGGATATCGGTGTACTGGCGGACAACGGACAGGAACCTGTCAACATTGGCACTTTTGCCTTCTGCTTCTTCGATTTCTTCACGGAGCATTGCTGCCTGCGTCTGCAAGTTACGGTCCTTCCGGTTCCGATGATTCGATTTGCATTACTTATTATTCCAAGTTCGCATAATCCCCGCGCAGAATGAGGCCGAGGCGATAAGTATTTTACTTATCGCCTCGGCCTTTTCAGCCTATCCCTTTGCTCGTATTTTTGCTCTTTCTCATTGCGCTTACCGCATAACCATCACACCGTATGCTTGCTTTACCGAAGAAAGGAACGCCGCCGAATAAATTCGACAGCGTTTTTCTGCAGCACAGGGGCAACGCCTGCGCTGCATTTATCCTCTCTGCATTAGGGAAAGCAAAACCGCTTCCCGCCTGTCTGCCCAGCAGACAGGCGGGAAACGGTTTTGTCTTAAAAATTACCGGTACAGGTCATAGTCTGTACCAACAGAGCCGGGGGGGCTTTCACCAGCCGGGTCTGAACCGCCTGCAAATCGAGGTTCTTCAATATCTCGCTCCGCTGAACCGTCATAGCCGCGCAGAGCTTGTCCAGCGCAGCGTCCAGCCGCTCCTGACCAACGGAGACCGCGCCCATACCAGGATACGCAACTTCTTTGCCATACTGCGCCTCAAAATAAGCCAGCAGCTTCTCCGTCAAAATCGTCTGCCGGGCCTCCACGCGAAGACTCTTTGTGGTCTGTCCCTGATAGCCATCCCGGAACGGTCCCCGTTGGTCCACCTCCGCATCCGTGACCGTAAGGTTCAAGGAGGCCGCCAACGCCTCCCGCGCCGCGTACAGCTTGACTGTCTTTTCAAGATAAGTCAATGCGGCGGGAATATCCTGATTTCCGTTCGTAAGCAAGTGGTTTTACTGTTTCCGCAGCCCTTGATACAGTGCTTCGGAGCAGTCCTCCGCCGTGAAGTCCGCACCATCCACCATAAGCAAGACCGCCGCTGGGTCAACGCCCAGAATATCCCGGCACTGGCTGAAGGATTGGAAGGACAGCTTCAGCCGCTGGGCGGGATCCACCAGCCGGGCCAGCATAGCCGCCGCCTGACCACGGGTCACGGTGTGCTGACCGTCAAAGGTGCCGTACTCGTCCACGCCGTTCAAAACGCCGGAGAGATACAGCTCATACACCACGCTGCCGGCAGTCAGGTCCGGTACATCCCGCTCCAGCGTGTTGATCTCCGGCAGGGTGACATGGGCATTGTCCAGCACCAACAGCAGCAGCGCCGCAAAGTCGCTCCGCGTACACGGCTGCTGGGGCTAATCCGTCCCCTCACTGTATCTCCAAGCCTGCAAAACGCTGCGGCTCATGGCGGACTGAGCCGTGTCGGTGGACAGGCCGGAGAGCAGCGTCAAAGCAGACTGATACCACGCCTCCCCCACCGCCGGAGCCGCAAGGCCGCTGCCTCCGGTGAGCCGGTCATACAGCCGGGCGGAAATCACCAGAATTTGGGCGTTGGTCAGTTCACTGACGGCATCAAACCGGTCAGCCTGCCGCCCCTCCAGCAGCCCGGTATCAAAGCTGGTCTTCACCGCGTCGGCGCACCGCAATCCGCTCATGTCCCGGAAGCGGCCATCGTAGGTCCGCTGCTCCGGCACCAGCAGCGTGTCCGCAGCCGCTATTTGTGCCGCCTTTGCTCCTCCGGTCAGAAGTGACAGCAGAATAAACAGGCCCAGCAAAAAACTTCCCAAACGGCAAACCATAAAAAATCGTCTCATGTTCCATCACCCTCCGTTAAAAAAGCTCTTGGTGTAATGCTCTCCGCCATTTTCAGAAGCACATCCTTTTCAAAGGCACCGAAGATGGTGAAGGTCACGCCTTCGGCGTTGGTCCATGTAAGGGTGGCCTTGTTGCGGGGCTTATAGGAAACGGCAACAATCTCATTCCCTGCCTCATCCTCTGTCATTCTCTTGGCATAGCCGGAATATTCGTCCAGAGAGCCCGCAACGGCGTAATACATACCGGAACAGCCGTTGACCGTGACAGGTTCCGAAGCGGCTCCACCCGCAAGGTGAGGACCGGCAATACCGTTGGAATACAGAAATGTAATTATTTTGATAATATAGCTATCCGGTAAATTAGTAATTTCAAAATCTGGTAGTTCAGGCTTTTTCTCGTCATTAGAGATTCCAGTATACCGATATATCACTTGATTCTGAAACACCTCTTTTACGAAGTTAATTACCGCAGCTCGCACAGTCGGGCTGATTGCCATAGCCGATCCCAGCCCAACCAGCAGGATTAAGAAGAAACACGCTGCTTGCTGAACCACCCTTTTCCATACCGGCTTTAGGTGTTCCTTGCACCACTTATTCGGGTCTGCCAGCATTTTCTTCCGCTGGCGGCGGTAAGGCAGCGTTCAGGGCGACTCCGTCCCCTCCGGCTCCGACAGCACCTCTGCGTAATCCATGGTGGCCGCCAGCAGCAGGGCCTCCTTTAGCTTCGCGTCAAACAGAGCGTCATTCATAGCAATAGCCCTCCGTCTGCAATTTTTCGATCAGCAGCTTCCGCCCACGGGCCACCAGCGTGGCCACGGTGGAGGTGTTGAGCTTCAGCGCCTTGGCGATCTCCTGATTGCTGTACTCCCACGCGAACCGCAGCTCCAAAGCCTCCCGGTACCGCTCCGGCATGGAGCGGATCAGCTCCACGATGCGCCCGGTCTCGTCCATCTCCGGGGCGGAGGGCGCCGGGGCGTCCCAGTCCTCCGGCAGTGGATCCGTGTGGTTCTCCTTCCGCAGCATGGTCATGGACACGTTCTTCACAATGACCACCAGATAGCCATCCACAGCTCCCCACGGTACCTGTTTCACCTTTTCAAAATGCTGGATGACCTGCACCTAGCTCTGCTGAACGGCGTCCTCCGCCAGTTCGTGAGACCGCAGAATTTTCAGGGCAATGCGGTAGAGCTTCTGTTCGTATGCGGTATGTAATTTCAAAAATTTTCGCTGGTCTTCCTCGTCCTCCAGCATGGCCAGCAGAATCGTCAGCATGGCAGCCACCTCGTTTTCTCTTTCTCTCTTGATAGGGTAACACATTTTTCCAAAAAGCGCACCCTTCATCTTATAAACGCACCGACCACTGAATCTGTCTCATGAAAACAAAAAGTTTTCAAAAAATTTTGGGTGACTGTTCTGTGAATCTCTCAAAAGGCGGGGAGGCGAACGCCTCCCCGCCAATTTGGGCTTGTTATTCAAATTTGCCCCAGAAGGAATCCACGACCACATCTACATTGGTAACTGTTCCTCCGGCCATACACCAAGTCAGTGTTCTTGCAAAATCTCCTTCATCCTTTTCAAGATAGGATGCACGAGTCACCGTCTGTTCCGGCGCGATTTTTACTTTAGAAAAAAGTTCTACATCCGTTAGACTCCCATTAGGCCGCCGAACGATGTACACGGACTGTGTTTCTTTAGAGTGGTTTATGAAACTGATACGCATGGTAGCTCCCGGAACACCTTCCTCATCCTCATTCAGCTCTGCAATATCAATTTGATAAGGTCCTTCTGCATCCTACCCGAGAAGAAATCCTGATTTGGCAGGATGAGGAGGATTTTCCCTTCAAGCGCCGCAAAATCAGCCTCAGTCACGGGATTTTGGTTCATAAGATCGGCAAGCAGTCCCGAGATATGCACATCCTTTTCCTGCTTGTAATCCTTAAAAATCGTTTCAAACATATCCTGTGCATAGGCGATTTCTTCCGCGCTTTCATTTCGGATATGGCTCATACCAGCCTTTATGAGCTTCGGTTTCAGTTTTTCATAGTTGCAGTGCTTCATATACCACAGCATCAGCGACGCAAGGAAGTATTTCCTTTTCAGGCTTTTCAGCGTATTTTTGTCCATGCCGCCGGTCGAGATCAGGACCAGTCCGCCGGTTTCTCCCGGATATTTCTGCACATAGATCTGCGCGACCATACCGCCGTCACTCGCACCCACAAAAACGGGATTTTCAATGCCGAGCTTCTGAAAAAAGGCGTACATTCCGGCAACAAGCTCCTGATTTGTACGCAGCTCCTGCGGATAGTCGAACAGGAGCACCCGGCAGTCACCGGACAGTCCCTCTACATAGTCCATCCACATTTCAAGCGTATTCATACCGCCATTCAGGAACACAAGCGTTCTACCGATATTCTCTCCGCTCAGGATATAACGGCACTGTGCACCGCAGACGGCGATCGTTTCGCATGGATGCGCTGCCTGAAATGACTTTAGCTTTTCCGAATATGGCATCACACTTTTCTCCTTCCGCATGGTCCGTATTTTGTAAGCAGCAGTTAGAGTCGGCTAACCACCTGCTTTCAGAAAAGTCGCACTTTTGCGGCCTTTCTGCCGGTTCCAACCGTTATCCGCAGGGCAGTGGCTGAAGCAGCGCCGCCGTGCGTCCCACAAATCACTCGGTCACACGGTAGCAAATCCCCATTCTCATGTCAGGACACCGCTGTGCCACATCGGTCAGAAACTCTTTTCTATTTATTGCAGTTATCGCTCCTTATCGGGTTTATTCTCCGTATTATCCGTAACCATACGTTTTCACTTCCCACGTTCCGCCGTTGTCCCTCACCAAGATCCACTGAAAGTCATCATACGTTGTATTTGGCTCTAACGAGCCATCACCACCCGATGCATCCGTATCAAAAGACGAATACAGAACAATGGCCTCGTCCGCGTTATATTCCTGCGCCCATTGGGTGAACAGATCGGACAACGCATCTCCGGGGTAGCGAAGCTCCGTCAGAGTGCAGCCCTGAAACTCCGTTTCAAAACAGGCGGTTACGGCCGCCACAGCATTTTCTATGTCATCATCCGTATAGAGGTCAGAATGATAAGTCACCGGTTTCCCATAGCAGGCGGAGTAAAGAAGCTCCTCGTCCTCCGTCCGAAATACGGCGTCGGAAACCTCGGCTCCCGCGTCCAGAATGAGAATATAGGGCGCATTGTTTTGAACGGAGATAGAGACCTCCCTCCCGTCAGCGAGCTTTGCGGCGACGTCCGTAAAGGTAACGTCCCTGCGCGTGTCCGTGGTAGGATCGTAGAGCGAACTGCCAATATCTCCAAAGAGGACGGTTGCTTCCTCCGTGCTCAGCACCTCTGCAGAAAAGCCGATGCTGCCGGGGCCATAGGCGTCCCCTAATGCTTCGATGGTGTACCCCTCGCCCTCTGCGGCCACAATGTACGCCCTGACCATGGTGTAACCCTTCTCCACGCCGGGCGGCGTAAAGGTTGTCAGCAGCGCATATACGCCCTCCTTGACCGTGTCGGTACTGACAAGGTCATAGTTCGGCTCCTCTGCTGTGAACCACTCCCTGACCGCATCGACTTCACTGTCCGCATTATCCGCGGCAGGCTTCGCCTGACAGCCGGTCAGAAGCAGCAGCGCCAACACAAAAAGCGCGATGTTCTTCATTGCTTTCATTTGGTATCTCCTTCTAACATTTGAAAAGCACCTTGCCGATTCCCGGCTTTCTGCTTCCTCAGTTCCCCGGTTCTATCACAAAATCGCCATCGCCGAGGTCATACCGCGTGCCTCCGTCCGGCAGGGTCTCGCCCTGCATATCTCCAAGATACACTTCCTTGGACTGCCCCTTAAAGCCGACCATGCAAAGGATAGCAGCCGCCGCGATCACCACCATGACCAGAATGCCGATTGCTCTGCTTTTCATAAAGTAAACCTCCCTTTCTTAGCCAGTGAAGTTACCTGCTGTAATTATGTAATATAACCTGCCCTAATTTCCTTGACTATCCCCGTCATCCATTTCAAATCCAAGCACATAGATGCTCGACTCCGTATCGTAAACCCCCAGCATATCTTCAGTGATTTCCAGCGGCTCCATGTCATCCATAATGTCGATTCGTTCATCATCTGAAGTTGAAAAAGCCCAATTTGCATGGGGAAGATTGGTTTCCTCATCAATAAATGTATCGGCGTTCAGAACCTTTGCCATTGCTCCGGGATATACAACATAGACGTCATACACACAGGTTTCCATGCCATCAAAGCAGCTCCCTTGCTTGATTTCTTTCACATTAGATACTTCCAGAGAGAAGTCATTATATTGAAATGTTTTCACTGTCCCCTTCGCCGGAGGCGCGTCAGCCGGTTCTGGCGGGGTTACTGCTGGATATTCTGAATCAGACTGTGTTGGCTCTGAAGGGGTCTCATTTCCATTTGCACAAGCGGATAAGAGCAGAAGCATCGCAAGAATCATGCTGATGCAGATATTTTTCTTCCTTGTTTTCATGTGGTTCTCCTTTGAATGGGAAACGTCTGAAAGGCCCACCGCACAGAGGTCTTGCACTCTGCGCGGTGGTTTCCCCAACTCTTTACTTATACTGCTTCAGAGAAACCGTAATGTCACTGAGGCTGGAAACGCCTTTGGCGTAGACGCCGAAAGCCAGCGTGCTTTCCAGTTCCTCCGCACCGTCCGCGATGGTGAAGGCTCTGGTCAGGGTCTCGCCCGCGCCGATGTCAACGGAAGTGAACTTCTCAAAGCCGCCCAGCGTCAGCGCCCGTCCGGCAGTCACCGTCTGTACGGCGGAGCCGTTGTTGGTCACAGTCAGCACGATGTACTGTCCGTCTTCGGGATAGAAGGTGCCTTCCAGCGAATAACCGCAGGTAGTCTGTACCTTGGTGTTGTCCTGAAGAACGCCCGTCAGAGACTTTCCGACAGCCTTGGCCGGGTCGATCTCTGTGAACGGCCCATGGACAGTCCCCAGCACCGGCTTTGTGGCGTTGGCGGGGATACTGCCATCGTCCTCTTTCCCGCCTACCACCACATAATCCGCAGGGTCTGCGCCCAGGTTCACCCGATTCTTCTGTCCGTCCCAGCGGACTTCGATGCCCAGCAGCTCGGAGATCTGGCGGATGGAGAGATAATTGGTTTTGCCGCCGGTCTCATCGACGTATGTAATGACAGAGGGAACATCCTGCCCGTTAGGGGCCTTGTAGGATTCTCCGGCGAGGACCTTATTCTCACCGAACAGGGAAATTCCGGCTTTGTTGTACTCCACGCGGCTGGAAGCTGCCGACACGCTGCCCACGGTGGAGACCACCATAAGCATCGCCACCATACCCGCAGCGAATGACCCGTACTTTTTCATCATAAATGCCTCCTTATTCTTTTTCTTTTATGGGTGGGTTCTGGCTCTCTACTTTCAAGACGCAGGAGCGATGTGATTTGTTACAGGATTTTGCGAGTTTTATTTATTTTTCTGTTTTTGCTAAAGAAATACTTTCGTCTATGTGCAAAATGGCAAGCTCACCGCAGAATACCTTGACCGCAAATCGAAGGGGCACCAATAAAAAGATGCCCACATTCCAAGGCCCCCGTCTCCTCGCCCCGCAAACCGGCAAAGCGTTTGCGGGGTGAAAAGGAGGCGCAGCGGTGTGAGCGCGCTCTGACTTATAAAATAAGTCGGAGCAAGCGATACAAAGCTTGCTCCGACGTGGTACGGGTAGTGGGGGTCGAACCCACACGAATTGCTTCACAGGAACCTAAATCCTGCGCGTCTGCCAATTCCGCCATACCCGCATTTTCAATTTCCAAAATATTATAGCACACCGCTCCCTCTTGAACAAGAGGAAGTTTCGCGTTACAATGGTCATATCCAACAGAAATGAGGAATCGCCATGCCTGCTCCCCGTATTGCCGCCATTCATGACCTGTCCTGCTTTGGCCGCTGCTCGCTGACCATTGCCCTGCCGGTGCTCTCCGCCATGGGCTGCCAGTGCTGCCCGCTGCCAACGGCGCTGCTCTCCGCCCACACGGGCATCTCCGGCTTTACCTTTTTAGACACCACGGACGAAATGCGCCGCATCTCGGCGCACTGGTCGCAGCTTTCGCTCCATTTTCAGGCCATCTATACCGGCTTTCTCGGCAGTGCCCCACAAATCAATCTTGTGGAGGACTTTCTGCGCCGCTTTCACGCACCGGACACACTGCTGGTCATGGACCCGGTCATGGGCGACCACGGCACACCGTACAAAACCTGTACGCCCGCGCTGCGCCAGGGTCTTCGGGAGCTGGTGGCGCAGGCCGATGTCATCACGCCAAATCTCACAGAGGCCGCTATTTTACTGGACATTCCCTACCATGAATCCCAAACCGCCGATGCCTCGGAGTTGGTACGGGCACTGAGCCTTCAGGGACAACGCTCCGTTGTCCTCACCGGCTACGCCGCCGCGCCCGGGCAGGTGGGTGCCCTGTGCTATGACCGGGACACCCGTCAGGTGGAGGCCGTTCAAACAGCCAGAGTTCCGCAGGATTTCCCCGGCACCGGCGACCTGTTTGCCAGCGTGCTCACCGGTGCGCTGACTCGCGGCGCGCCCCTGCTCCAAGCCGCCCGCACGGCAGTGGATTTTGTCGGCAGTTGTGTGGCCCGTTCGGTGGCTGAGGGCGCCGGTGAAGCCGAAGGCGTAGACTTTGAGCCGCTGCTGCGGCAGTTGACGGTCAAATAGAAAAACTGGAAAGGGTATTTCCCTTTCCGGTTTTTTCTATTTGCTTTCTTTTGCTGCCAAATAGTGAAAAATCTGACAGATGGCTATGCCGCAGACCGTCATCCACAGCAAATGCCGCACCGCATTTTCGGCTGTAAAATTTGCGTTCCACCACGCCTCGCCGTACTCCGCAAAATAGCGGACCAGCATACCGATGCCGCTCCCAAGGCAACTCAGCAGCGCCGCTTTCCATACCGGCCAGCGTTCCATGTGAAATCCGGCCAACAGAAGAAGCGCAAAGGCCACGCAGGGAATTGCCAGCCCTGCGGCGGACAGCTCCAACGGAAAGGACCCGTAGGAGAGCATGGCCAGCCACAAACAGGCCATGGCAATTCCCAGCTTTTCCCTTTTCATACGCCCTCACCTGCCCTCATTTGTCCATTCCCCTTTTGATCTGGATAATGGCAAGAATCGCAGCAATGATACAGAGAATAGCTGGAATACTTGTGGTAAGATTATTCATTTTCTGCGAACCGGCCCCAAACAGTGCAATCGCCGCGACAATATTCATCACAATAGTGAAAACATAGTTCTTCATAGCATTCACCCCTTGTATCCATGAAATTTTATTTCATGGGAGTCCTTGATTTTACCTGAGCGGTCAGGCAAAGCCCGCCAGCTCCAAGGCTTTGCCATGCAAAGCGCTTGTACGCCGCTAAGGCAGCGGCTCACTGCCGTTCGCGGAAAATTGACATCGGCCTTCCCTTACCTTATTCGTCCCGATACCCGAGGCTCCTCACGTAATTCACATTGTCCCGCCAATTTTCCTTGACCTTTACCCAAGTCTGAAGAAAGACCTTGGTCCCCATGAATTTTTCCATATCGGCCCGGGCCAGAGAGCTGATCTTCTTCAGCATGGCGCCCTGCTTGCCGATGATGATGCCCTTATGGCTGGCCTTTTCGCAGTAAATGGTGGCGTCCACATCCACCACGCCGGAATCCCGCTCGGAAAATTTAGTGATCTCAATGGCCGTGCCGTGGGGAATTTCCTTATCCAGACACAGCAGCAGCTTCTCCCGCAGCAGCTCACCCATGACCTGCCGCTCCGGCTGGTCGGTGCTCTCACCGTCCGGAAATAGCTGCGGCCCCTCCTGCGCGTATTTTTGAAGCTCCTGCATCAAATCGTCCAAGCCGCTGCGGCTGTGGGCGGAGATAGGGATGATGGCGTCAAAGCCGTCCCATTCCTCGTTGTAGGCGGCAATGACCGGCAGCAGCTCCGCTGGCTCCACGGTATCGATTTTGTTGATGCAGAGGATGCAGGGAATTTTTTCCTCCTTCACCCGCTGAATCAGCGCTTTTTCCGGGCCGCCCACATGGGGAATCGGCTCCACCAGCAGCAGCGCGCAGTCTACATCCGCAAGGCTGGAGGTGACAACCTTCACCATGTAGTCGCCCAGCGCGGACTTCGGCCTGTGCAGACCCGGCGTATCCAGCAGAATGAACTGCGTATCGTCCCGGTTGACGATGCCGTAAATGCGGTTGCGGGTGGTCTGGGCCTTGTTGGAGACAATAGCTACCTTCTCCCCCACCAGGGCGTTGGTCAGGCTGGACTTGCCCACATTAGGCCGGCCGCAGATGGTGATCATAGCGGTTTTCGTAATGTTTGACATAGGTGATCCTCAACTTTCTTTGAGCATTTTTGATGGTTGCAGTATTAAAATATCATAGAATCCATAGAAATGCAAGTAAATCGGGACCAATCCGCTTTACAATAAGCTGCTTTCAGTCCTCGTCCTGCTCATTCTGCGAAGCCGGGTAGTCGGCTGATTCAAAAGCAACTCCTCCGCCGCCTGCTGCGCCTTGATGATATCCAGCATGATTTTTGATGTTCCCTGCTGTAA
The DNA here is from genome assembly GCF_029218125.1 of Neopoerus faecalis. Lineage (NCBI taxonomy): Bacteria > Bacillati > Bacillota > Clostridia > Eubacteriales > Oscillospiraceae > Neopoerus > Neopoerus faecalis. The sequence continues at coordinate 14,060 of NZ_JARFXX010000011.1, read as the reverse complement.
AAGCTCCAATCCCCGAACAGCTCGTTCCGATGCCCGCATCATGGTCAGATAGGCTTCCTTGTAGTCCAAATTGTCGCTCATAAAATTCCTCCTTACCCCATTTGAGTTATATTAACTCAAATGGGGTAAGTTTTCAAGGTGGAATTTTTATAAGTTTTCCTTGAAAGAGGTGACACCATGAGTATCGGAGAAGCAGTCCGTCTGCGAATTATAGAGCTATGTGAGGAACGCAATCTTTCTGTCAACGCTTTGTGCTATCTCAGCGGTGTCACACAATCTACCGTCAACAACATTGTCAGCGGACGAAACCACAGCACCACCATCAGCACACTCAAAAAGCTGTGTGACGGATTGGATATTTCTATCAGTGAATTTTTCCATTCTCCCTTATTTGAAAATTTGGATCAGGAGCTGCGGTGATGGACGCCAAGCAGTCCCGTTGTTTCTATAAGGCACAAAAAAAGCGTGAGGTATCTTTTAGATACCTCACGCTTTTATCATAGGAGTAATTTATTTCAGCATTCTTTTCAGGTACTGTCCCGTGAAGCTGGCGGGGCAGACCGCCACCTCCTCCGGCGTACCGGTGCACACAATGGTGCCGCCGCCATCGCCACCCTCGGGGCCGAGGTCAATGAGATGGTCGGCGCACTTGATAACGTCCAGATTGTGCTCGATAACCACCACGGTGTTCCCCGCGTCCACCAAACGCTGCAGCACTTCCAACAGCTTCCGCACATCGTCGGAATGGAGGCCGGTAGTAGGCTCATCTAAAATATAAATGGTCTTGCCGGTGGCCTGCTTGGAAAGCTCCGTGGCCAGCTTCACCCGCTGGGCCTCACCGCCGGAAAGCTCCGTGGAGGGCTGCCCCAGCTTCACATAGCCAAGGCCCACATCCTGCAAGGTTTGCAGCCGCTTTTTCAGCTTCGGCAGCGCGGAGAAAAATTCCAGCGCCTCGTCTACCGTCATATCCAGCACATCGGCAATGTTTTTGCCCTTGTAGCGGACCTCTAAGGTCTCCCGGTTGTAGCGTCTGCCCTTACAGACCTCGCAGGGCACAAAAATATCCGGCAGAAAGTGCATCTCGATTTTCAATAGACCGTCACCGGAGCAGGCTTCGCACCGGCCGCCCCGGACGTTGAAGCTGAAGCGCCCCTGTCCGTAGCCCCGGCTCTTGGCCTCCTGGGTGGAGGCGAACAGGTCCCGGATATCGTTGAACAGTCCCGTATAGGTTGCCGGGTTGGAGCGGGGCGTCCGCCCAATGGGACTCTGGTCGATGTTGACCACCTTGTCCAGATATTCCAGCCCCTCCATGCGGTCGCACTTGCCGGGGCGCACCTTCATCCGCATCAGCTCCGCGCCCAAGCGCTTGAACAGCACCTCGTTCACCAGAGAGGACTTACCGCTGCCGGACACGCCGGTGACCACGGTGAACGTCCCCAGCGGGAACTCCACATCAATGTGGCGCAGATTGTTCTCCGCCGCGCCGATGACCTTCAAAACCTTGCCGTTTCCGGGACGGCGGACAGCAGGCACCTCAATTTTCTTCTTTCCGGACAGATACTGCCCCGTCAGACTGTCGGGGTTAGCCATCACCTCCGCCGGAGTGCCTGCTGCCACCACCTGACCGCCGTGGACCCCGGCGCCGGGGCCGATGTCGATGAGGTAGTCCGCGGCCCGCATGGTGTCCTCGTCATGCTCCACCACAATGAGGCTGTTGCCGAGGTCCCGCAACCTTTGCAGCGTTGCCAGCAGCTTGTCATTGTCCCGCTGGTGCAGCCCGATGGACGGCTCGTCTAAAATATACAGCACGCCCATCAGGCTGCTGCCGATCTGGGTGGCCAGCCGGATTCGCTGGCTCTCGCCGCCGGAAAGGGTCCCGGCACTGCGGGCCAGCGTCAGATAGCCCAGGCCCACGGACTTCAAAAAGCCCAGCCGGGAACGAATTTCCTTCAAAATGCGGTCGGCGATGAGCATCTGCTGCTCCGTCAGATGCAGCTCATCCACCCACTTCAGCTCGTCAGTCACGGAAAGCGTTGTGAAATCGTAGATATTCTGATCCCCCACGGTCACGGCCAGCGATTCCTTCCGCAGCCGCCGCCCACGGCAGGTGGGACAGGGGCATTCGCTCATCAGCTCCTCCAGCTCCTTCCGGCTGGCGTCGGACTGCGTTTCCTTATAGCGGCGTTCAATGTTGTTGCAGATACCCTCAAACGCCTGCTTCAAAACGCCCTTGCCCCGCGGCTGGTCATAGTGCAGCTCCAGCAGCTCGCCCTTCGTGCCGTAGAGGATGATGTTCTTCGCCTCGTCACTGAGGCTGTCCCACGGCTCCGTCAGGGAAAATTTGTATTTTTTGCTCAGCGCGTCAAAGTACATCCGGGAAATTCCATCCCCGCGGATGTTATTCCACCCGCTGGCAGAAATAGCCCCATCCAAAATGGACTTGTCTCCATCCTGAATAATGAGGGCCGGATCGGCCTTGAGCTGGCTGCCGAGGCCCGTACAGGTGGGGCAGGCGCCAAAGGGATTGTTGAATGAGAACATCCGGGGCGTCAACTCCTCCATGGAGATGCCGCAGTCCTCACAGGCATAGTTCTGGGAAAAGGACAGATCCTTCTCCTCCCGCAGCAGATTGACGATCACCAGTCCTCCGGAGAGCTTCGCCGCGGTCTCCACGCTGTCCGTCAGCCGTTGGCAGATATCAGGGCGGATAATGAGCCGGTCCACGATGATCTCAATGGAGTGCTTTTTGTTTTTCTCCAGCTTGATCTCCTCGTCCAGCTCATAGAGGTTCCCGTCAATACGCGCCCGGACATAACCGGAGCGCTTGGCGTCCTCCAGCACCTTGGCGTGCTCGCCCTTCTTGCCCCGGATGACCGGCGCCATGACCTGAATCCGCGTCCCCTCTGGCAGCGCCAGCACCTGATCGATGATCTGGTCGATGGTCTGCTGCCTGATCTCCTTGCCGCAGTTGGGGCAGTGGGGCGTACCCGCTCTTGCCCACAGCAGACGGAGATAGTCGTAGATCTCCGTCACGGTGCCCACGGTGGACCGGGGGTTTTTGCTGGTGGTTTTCTGGTCGATGGAAATGGCGGGACTCAGGCCCTCGATATAGTCCACGTCCGGCTTGTCCATCTGGCCCAAAAACATCCTGGCGTAGGAGGAAAGGCTCTCCACGTACCGGCGCTGACCCTCAGCATAAATGGTGTCAAACGCCAGCGAGGATTTGCCGCTGCCGGACACACCGGTCATCACCACCAGCTTGTCCCGGGGGATGGTGACGTCAATATTCTTCAGATTATTGGCCCGGGCACCCTTTACAATGATATTTTCCTGCATACTGTTGCTTACTGCTCCTGCTTTCTATCGTAAAACCGGTTTTCGGTGACAGCTTACTCGAATAATTTTTTAATGTCAACTGCGATTTTAAAATAAATCTCATAGTTTTTCAAACTTTATCATGCATTAGTTCACGGTGACATCCGCCATTTTGGCCCCCAGCAGCGCCACGAGGTCGGCGGGGTTCGCCTCTACCTGCGCGCCGATCTTCCCTGCGGACACACAGATAGTATCGAATAGCTCCGCCGTTTCGTGGAACACCGTAGGGAACTGCTTTTTCATCCCCACCGGGGAGCACCCGCCGTGGACATAGCCCGTCAGTGGCAGCAGCTCCTTCTGCGGCAGCATAGCAATGGATTTTTCCCCCACCGCCTTCGCCGCCTTTTTCAAATCCAGATTTTCCGCCACCGGGATGTCAAATACATAGTATGCCCCGGAGGTACCCTTTGTTACCAGCGTTTTGAATACCTGCTCCGGGTCCTGCCCCAGATAGCCCGCCACGGACACACCGTCCACCGGCCCGTCCGCCGGGTACTCATGAGCCGTGTAGGCGATTTTTTTCTGCTCCAGCGTCCGCATGACGTTGGTTTTTTCTTCCTTGTGTTTGGACACAGATCTCACCTCTTACAAATACATCCGCAGCAATGCCAGGATCAGCATGTGGGCGGGATAAAAAGCGTAGCAGGCATACTGGATGGCCTTATTGTGAGCGCCCTGTCTGCCGTTATACAGCCAAATGGGGATCAGGGCCAGCAGCGCCAAGCCCTGCTCCGGGAATTCCAAGGTCCAGCTCCCCAGCGTCAGGGGGATGGTCATGCCCCCCAGCAGTTTGCAGTTCAGGAAGGCCAGTCCCGCCACCTCGCCGAGCCAGCCGTAGGGGATCTGGCGGCAGAGGTAGAAGATCAGCACCGTGACCACGCCGCTGCCGTAGTAGTCCACCATGCCGACCGTTCCCAGAAAATAGCCCACGGGCAGGCTCAAAACGGCGGCGAGGATATACAGCCCCGTTCCCTTGCTCCGGACCTTTTCCAGCCCCAGCATCAGCAGAAGGGCGATGAAGAAGGTGAACATCACGTTCTGATGGAAGGGGAACACCGGGGAGGAGTAGTACAGGTAGTTAAAGGGGATCTCAGAGATCAGGGCAAAGGCCAGCATCCGCAGCAGGTATTTTTTCCGGTCATGGGTCCGCTGAAAGCCCTCCGCCACCTGAAAGGCAAAAATGGGGAAAGCGACGCGGCCCACCGCCGTCAGCCACATGACGCCGGGCAGCACCGTGGCCCACAGGTGGTCGCAGAGCATGAGGGCCATGGCCAGCAGTTTTAAGGCCAGGCTGTCCAGACACCCCCTGGTTTTTGTGTGTTCCATAGTATGTTTTCCTTTGCAATGTTTTTCGTGTTTTTTCTGTATGTAAAATGCCCATTCGGACATACATTTGTCTGTTTTGGGTCACCCCGTTTTCAGTCGGCTACGGCAGCACCCACAGGGCGATGTTGTACCCGATGAGCAGCAAAATCGGATAAATGCACCAGCCCGCCCGCTGCATTCCCAGATAGAAGTCCGACGGCTCCGAGTCCTTCACGTCGCACATATGCTGCCAGCGGAACAGGCCAATGGGTATGCGGCGTCCAGCGCCAGCAGGCCGGAAAACAGCAGCATGGTGAAATACAGCATCCAACTGCCCCGGGCCGTCCGCTCCGGTCCTCTTGCGAAGGCCAGGATCGTCCCGGCGGAGGTTTTATAGGAATCCCAATCGTTTTCTCCGCTGGTCCTGAAGGTGGCCTCCAATCCGGAAAACGGGGCCCAGTTTCCCTCCAGATCGTACCATCCCATGTCGTGCTCCGCCGTATAGCCGCCCTCAAAGAGAAGTTGGCCATTCCGGGTGATCCGGATGTGCTCCACCGGTCCCAGCTGGTCCGCCTGAATGGGCGGCAGGCCGGTCTCCACCGCGCACTCGTCACGGACGCGGTCCCCGACCTGAACCACCACCTCCGTCCGCTGTTCATCGGGGCAGTCCGTCACGGTGATCTTCACCCGCTCACCCTGAACCTTCCCGGCGTAGACCGTCGCGGCGGGATCATCGGCCTGCACCGACACCCGCAGGAACCCCTCTTCAAATTTCACACCCTCAAGTCTGTGAAATACAAACGTCAGGATGGCGAAGGTCACTGCCATAGCCGCAACGGAGATCAGGACAGCCTTTTGCAGAGCAGAGCGTTTTTCCATAAATACCCCCTGTATTTTTCCAATCGGTTCGTACAGTTTGTTTTCGGTTTTGGCGTGTTTTCTCTCGAAATTTGTCCGCTATTTACCGCCCCGCAGCTCGATGATGCGGTCACGCAGCACGGCGGCATACTCGAATTCCAGCAGCTTGCTGGCCTCCTTCATCTCCTGCTCCAACTTGGCGATCTCCGCCGTCCGCTCCGCCTCCGTCAGCTTTTTGGGCTTGCCCTTGGCCTTGTGTCCGGCGTCCTCGCTCTTGGAGATCTCCAGAATTTCCCGGACATCCTTGATGATGGTTTTCGGCACGATGCCATGAGCCCTGTTGTAATCGTCCTGAATTTTCCGGCGGCGCTCCGTCTCGTCCATGGCCGCCCGCATGGAGGGCGTAATAGTATCGGCATACAAAATGACCATGCCCTCGGCGTTTCGGGCGGCGCGGCCGATGGTCTGAATAAGGGAGGTCTCACTGCGGAGAAAGCCCTCCTTGTCCGCGTCCAGCACCGCCACCAAAGAGACCTCCGGCAGATCAAGGCCCTCCCGCAGCAGGTTGATGCCTACCAGCACATCAAATTCTCCCAACCGCAGGTCCCGGATGATCTCCATCCGCTCAATGGTCTGCACATCGGAATGCATATACCGCACCCGGATATTGGCGGCCCGGAAAAACTCCGTCAGGTCCTCCGCCATCTTCTTCGTCAGGGTCGTCACCAACACCCGCTCGTTCCGCTGGGCCCGGGCGCGAATCTCCTCCATGAGATCGTCGATCTGGCCCTCCACCGGACGGACCTCCACTCTGGGGTCCAGCAGTCCGGTGGGGCGGATGACCTGCTCCACGATGTTGTCCGCCCGCTCCCGCTCGTAGGGCCCCGGCGTGGCGGAGACGAACACCGCCTGACCGATGCGGCTCTCAAATTCCTCGAATTTCAGCGGCCGGTTGTCAAAGGCGCAGGGCAGGCGGAAGCCATAGCGCACCAGCGATTCCTTTCTGGCCCGATCGCCGTTGTACATGGCCCGCACCTGCGGCAGCGTCACATGGCTCTCGTCCACAAACAGCAGGAAATCATCGGGAAAGAAGTCCAGCAGGGTCATAGGGGCGCTGCCTGCCGGACGGTCGGAAATGATCCGGGAATAGTTCTCGATGCCGGAGCAGTAGCCCAACTCCCGCATCATTTCCATGTCATATTCCGTCCGCTGGCGGATGCGCTGGGCCTCCACCAGCATCTCATTGTCATTGAAATATTTTACCTGGTCCTCCAGTTCCGTTTGAATCTGGCTGATAGCCCGCTCCATTTTGTCCTTGGTGGTAACATAGTGGCTGGCGGGGTAAATGGCCACATGGTTCAGCACCCGGTTCACCGTACCGGTGAGGGGGTGAAAGTCGGAGATCCGGTCGATCTCGTCCCCAAAGAACTCCACCCGGATGGCGTGATCCTTGTAGTAGGCGGGGTAGATCTCCACCGTGTCCCCCCGCACCCGGAACCGGTTCCGCTCGAAGGCCACGTCGTTCCGCTCGTAGCGGTTCTCCACCAGACGGCGCAGCAGCTCGTCCCGGTCCCACTCCGCCCCCTGACGCAGAGAAATCACCATCTGGGCAAAGTCGTCCGGCTCGCCCAAGCCGTAAATGCAGGACACGGAGGACACCACGATCACGTCCCGCCGCTCCAACAGGGCACAGGTAGCGGACAGCCGCAGGCGGTCGATCTCATCATTGGTAGATGCGTCCTTGGCGATGTAGGTATCCGTGTGGGGGATATAGGCCTCTGGCTGGTAGTAATCGTAGTAGGAGACAAAATACTCCACGGCGTTGTTGGGGAAAAACTCCTTGAATTCCGCGCAGAGCTGGGCCGCCAGCGTCTTATTGTGGGCCAGCACCAGCGTAGGCCGCTGGACCTTCTCAATGACCTTGGCCATGGTATAGGTCTTGCCGGAGCCGGTGACGCCTAACAAGACCTGCTCCTTCAAGCCGTTTTCGATGCCCGCCGCCAGCGCGTCGATGGCCTCCGGCTGGTCGCCGGAGGGCTGATAAGGGGATACTACTTCAAATTTCGGCATGGGAATCCTTTCCGTTTTTCTGCGGGCGGAGCGGGGGCGGCTCCGTCCCGTCCGTGCAGGATGCTATATTTTTATGATAACACATCTGCGCCGAAAAATCAAACATTTGTTCGTATTTCAGGGCGGTCTTATCCGAAAAATCCGCTCTGCGCCATGGAAACGAAATCATTGTCCGCCACAATGATGTGGTCGGCCAGCGTCACGCCGATGGTATCCAGCGCCCGCCGTGCCGCCTCCGTGGCGGCGCAGTCATCATCGGAGGGCAGCGCTACACCGCTGGGGTGGTTGTGGGCTAAAATCACCGTACTGGCCGAGGTGAGAATAGCATTTTCCATGAGTTTGCGGATGTCCAGCCCGGAGGAGGCGATACCGCCCTCTCCCAGCCGTTTGCAGGCCAACAGCTTGCATTTGCGATCCAAGCAAAGCTGGTAGACCACCTCATGGGTCTCCCCCGCAAAGCGCTCCAACAGATAGGCCCCCACGGTCTTCACCGAGGACAGCGGACGGTTCTGCGCCGCCTCAGCCAGCCTTGCCCGGGTGCCGATCTGTCCCGCCACCTTCAACAGCACAGCGGCACTTTCACCGACGCCCTCTACCTTCCGTAGGTCCTCCACGGGCGCGGTCAGTACCGCCAGCAGTGAGCCGTAGCGCTCGATGAGGCGGTGGGCAATGGGATTGGTGTCCCGCCGGGGAATGGCGTAATACAGCAGAAGCTCCAGCGCCTCGTGATCCGCAAAGCCCTCCAGTCCGCTCTTTAAAAAGCGCTGCCGCATTTTCTCCCGGTGTCCCTGGTGGATATTTTCCATACAGCCGTTCCCCCTTCCGCCGTGCCCGTCCTGCTATAAGCGATCATTGCTTTAAAAGAATATTATATCACGCCGATATGCAAAAAGAAAGAGCGGACCGGTGTCCGCCCTCTCTTTTCTCGCGTCCTTCTGCCTTACAGATTCTTCTCGTAGGACTCGATCATCTTCTTGACCATCTGGCCGCCCACGGAACCGGCCTCGCGGCTGGTCAGGTCGCCGTTGTAGCCCTGCTTCAGATTGACACCCATCTCCCTTGGTGTGTATTCACCACAAAAACTCAGTTTTATTTTGAAGTCAATACACACCAAGGTGGTTTGATGTTTTTTGACCTCTTAAAGATTTGCTACCCTTGTTACATTCCGTACAGGGTCTTTTGCGATTTCTCCAATAAAGCGGTAAAAGATACGAATACTTTGCCGGTAGGGAGTTCGCGGCCCAGCAATCGTTAAACCGTCTGGCAAGATTTTTTCACCAATTTCTATTCGCTCTATGAAGGTATGAAGAATATCTCGATCTAAAGTTTCGATATGGGAATAGCGTCTGGCGAGGTCAAAAAACAAGTCATACGCATCGCGGATATTGCTTTCTTCCGAAGTATCCTCAATCAATCTATCACGCTGTTCTTCAAGCTCCTGACGCTCTTTTCCAAATCGCTCCATCATTTGATCCAGTAATTCATCACTTAAATTTCCGGCTGCGTTATCACGGTACGCTCGTTCAATCATCTTGACAATACGCTTCAACCTTATTTCTATATCGGCCAATGACTTTTCCTTGTCCTCACCGACGCCAAGCGAAGCATTAGATTGTTGAATAGCCGCCTGTGTGATGGCCTCAATATCATCATCGTCAAATGACAACAGCTCGTTCAAATCACGCCGAATGATCTCCATTAGGTCATCATACCGGATACGGGCACCATGCTCACAGCGGTTTCGTGTTCGACTTGTCAAGTTATTGCAAACAAGATACCAATACTTTGCGCGTTCACCCTTGTAGACCGAACCGCCGGAACACATCGCTGTACCACAGTGAGCGCAGTATGCGATCCCGCCAAAAATACTGTGGCGAAATGCAGGATTGGCCGCATGGGACTTTGTGTTTTCTCCGAGGAAATGTTCTGCTCGGTCAAATTGCTCTTGTGTCACCAATGGCTCATGGGTATTTTCTGTAAAGCACCAATCTTCCTGTGGAATAGAGATTTTCTTTTTGGACTTCACATTGACCTTACGGGTTTTCCCAAGTACGGTGTGTCCCAAATAGACGCGATTTCGCAGGATACGCTTAACCGTAGTATAGTTCCAGTAGTCTGACGCTCTGGATGCTCCCTGTGGGGTGAATTTATCACGATATTCAACCCTGTATTTCAAAGGCGGGATGATACATTGTTCGTTCAGCTTGTTTGCAATCGTCCGCGTTGAAAGTCCCGTTGATGCCCATTCAAAAATCTGTCGGACGATCGGTGCTGTATTTTCATCGGGAACAAGCTGGTCGGTGGTACGCTCCGCTTTTTTATAGCCGTATGGCGGACAAGCTGCATACTTGCCCTTCTTCCGTTTCATGTCTAACGTCTGCTTGACTTTTCTGGAAGTATCACGCAGGTACACATCATTCATGGCAAATTGGAACGGTGCCATCAGGTTGTCTCCCATGGAGTCAAAGTCATTACCGGGAGCCAGATAATGAATACCGTTCTCAGGGAAAAAGCGTTCTGCGTAGTAACTTGATTCCGTCATATCACGGCCAAGCCGGGAAAGGTCTTTTGTAATGACCATATTGGCCTTTCCGGTCGAAAGATGATCCAGCATCGCTTGAAAGCCAGGGCGCTCAAAATTGCCGCCAGAATAGCCATCGTCTACAAATTCTTTTACGATGATAATATCGTGCTTTTCACAATAGTCCCTAATGATTGCACGTTGATTTGTAATGCTCTCGGACTCGTTTTTATGTTTCTTTTCCTCATCGGATAAGCGGCAGTAAATATCAGCGAGTTTGATGTGGTTCCGCATGATGTCCTCCTTTCTGGAACCACTCATTTACACTGATATTATACCATTTTCTTTCCTGAGTGGTCAAAAAAATCGACTTTTTTAGCCGTGGTAATGATTTCCTCCGCCACCACTTCTTGCGGCGTTTTGCTGCTGGTAAACACCCTCTCGATCACATAGGTTGCAGCTCCAATTTTGTGTTGCTTTTCTTGCTTTTCCAAGGTTGCACCTCCCTAAAAGCATTATTTCCATCTAAAAACAATTTAACCGGGCAGCAGGGCTGCCTGGCACTTTTTTCTCAGTCTAAAATCGACAAAAACCGCGCCCTCATGCAGGCGCGGCCTTTGATGTAGTCTTGTTTGTTGGCAGGTACGTTTCAGGAACATATTGGACGGTGCTGGCACACCTTACACGGGAATTTCACCCCCTGCGGTTCTCACAGGTTGCCCCCTTTGCCTGCGACGGCTCACGGCCTGTCAAGGCCGCTTCAACGCTCGGACTGAGGCTGGACAATCGTATCTCCCCGATATGCGGGTCATCGCCCCAAGCCAGCCACGGCTTGTTTGTGCGCGGAAGGCTGCTCCCCCTATACCTCCTCTCTTAGTTGGGATCATGGCCTGCTCAATCCCGCACGGCTTTCCTTTCGGGCGCATATCGGATGTATCCAATAGACCTATTCAATTCTCGGACTGTCGCCAGCCCGCACGGATGCACCGTTGCCGATACATCCGTGCCGAATGGCGAGTGTCGAAATCTGTCTCAAATTGAGCCACATTTCCAGTGACGGACAAAAGAGAAAGGCGGCAGTGCGCCGCCTTTCTCCCTGTCGGTCAGTTTCTCAGGTAAGCGGCCAGAATGTCGATGAACTGGGAATTGGTAGGCGGCTGTCGCAATTCAGCCCCGGCGATCAGGTTCAAGAAGCTGTGGTCGGGATAATTCCAACAGCTCTGAATAAGTGTGCGGAGATTGCGTTCGACGCAGCTGGGCGTGGTCTGAAAATGCGCCGCCGTTTGTGCATAGAGGCGCTTGGTAATAAGAATCATATTCTCCGGCTGATCCCGAACTTGCTCCACCATGTAGACCGCATAGCGGAAACCCGTCAGTTTGCCGCTCACACCGAGAAGCCGCAACAGGCGTTCGGCATCCAACGGGGTCTGCGAAGCGTCTCGTTCATACTCAGGCACATAATAAACTAAAGGCATTTGATACCCCTCCTGTTAGAAATTAGGATAAGAACAGAGAAAGGGCAGCAGGGGCGGGCCTCTCGGCCAGCGGTAGGTCTCGGCACAAGACCTCTGCTATGCTGGAACTAAATCCAGCCGTTAGGGATACCCCAATTTTCTGTTTTCACTGTAAAAGTGAGATGACGGGGGAGCGTTGTGTGAATGGTCATCAGGTCAAAATTCCTTGTAAACATCCGTGTCCTCCGTTAAGTAAATCATACACGATAAATGCCGTTTTGTGTCATACAATCGCTCTACAATGCCCGGCGGTAATCGTCTGATTTTGCTCGATTGCAGTCGAATTTTGAACTTTAGGACGATATTATAGAAAAACCGCAAGGCAACTCCATAGAGGAGCCGCCTTGCGGTTAAAAACAATATTTCTTTGGCTATTCCACGCACACTCGTTCGGGACTCAGCTTACTTGCCCTGATAGGCTCTGAAAAGGAAGGTCACGATCTGACCTCGGGTACAGGGCTGATTGGGCCCAAAGAGGCCGTTGCCAATACCGCCGGTGATGCCCTTTTCCTGCGCCCACTTCACAGCCTCATAGTAATAGGCGCTGGTGGACACATCGCTGAACGGGCTTGTCTCAACTTCCTTGACAAAAGCAGCGTTGATCTCAACCTTGCCCACAGGCATAGTGAACGTGTACTTGCCGTTGCCCTTATCCGCTGTCATCACGGTCTGCCTTACCGCTTCAAAATCGTACACATGAACGCTTTCGTAGGGATGATACCGGACTGTCAGGTAAACGGCAGTTCGGCTGGCCGGACGGAGTTCTGCTGAAACAATGCTTTCCAACAGGCTTTTCTCGGTGGGAAACTGCTCCACAGGCAGATACCGGGCCAGCGTGGCCGGATTTGCCAGCAGATCGTCCCAACTCTTTCCGCCGTCATTTGTCCTCATCAGGACGCAGGCGTTCTCTTCGCTGCTTCCCAGAAGGACCCCGTTCTGCTCACTAAAGAAAAACAGTCCAGAAACTGTGCACGCAAGCGGACGGCCGACCTTGTCCCAGTTTTTTCCGCCATTTGTGGTGTGGAAAAGCTGGCCCTCAGAAGCTGCCCAGCCATCAGACTCGCTGCTGAAATGATATGCGCTGGTGTTTAGGGGTACGGAATCCATCTTAGGCACAGCAGCATCGTCCTTCAGCACGCCTGCTGCCTCCAGAACATTCGCACAAGCCCAATGGCTCTCTGCCAAATCTGAAAAGGGATTTTTGACAGACATCAGTTCCGTCACAGATTCATCCCGTCCGAGCATCCGGTTGATGGCAGTGACCGCTTCAGCACGGGTGATCTCACGTTCCGGGTGGAACAGTCCATCAGCATTTCCCTGTAGCCAGCCCAGAATCTTCGTGCTGTATATGTACGTTTCGGCCCAGTACCCGGCAGGAACATCCGCAAACACAAATTCTTCCCCATACTGCCCCACAGGTGCCGCAAACTGACAGCGATGCAGCAGAACGGCGAACGCGGCCCTGCTGATCGGCGCATCCGGGCGGAAGGTTCCGTCCGCATAGCCGGTGAGAATACCGTAGCTGGCAAGATATGCAACCGCCTGGGTGCAGTCTTTTCCTGCTGTGTCTGAGAACGGGGCTCGGTAACTGTCGGCCTTATTGCCAGCGTCCAGCAGGGTGTATAGCATCTGTGCCAATTCGCCGCGTGTCAGAGGGGCGTTAGGACGCGCGAGCCCACCGCTCACGGGCAGGTAGGCCAGATGCCTCACTGTTTGGAGCTTCGGCCATCCATCCGGCTGAGCCGGAACCAAGCCTTTCCGCAAATTCTCCATGGAAAAGGTGGAGGATACACGTTTAAAAGCATCCAAAAAATCTCCGCCGGTGGGAGCGCCTCCTCCTGGGGTCTTCCATAGAAATACCCGGTTCTTTCCTATGGCGATGATCTGGTACGCCATATCATCGTAGTGACCGGAGAAGAAACCAGACCGTGGGGAAACCACTACAACGGAGCCGATCTCTCCCCCGTATTTTTCACGGGAGGGAGCGTGATAAAAGTTCACGCCGGTATCGGTTTCCTCGGCAATGACCTCGCCCTGACGAACGCCGGGAACCGTGATGGAAAATCCAAGCTGGCTGCTTTGATACTGGAATAATGCAGGGGCGGCTGCTTGGGCCGGGATGCCCAGCAGCAGGCATATTGCCAGCAAAATTGAGATCCGTTTCATTTACAGCAATTCCTCCTTTGAGAATTGTCGCACATGGTGACTTTATTCCCGCAGAATTATTTGGCCTTTAGTTAAATAGGTCAGCAGTATCCAGCGTTTCAGACGCCTCCATCAAATCCTCACTAATCTGTTATTAAAAGAACGGATAACAACGCAAAATTGCAAAGAATAAAATGTGTAACGGGTATGCCCAATAATAAATCCACTTTTTCTTACTTCCGTGTTGCCCATTGTACAGGCAAACAAACAAA
>NZ_JARFXX010000010.1:0-87348 GCF_029218125.1 Neopoerus faecalis | reverse complement strand
TGACATAGAGTTGGTGCTGATTAGGATGAGGGTCCACCCGTTCCCATTCCGAACACGGTAGTTAAGCTCATTTCTGTCGACAATACTTGGCTGGCAACGGCCCGGAAAGATAGATAGCGCCAACACATTTCCCCGCAGAGTTTTCGCTCTGCGGGGAGTTTTTTTATTTCCGGCCATTTTGATCCCCATTCGGCATTGCGGCACGATGACTCGCTACAGTCCGGCAGATTATAAAATTTTGGCGGACATTGATACGTTGCTTTTTAGATTGCTTTGTTGCACGCTTTTAAAGGCTCATAGAGGCGACCTGTCAATTTCTCGGCATCTACGGTGAATTTTTCACCGCCGGGGTCTCACGCTATTCTGATACAGAGAAAGCCAGAGTGCTTTATCTGTTTAAGAAGTTTCGTCAGGAAGCCTAAGTCAATTTTTTAAACGCCCGCTGCCATGATAGCACCAGTTCACGCAAGGTCCTATTAAGGAGGGCACTGCACGGTAAGTCAGTGATTTTTACGATAGGTGAGGTAGCCCTCTAAAATGAGAGAGGCGGCAACAGCATCGACAACCTTTTTTCGCTGCTTTGCGTTTTTACCGCTGTTGAACAGAATGTTGTGAGCGTCAATCGTTGTGCGGCGTTCATCCCACAGTATGACAGGCAGGGGAATTGCACTTTCTAAAAGTGTCTTCATGGCGTGCGCCTTTTCAGAACGGGGGCCTAAGGTGCCATCCATATTGACAGGATGTCCTAATACCAGTTCTTCAACGCCATACTCTTTCGCAAGTTGTGCAATCTGCTGTATGACCGCCTCGGGGCGGTGCGCGTTGATCACAGTTGTATAGCCGGCGAGCAGTTCGGTGGGGTCGGAAATTGCAATTCCGGTGTGTGCATCGCCGTAGTCAATGGCCATAATTCGCATAGAAGGCTCCTTTATCTCAATCATTGTTCCACGTATTGATTAAAATAAATCATATCACAGTGGACCGAGAAATACAAGGCAGACAGATAGAACATTTGTTTTTTCTGTTGCGATTTGGAGCAAAATTTGATATACTACTTTTATTAGTATGAAAAGCGAGGGAGACTGTGCGGATTTTAGGAATCGACCCCGGTTACGCCACTATCGGCTTTGGGCTGATTGAAGGGGAGCGGGGACAATATAAAATGGTGACCTATGGGGCCATTACTACCTCCGCCGGGCTGCCGCTTTCAAAGCGCCTTTATCAGATCGACCGGGATATGGAAGGTTTGATCGGACAGCTGAAGCCAGACGCAATCTCTATTGAGGAGCTGTTTTTCAATACGAATATTACGACGGGTATCGCAGTGGCCCATGGACGGGGCGTACTTCTTTGCGCCGCAGAGCGGTGCGGAGTGCCATTGTATGAATATACGCCCGGACAGGTGAAGATGGCCGTTACCGGCTACGGAAAGGCGGAGAAGCGGCAAGTCATGGATATGACAAAGCGGCTGCTGAAGCTGACAAAGGTTCCACGGCCGGACGATGCCGCCGATGCGCTGGCCTTGGCGCTTTGCCACGCACGCAGCTTTACCTCCCGCCTTCCGCAGATCAGGCCGGAAAAGGAAACCGTATAAGGAGAATCGCTTATGTTTTATTATCTGGACGGTACAGTGGCGGAGATTCTTCCGGGGCTGGCCGTGATTGACTGCGGCGGTGTCGGCTACGCCTGTATGGCGACAAACAATACGCTGTCTCAGCTGAAGCGGGGAGAACGGAAAAAGCTCTTTACGTA
Source organism: Neopoerus faecalis (assembly GCF_029218125.1). Classification (NCBI taxonomy): domain Bacteria; kingdom Bacillati; phylum Bacillota; class Clostridia; order Eubacteriales; family Oscillospiraceae; genus Neopoerus; species Neopoerus faecalis. The sequence goes on along the minus strand of NZ_JARFXX010000010.1, from coordinate 85,596 downwards.
TCTGAATGTGGGCGAAAGCGTGTTTGACCTTTACGGTTTTGCCAGCCAAAATGAGCTGAACAGCTTCAAACTGCTACTGGGAGTTTCCGGCGTGGGACCAAAGGCGGCGCTGGCGATTTTATCCGCCAATACACCAGAGGCATTGGCTATGTCCATTGTGACCGGGGACGAAAAGGCTTTGACTGCCGCGCAGGGAATTGGAAAGAAAATCGCACAGCGCATCATTCTGGAGCTGAAGGACAAGATGGCGAAGGAAACGGCTGCCGGACTGGACTTTTCCGGCGGCAAGGGTGTTTCCGCCCCTGCCATGTTCTCCAGTAAAGCTGCGGAGGCCGCCGCCGCGCTGGGGGTGCTGGGCTATTCCGGTCAGGAGGTTCAGATTGCTTTAAAAGGTGTGGACGTAGAAAATCTGCCGCTGGAGGAGATCATCCGTCAGAGCCTGAAAAAAATGGTGAAGTGACATCGGCTGGACGCGGCGTGGATTTGACAGCATAGGGAAGTGACATTTTGAGCATTGACTTTGGTAATGATATTTATGAGGAGCCGATAGTCGCCAAGACCTTTTTAACGGAGGACGCGCAGGAGGGATCCCTGCGACCGAAAACGCTGGCGGAGTATATCGGTCAGGAAAAGGCAAAGGACAACCTGAGCGTCTTTATTCAGGCTGCAAAAAAGCGGCAGGAGTCACTGGACCATGTGCTGCTCCACGGCCCTCCGGGACTTGGAAAAACAACGCTGGCCGGTATTATTGCGCAGGAGATGGGCGTCAATATCCGCATCACTTCCGGGCCAGCCATTGAAAAGCCGGGGGACCTTGCGGCGTTGCTGACAAATCTCAACGAGGGGGACATCCTCTTTGTCGACGAAATTCACCGGCTGAACCGCTCTGTGGAGGAGATTTTATATCCGGCTATGGAGGATTACGCCATTGACATCATTGTAGGCAAGGGTCCCTCGGCGAACTCTATTCGGTTGGATCTGCCGCATTTTACGCTCATCGGCGCCACCACGCGGGCAGGGCAGTTGTCCGCTCCGCTGCGGGACCGCTTTGGCGTGACGCTGCGCTTGGAGCTTTACACGCCAGAGGAGTTGACGAAAATCGTGACCCGCTCCGCCGGAATTTTGGGATGTTCAATCATGCCGGAGGGCGCCTATGAGATCGCACGGCGCAGCCGCGGCACGCCGCGTATCGCTAACCGAATGCTCCGCCGTGTGAGGGATTTCGCGGATGTGAGAGCGGATGGCGTCATTACAAAGGACGTTGCGGACGAGGCCCTCTGTGCGCTGGAAATCGACCATTTGGGCTTGGACCCCATTGACAGGCGCATGATGACCGCTATCATTGAAAACTACAATGGCGGCCCTGTGGGGTTGGAAACGCTGGCGGCGACTATCGGCGAGGAATCCGTTACGCTGGAGGATGTCTATGAGCCGTATCTGATGCAGCTCGGCTTCCTGACAAGAACGCCAAGGGGGCGCTGCGTGACACAGAAGGCATATCAGCACCTTCATAGACCTGTCCCGGGTGGGCTGACGCCGGAGCCGCCTATGGAGCAGCTGACGCTGTCATAAATGGCCGAAAGGCAACGAATGAGCACGAATAAACGGCTATTTTATAAAATAACTAAAAAGTTCATGATGTTTTCATGAAAATTCTATATTTTGCTTGACATTTTATACATTTGATAGGTATAATAGCTTATGTGCAAAGCTCCGAATAAAGTTGCAATGTCCATGGATACTCTGACAGATGAAGCCCTGTGCCGTTTGGCCGCTTCCGGCGACCGGCGGGCGGAGGAGACTCTGGTGTCCCGGTATACCCGGTTAGTTCGCTCCTGTGCCCGGCCTTACTTCCTGGCCGGCGGAGACAGTGAGGATCTGACACAGGAGGGAATGCTGGGACTCATCAAGGCCGTTCGGGAGTTTCAGGCGGACAAGGATACGTCCTTTCGGACCTTTGCTGAGATTTGTATTCGAAGTCGGCTGTATTCTGCTCTGCGGTCTGCGGGGCGTGAAAAGCATCAGGTTTTGAATCAATCGATCTCCTTGGATACTCCCGATTTTGACAGCAATTCCTACACCTCTGGCACCAATTGTCTGGCGCAGCGCGGCCCTGAAGATGAACTCATCGACAGGGAGCATACAGCAGCCCTCTTATCCGGTGTCCGGAAACAGTTGTCCGAATTTGAAGCAAAGATTTTGGGGTACTATTTGAACGGACTTTCATGCCGGGAAATCGCTCAGGAAGTGGAGCGGCCCGTGAAGTCTGTGGACAACGCTGTGCAGCGTATCCGGCGCAAGGTGGCACAGCAAATTCTTTCCGGCGAATTCAGCACGCGCTGAACGCAATATATTTTCTTTTCAAAGAGAGGGTAAAATCATGTACGAAGACAAGACCTTAGTGTGCAAAGAGTGTGGTCAGGAGTTCGTGTTCACCGCTGGTGAGCAGGAGTTCTATGCTGAGCGCGGCTTCCAGAACGAGCCCCAGCGTTGCAAGGCCTGCCGTGATGCTCGCAAGAACGCTGCCCGCGGTCCCCGCGAGTACTTCACCGCTGTTTGCGCTGCCTGCGGCGGCGAGGCCAAGGTTCCCTTTGAGCCCAAGTCCGACCGTCCTGTCTATTGCAGCGAGTGCTTCGCTAAGATGCGTGAGCAGGGCTAATTGAACGATTATTTCGTTTTGTTTCTTGCACCGAAAATCCGGCGTCTGTCATAAGACAGACGCCGGATTTATTAGCGTGAAAATGAGTGTGTTGGAGGAAGCACTGCGAGCGGGTGATTACGCTATAGAATTTTACCTCACAGCATTTCAATGCTAAAAATAAAATACTTTTTTGAAAAAAGCTATTGACAAATTTCGCTTATGCGATATAATAATATTCGTTCGTGTGACACGAACAATGAATATAGCGGGTTTGTGTAAAGGTAGCACAGCAGACTCTGACTCTGTATGTGAGGGTTCGAATCCTTCACCCGCTGCCAGCTTTAAAAGACTGCAATCATTGTGATTGCGGTCTTTTTTTATGTTTCGACAGCTACAGCCGTTTTGCCGTAGTAAAAATATTTTCTATACAGTAAATGGAAATCACTTTTTAAAGAGGTTTTATCTTAAATTTTACTCACGAAATTACTCACAGCTTTTTGCGTGGAATAAAGGTTGCTGCTTTTCTGCGATGCCGGTTCCCGCTTTTTCTGATATGGTGAAACAGTCGGTACTGTGCTACAATAAATATGTAAAGCCCATGCAAAAAAATGCAGATGCAAAGGAGGTTGCGTATGGAACGCAATGCAATTTTAAAGCTCGCAGAGTCTTACGATAGCTTTTACCTCTATGAAGAAGCGGTGATTTTGAGGAATATCAATCGTTTGAAGGCGGATTTCCCCGGTGTATCGTTTCTCTACTCTGCGAAATGCAATCCCTATCCCAAGGTGCTGGAGTGTGTGCTGGCGCAAGGCTTCGGCATTGACGCGGCCAGTGCGGCGGAATGTGTAATGGGGCAGCGGGCCGGTTTGGAGCCGAATCAGATTTTGTATTCGGCACCCGGAAAAACGTTGGCGGACATCAAGGCTGCACTTCCCATTGCAACGGTGATCGCCGACAGCGCAGGCGAGGTGGGAAGAATCCAGCAGGCGGCTGCGGAGTTGGGAATAACCGCGGACATCGGCCTGCGCGTCAACCCGGACTTCAGCTATGGCACCGACAGCGGTGCCGCTTCCAAGTTCGGCATTGACGAGGCGCAGATCTATGCGAAGCTGCCGGAGTGGAAGCAACTTCCCAATATTCGCATCGTGGGCATTCATACGCACCTGAAAAGTCAGGAGCTAAGTGTAGAGGTGCTGAAAAGCTACTATCAAAAGATGTTCCGTCTGGCGGTGTCCATGCGGGAGGTATTCGGAATACTGAAATTCCTGAATTTGGGCTCCGGCATGGGGATTCCCATGCGGGAAACGGAGCAGCCCTTTGATACCGCTGCGCTGGGGCAGGAGGCTCAACGGCTGATGACTGCGTTCCGGGAAAAGCTGCCGGAAACGCGGGTCTGCATTGAAACCGGACGGTACGTATCCGGCACGGCGGGCACCTATGCTGCCCGGGTTGTGGACAAAAAGATCTCTTACGGCAAGACCTTTGTACTGCTGAACAACACGCTCAACGGCTTTGCCCGTCCCTCCATAGTGGCGATGATGCAGCATTTCATGGGCGATGGTCCGATCGCCGGGTGGGAGCCGATTTATACAGGCGATCATACGGTTCAAATCATTCCGCTGGTAGAAACACGAGAGCGGGAGACAGTCACGGTAGCAGGCAACCTCTGTACCGGTACGGATGTTGTGTTGGCCGATGCAGAGCTGCCCCGTATGGAGGTGGGGGACGTAGTGGCCATCCCGAATGCGGGGGCCTATGCGGCGGTTATAACGCCTATGCAGTTCGCGTCATTGAAGCGCCCGGCGCAGCTGTTTCTCCGCACGGATGGTACAGTGGTAGATACCGATTTTTAAGTGTGCCGTGCCGCTTTCAAGCGGGGCATCAGAGTGCACGCAAAGGTTTCCACGTAGCGCTGGGTCTGCGGGGAAGTGACGTTGAGGGTATCACAGAGGGACCGGGCGATGTTGGATAGAAATGCCTGACAGCTATCCGGCGGCTGACTGAGAAAAAGGCGCTTCAGACGTTGGCGCTGGGGAGGGGACAGCGGCAGCAGCCGTGCATCCTCCCCCAGCGCTGCCAGAGCGATAGCATGAGAGAGCGGCAGCTCTAAGAGATTGATACAGAGGGTTTGGTAATCGGGACGGAATTCGGAGAGAACAGTGTGTACCGCTGCTGCGTCAAAGCGGCTCAAAATGTCCAGCTCTATACAGAGCCGCCGCAGCCACTCCAAAACATAATCAACACCGACCAACGTCTCCGGGACCGGCAGGAATAGTTGATAGTCAATGCTGCACGGAATTTCCTGTGCGAAAAAGCGCCAGTCATAGCGCGCCGGAAAATCGCGCAGGCTGTGCAGTGTGTCTTGCAGAAAGCAGTGCTTCGGCGGTGGCTGCATTGCAGTGGCCCGCTTCCAAAGCACATGGGCAAGGGCGGCCTTTTGACGAAGCCGCCGCTGCCCTTGCCGGAACAGTGCATCTAAGTCCGGGGCCAGCAAAATGGCCGGGTTTTGCGCTGCGTTCAGCGTCAGAAGGACGGATTTCGTTAAGGCGGTCACGGTTTCTATTGGCAGGGAGCTGCTCTCCGGGGCATAGAGCATAGCCTGCCGGCTCACAATACGCCAGAGGGCCTCCTGCGCCCGGAGCGTGTCCTCGGCGCTGAGTGTGATGGAGAAAGACAATTCACAGCTCATCCAAATCCCCTCCTTCGGCGGCGTGTCGGAGCCATTCCGGCGGCGTGCCTGCCAGTGCGTCCATATCGCCGCCGACACTGTGAAAACGTAGGTACATGGCGTTAATGAGCGCCGTATCCCCGATGTGGTCAGCGGTTTCATTTTTCAGCGCATAGAACAGGGAGAGAAGCTGCGCCAGCATATCCGGCCAGTCTGCGCGGAGAATATAAGGAGAGTCGCAGAATATCAGTGCTAACTGCTTTACAGCGCCTCCGCTCAAGTCGATGCGCCCGCTGCTCCGCAGGGCGGCGGACTGCTGCTCCGCCAGCGCGGCGGTCTCGGCAGGGGAGAGCACCATGCCGAATTTTTCCAAAATGGGCGCACAGGCTGCCAGCTCTCGGTAAATGACCGAGGGAGAGGAAATAGGGAAAAGAGAATTCATGAAATCACCTCAGAGATTCTATACACCCGGAGCCGAGAGCGGAACAAGACTTGAATTTTTTCGGTTTTTGTGGTAATATAAGAGTTGAAAATTCTTGAAAGATTTGCGGAATGCAAATCTTTTTCCTTGTAAGGAGCTTGTATGGAGAACCATTTTGAAATTCAGATGACGGAGGACCAGCTGCGGGGCATCAGCTCCATTGGACTTGCTCACATGGGGGACGCGGTTTTTGAGCTGCTGGTGCGCGGCTGGCTGTGCGCCCACGGTAAGGCCACCGGGAAGGGGCTCCATCAGGCGACGATTCAACTGGTACGGGCGGAAAAGCAGGCGGAGTATGCCGAAAAGATTTTGCCGCTGCTGACGGAGGAGGAGACCGCCGTGTTCCGGCGGGGCAGAAACGCGCAGGTGCATTCCGTCCCCCACCATGCCAGCCGCGCACAGTACAGCACGGCTACGGCGCTGGAGGCACTGTTTGGCTGGTTGTATCTTAGCGGGCAGCGTCAGCGGGTCAGTGAGCTGTTTGACAAAATGATGGAGGAATAAGCCATGCCATTAGACGCCATCACGCTCCGGGCGCTGACAGAGGAGCTGCGCCCGCAGCTTTTGAATTTACGAATTGACAAGGTGCAGCAGCCTGCTCGGGATCAGGTCATTCTGCTTCTGCGGGGCAATAAGCGGCTTTTGCTGAACGCCGGCGCCAACGCACCCCGCCTTCAGTTGACAGAGCTGCTGCGGGATAATCCGGCGGAGCCGCCGATGTTTTGTATGCTGTTGCGAAAGCACTTGGTAGGAGCCAGAGTTGCGGACATTACCCAGCCGGGGTTGGAGCGGCTTGTCCGCATTGAGCTGGATGTAACGGATGATTTTGGTCAGCCGGGACACCGGACATTGGTATTGGAGGCCATGGGGCGCAGGTCTAACCTGATTTTATTGGACGGAGAGGGCCGCATCATCGATTGTATGCGCCGGGTGGATGTGGAAATGTCCGCGCAGCGGCAGGTGCTTCCGGGGTTATTCTACGAGCAGCCCGCCTCCACCGGGCGTCTGCCGCTTTTGGAGGAAACCGAGGCGGGCTTTGATGAGCATTTGGCAGATGTGCCGCAGGAAACCCAACTTGACCGCTTTTTGCTGGACACCTATTTTGGGATTTCGCCCTTGATGGCCCGGGAGCTGGCCTTCCGGGTCTGCGGGGAAACAGATGGCCGGGTGTGCCAACTGGATGAAGCCGGACGGGTATACTTCAAGAATGTTTTCTTTTCATTTATAAGCACTATAAAGGAAAATAACTTCACAGCAACGCTGCTGAAGCGAAACGGCGAGCTGTTCGATTTTGCGGCGCTGCCCATTCACCAGTATGGCGCGGCGGTGGAATCGGAAACCTTTGGCAGCTTTTCAGAGCTGCTGGACCACTTTTACGAAGCCAAGGAAAAGCAGGAGCGGGTACGCCAGCGCGGCGCGGACCTGATCCGCACCGCCACGAACGCCCGGGACCGGGGGCGGCGGAAGCTGGCGATACAGGAAAAGGACTATGCCGCCACACAGGAGCGGGACGCCCTGCGGCTGAAGGGAGACCTGATCACTGCCAACCTCTACCGGATGGAGCGGGGACAGAGCAGACTGGTCTGCGAAAATTACTACGATGAGCAGCAGGCGGAGATCACAATTCCCTTGGATCCGCTACTGACGCCGCAGCAGAATGCCGCCAAATACTATAAGCGCTACACCAAGGCAAAAACGGCGGAAAAATATCTCCGGGAGCAGATGGCGCTGGCCCGCCGTGATCTTGCCTATCTGGAAAGTGTTTTGCAGGAGATCGAACAGGCGGAGACGGAACAGGATTTCACGGACATCCGCAATGAGCTGAAGGATGCCGGTTTTATCCGTAAGCAGGGGAAAAAGCTGCCGCAGCGGCCATCGAAGCCAAGAGAATTTCGAACCACCGACGGTCTGCGCGTGCTGGTGGGACGAAATAACCGGCAAAACGATAAGCTGACACTAAAGGATGCCGACTATCGGGATTTGTGGTTCCATGTGCAAAAGCTCCACGGCTCCCATGTTATCCTCTGCACCGGCGGGCGGGAGCCCACAGACCGGGACGTTACGGAGGCCGCTATATTGGCGGCGTTCTATTCACAGGCACAGGGCGGCGCCAACGTGCCGGTGGACTGCACGCAGGTGAAAAATGTAAAAAAACCGGCGGGCGGCAGGCCGGGCATGGTGATCTACACCACGTACCGCACGGTGAATGTTACGCCGGACGCGGAGGCCGTTAAGGCTATGCAGCTCGGAAAGTAAAAAAGAGCGCCCACAGGCGCTCTTTTTTCCAAGGTGCTCAGGCCGTGTGAGCTTGGCCGGTGCCGTGCTCCGTGTCCCGGAACAGCAGCGTGATGCACCACAGTCCGGCAAGGCCCACCAGTGCGTAGATGATTCGGGAAAGGACTGCGGTCTGGCCGCCAAAGAGGAAAGCGACCGTATCGAAACCGAAAATGCCGATACCGCCCCAGTTCAGGGCACCTACGATCACCAGTATCAGCGCGATCTTGTCCATCATGTCAGAAACCTCCTGTTTGGATTGATCTGTGGCTATATTGCCCAAGGACGGAATATTTATGCGCGCTGTCGGCATTGGACAGCATGATTGAAAAAATAAGGAGACGCTATGAACCAGAGCTTTCAGGAAACCGGCTTTTATCCGGCGGATATTCTGCTGCCGAATGTCCGGGATATGCGGAAATGGGCGGTAATCGCCTGTGACCAGTTTACTTCGCAGCCTGCTTATTGGCAGAAAGTGGAGCAAGAGGTGGGAGAGGCACCCACGGCGCTGCGGCTGGTGCTGCCGGAGGTCTACTTGGACCGGCCCGATGTGGAGCAGCGCATTCAGGCTGTGAATGCCTGTATGGAAACGTATCTTGCGGAAAACAGATTCCGTTCTGTGCCGGATTCTCTTGTATATGTGGAGCGAACGCAGTCCGATGGACGTATCCGGCACGGTATTGTGGGGCGTATTGACTTGGAGCAATACGATTTTACTCCCGGCTCCAAAGCACTGATTCGCGCCACGGAGGGGACGGTGCTGGAGCGGATTCCGCCCCGTGTCCGGGTCCGGGAGCACGCGGCGCTGGAGTTGCCCCATGTCATGCTGCTCATTGATGACCCGGCGCATACGGTCATTTCGCCGCTTGAGAGCGAAAAAGATGATATGGAGCGGCTGTACGATACGGACCTGATGCTGGGCGGCGGCCGTGCGGCGGGCTACCGGCTGACCGAGGCGCAGATGGAGCGCACGGCAGCAGCGCTGCGCGGACTGATCACACCGGAGGCCATGGCGAAAAAATACGGTAGGGCAGATGCCGCGCCGCTGCTGTTTGCCGTGGGGGACGGAAATCATTCGCTGGCTACTGCCAGGACCTGCTATGAAGATCTGAAAAAGGTGACGCCGCCGGAGCAGTGGGCGTCCCTCCCGGCGCGGTACGCGCTGGTGGAGGTGGTGAACCTTCATGACCCCGCGCTGCAATTCGCGCCGATTCATCGGGTACTGTTCCATGTGGACGAGGAAACGTTGTGGAAGGCGTTCTTGGAATTTTACCCGGATGCCCGAATCGGCGGTGTGGAAGGACATTCGATAGAGGTTTGCAGCCGGGACCGTCAGGAACGCTGGTGCGTTCCCGCGCCGAAGGCGCAGCTGGCGGTGGGGACGCTTCAGAGCTTTTTGGACACCTATCTGAAGATTCACCCGGAGACCACGGTGGACTATATCCATGGGGATGACACGGCCCGGGAGCTGGGGCAAAAGCCCGGAAATCTGGCATTTTTACTGCCAGTTATGGGAAAGGACCAGCTTTTTTCCACAGTTATGGCGGACGGTGTTCTGCCGCGCAAGACCTTTTCCATGGGCGCGGCGGAGGATAAGCGGTACTATTTGGAGGCGCGGAAAATTCGATGAGGACACAGGAGCTTGCACCGGCAAAAATCAATCTGGCGCTGGATATTCTGGGTCGGAGAGCGGATGGCTATCATGAGCTGCGGATGGTTATGCAGACGGTTTCCCTTTGCGATGTCATAACGGTGGAGGAGAGGGGAACCGGCTTTACGCTTCTGACCGGAGAGGCATTTTCCCTTCCGGCTGATAAGGTCTCCATGGAGCAGCGGGCGGCGGAGGCGTTTTTCGCGGCGCTGGGAGTTCCCGTGCCGCCGCTGACGGTGCGGCTGGAAAAAAACATACCCGCCTTTGCGGGCTTGGGAGGCGGCAGCGCTGATGTGGCGGCGCTGCTGCGGTGCCTGCGGAGGCTGTACGCCGCCGGAATGCCGGACGAGGCTTTGCGGGCCATCGGACTGACCGTGGGGAGCGATGTGCCGTTCTGCGTTTCCGGCGGGACAAGTCTGGCAAAGGGCCGGGGAGAGCGGCTAACGGATTTGCCGCCCTTGCCGGTGTGCCAAATCGTATTGTGCAAGCCGGATTTTGGCATTTCCACGCCGGAGCTGTTTGTGCTGGCGGATGGGGCTGTGCTCTCAAAGCGCCCGGATATTGCCGGTCTGACCGCCGCGCTGCAAGGGGGAGAGCTGACCGGGGTGACGGACAGGCTTTGCAACGTCTTTGAGGAGTTTTTGCCGGAGCGGTACCAGGAGGTCTTTCGAATCAAGGAAATCCTGCTGGCGCACGGTGCGCTCAATGCCGCAATGAGCGGTTCGGGGCCGACGGTCTACGGCATTTTTGAAAGCGCGGCGGAGGCACAGCGGGCGGCGGAGGTGCTGAAGAAGTCCTATCAGCAGACCTATGTGGCCAAACCGGTAAAGAAATTGGTATAAAAGCAGACATTTCCGTCCAAAATTCCGTTATACCTACGGAAAGGACGGAAATTTTTTGTGAAAAAACGGATACATCCCATTGAAGTGTTCCTGATGGTTTTTGCAGCGCTTGTGCTGACCTCCGGCGCTGTGGCATTGCATACGCAATCTGAGCTGGCGGACAAGGTGATTCGGCTTCATGTGCTGGCAAACTCGGATTCGGAGGCGGATCAAGCGCTGAAGCTACGGGTGCGGGACACGGTTCTGAAGCGGGCTACAGAGCTGCTGGCGGGGGCGGAAAGCCGCAGTGATGCTAAGAAGCGCCTAAACGCGGCGCTGCCGGAACTGAAGTCTGCTGCGGAACGCACGGTCGCGGAGACTGGATATGCCTATGGTGTGAGGGTGGAACTGGCGGAGACCGCATTCCCCACCAGGGAATATGACGGTTTTTCTTTGCCGGCCGGGGAATATCTGGCACTCCGGGTACTCATCGGCGATGCCGCCGGGAAAAACTGGTGGTGCGTGGTGTTTCCGCCCCTATGTACCACAGCGGCGGCAGATGTCCCGGCGGCAGCATTGTCTGCTGGTCTGTCGGAGGATGAGGTGGCGCTCATTACAGAGGCGGACGAAGGCTATGTGCTGAAATTCAAGACTGTGGAGCTATGGGAGAAATTGAAGGCAAGGCTGGCAGAATAGAGAAAAAGAGCGCTGCATGGAATACTCCATGCAGCGCTCTTTTATAATTGCGTGATTACAGAACCTTATTGAGAAACGTGACAAGCCGGGGGCTTTCGGGGTGGGCGAACAGCTCTTGGGAGGGCTTATCTTCGCCGATAGTGCCGCCATCAAGGAAGATGGTGCGGCTGCTGACCTCCCGGGCAAAGCGCATTTCGTGCGTCACCACGATCATCGTCATGCCGCTTTCCGCAAGGTCACGCATAACGTCCAGCACCTCGCCGATCATCTCCGGGTCCAGCGCGGAGGTGGGCTCATCAAACAGCATGACCTCCGGGTCCATCATCAGCGAGCGTACAATGGCGATTCTTTGCTTTTGACCGCCGGAGAGCTGACTGGGATAAGCGTCGGCACGGTCGGCAAGGCCCACCTTGGAAAGAAGGGACAGGGCCTTATCCTGCGCCTCCTCCTGACTCATGCCCTTGATGCGGGTGGGGGCGGCGATCAGGTTGTGCATAACGTCCATGTTGTTGAACAGGTTGAACTGCTGGAATACCATACCCATCCGCTGGCGGCACTGGTCGATGGCCTTGCCCTTGATGGAGCAGATGTCCGTACCATCAAATAAAATCTGGCCGGAGGTAGGCTGCTCCAAAAGGTTCAGGCAGCGCAGGAACGTGGACTTTCCGCCGCCGGAGGGGCCGATGATGGATACAACCTCATTTTCGTGGAAGCTGACGTTGATGCCCTTCAGGACCTCCAGCTTATGAAATTTTTTTTCAAGGTCAACAACCCGGAGAATTTCCCGCTTATTTTCCATGAGACATCTTCCTTTCCACCAGAGATACAACCCGGCCGCTGATAAAAGTCAGCACGAAGTAGCACAGCGCCGCGATGGCCAGACACTCCAGATTTTTATAGGTCACGGCGATGACGTCATTAGTGCGGAACATCAGGTCCGCAATGCCGATGACGGAAACGATAGAGGACTCCTTGATGACGGTGACAAACTCATTGCCGAGGGCGGGGAGAATATTGCGGACAGCCTGCGGCAGAACCACAAGGCGCATGGCCTCTCCGCTGCTGAAGCCAACGCTCCGGGCGGCCTCCATCTGACCGGGGTCCACGGCCTGAATGCCGGAACGGATGATCTCCGCTACATAGGCGCAGCTATTCATGCTCATGGCCACAATACCGGCGGTGAACCGGGAGAAGTTCGGAATCCAAGAGACATCCGGAATGGTAAAGCCAATCATAGGCAGGCCGTAGAAAATGAACATGAGCTGGACCATCAGCGGCGTACCGCGGATAAATTCGATGTAGGCCACTGCCAGCCACCGCAGAGGCGGGATGCGGCACATCCGCAGCGTAGCCATCAGCGTACCGAACACCGTACCCAGCAGCACGGCAAAGGCGGCAATGATGAGGGTATTGACAATACCCTCCGTAAAGAAGCTGCTGTAGCGCTCCAGCAGCTTTGCCATGGTTTCAAAAAAGGTCATGGGGGAAGCTCCTCCTATCGTATTAAGAATGCCGGGGATGGGGAAAGGCAGTGGGAAAGGACAGGCGCGAGCCCCGCCGAGATTTTTCGGCGAGGCCCGTTGTTCATTTACTGTGTAACTTACAGACCCATGCTGGCGGCCAGCTCAACGGCCTCGTCATAAGCCTTCTGGTAGCTGCCATCGGCAGTGACCTTGTTGATGACCTCGTTGACAGCGGCCACCAGATCCTCGTTGCCCTTGGCAATTACAGCGGCCTTGCCGAAGGAGGCTTCCTCAGCGGTGAACTCAAAGTTTGCGACTTCAAGACCGCCGTTGCTGGTGGCAATCAGGGACTCGCCCACGGCCTGATCCACAACGAGACCGGCGATGTTGCCGTTCTGAACCTCCAGAGCCAGAGCGGGATACTTCTCAAGCTCGAACAGCTCGCTGTCGGGCAGAGCGGACTGAATCAACTGGGATTGGATGGTGCCCTTCTGAGCGCCGACCTTCTGACCGGCAAGGGCTTCCTTGGTGGAATACACATCGGCGTTACCGGTCTTCACAACGAGAAACTGGGCGCTGGTCTCATACAGATCGCTGAAGTCGATCTCCTCGGCACGCTCGGGAGTCTTGGTGAAAGCGGCAATGCCGATGTCCACCTGACCGGACTTCACAGCGGGGATGATGCCGTCAAAGGACATATCCACAACCTCCAGCTCTACACCGAGGGAGTCAGCGATCTGCTGGGCCAGCCACATATCGCAGCCGGCGAAGTTGGCGTCCAAATCCTTGAACTCGTAGGGAGCGTACTGAGCCTCCGTGCCGACAACCAGCTTGCCGTTAGCCTTGATCTGATCCAGCTTGGAGGAGGTGGTATCGGCGGCGGGCTCCTGCGTTTCGGTGTTGCTGTCAGCGGCGGGGGCATCGTCCTTCTTGCTGGAACCGCAGCCGGTCAGCATGGCCAGCAGCATCAGGGCGCTCATAGCCAGCGCCAGAGTTTTCTTGACCTGTTTCATAATAAAATCTCCTTTTCTTTTCATCCTGCGGAGCTGTGCTCCGTTTCCTTATGTGAATGATTATACACGTTCTATCCGAAAATGCAACAGTAAAATTGCATAATATAAAGTTAATTTTGAATATTTATTTATACATCATGCAAAATATACACAATATATGCATAAATTATGCATATATGCACGCAAAATCAGAAGGAGAGCTTCTCCATACGGTCAAAGGCTTCCTTCAAATGATCCAGTCCAACGGTGCAGGCAATGCGGAAGCAGTGTGCGCCGGTGCTGCCGAACACGCCGCCGGGAGAGACCATGATGTGTGCCCGCTCCAGCAGGGCCTTGCAGAATTCCGTGTCGCTCAGCCCCGTTTTCTCGATTCCGGGGAACAGGTAGAAGGTACCCTTGGGGCGTACCAGGCTGAGATAGGGAATTTTTTCGATGCGGTCCGCCGCGTAAAAAATGCGGTCCCGATAGGTGGATACATAATTCTTGCGGATGTCCTCACGAATAGACAGCGCCTTGATGGCTGCCCGCTGGGAAATGGAGGGCGCGGTGTAAATAAGGCAGTTATTCACATCGTTCATGGCCCGCAGCAGCTCCGGCTCGGCAATAATGGCACCGATCCGCCAGCCGGTCATCAGGAAGTTCTTTGAAAAGCTGTTCAGCGTAATGACCCGCTTAGCAAGCCCCGGAAGGGTACGGATGGGAATGAATTCCCCTTCATAAAGATAGGTGGTGTAGATTTCGTCCGCCGCGATGAGCAGATCGTGCTCCTCAGCCACCCGGCCCAGCAGCTCCAGCGTTTTCCGCTCGTAGCCCATGCCGGTGGGGTTGCAGGGATTGTTGAAAATGATGGCTTTGGTCTTCGGCGTAATGGCGGCCCGGAGGCGGGCCTCATCCACAGCCCAGCTCTCCTCGGCATAGGTGGGGACCTCCACGCATACGCCGCCGGCCAGTTCGATCTGATTGCGGTAGAGGGAAAAATAGGGGGAGAAGACAATGACCTCATCGCCGGGGTCCAGAATGGCCATCATGACCAGCGCCATGCCAAGGCAGCTCGAGGCGGTGATCAGAACATGATCCGGCGTTAAGGGCTGGCGGAAATCCTCCTGCCAAGCCGCGCACACCGCATGAATCAGCTCCGGGTCGCCCATGGGATTGCCGTAGTGGGTATAGCCGGCTTTTGCGTCATGGAACGCGGCGTCAATGATGGCATCGTCCGTGATGAAATCCGTATCGCCGATGCTCAGGTCAATGACGTCATTGTAGCGGGCCAGTGCCTCGGTATCAAGGCTTAGACCGGCGTCAATGCTGCGGAAGCGCTTTGCGATGAAATCGGAAGTGGTTTTCATTGGTTTGCTCCTTTCACCCGGGGAATCACGGTGGAACCGTTGGGAATGACATAGGTGGATTTTCCGTCAAGCTGCGCGGCCTTCAACAGCTCGTCCAGATCGGAATAGGCGTGGATACCCATGGGGGCAACGTCCTTGGGATCAATGGAGGAGTAGAGGAAAATGCGATAGCGCTGCGCCTGCTCGCAATTCAGAAAGAAAATGTAGCCGGCCACGGTAAACGCCTCCCGGAGCCGCTGCTCCAACGTACCGTCCTGAAGGTTTTTGGACCAGTCGAAGTATTCGGCGGGGCCGCCGCCCTCCGGGGCCTCAATGAACAGAACCAGCGTACCGCCGGGCTTCAGAGCGGATTCCACGTTGTCAATGGTCTTGGTGCCCTGATAGAGCGAAATATCCTTGGGGAAGCCGCCGCAGCTTGTAACAATGGCATCGGCCTGACAGGGAATGTCCACCCGGTAAATGTCATCCGCCGCCTGACAGGCCTGCTCCCACGCGGTCAGGTAATGGCCGGAAAAGATTTTGGCCAGCTTCATTTGGGCGTTCATGACCAGATTGACCATGAACAGATTCTTGACCATGCCCGCCGCTTCGCACATATCGGCGTGGAGCGGGTTGCCGGACAGCACGCCGTTGCCGATGGCGGGGTTGGTGCAGAGCTTGGTGCTGTCAAGGGAATAAGCGTGGTTGTGGCGGATGGTTTCCAAACCGCTGACGCCGGGAAGAATGCTTTTCCGTCCACCGCCGTAGCCGGCCATCACATGATGGGTAGCCGCGCCAAGGCAAACTACAAGGTCTGCCTCCGCCACGGTGTGGTTGATCCACACCGGCGTTTTGTGGGGCGTTGTCCCGAGATATACAAGGTCCTTTGCTTCGCAGTCATGGTTTTCCACCCGGATGCGGTCATAGACCCCGTCTGTCACCAGCGTCCGCAGCTCCTGCTCGTTTCCACCGATGTGGGTGCCGTTGGCAATCACGATAGTCAGATCGGAGGGCTTGACGCCGCAGACCTCCAGCAGATAGTCCACAAGATGCGGCACCACTAAGTCCTGCCGCATCCAGAAGCGCGTCATATCGCTGACCACCAGCGCGACCTTGAGGCCGGGAAGGGCCAGATTTTTGAGGGGCTTGCTGTCAATGGGGGCCTCCAGCGAGGAAATCAGGGCAGAGCGGATGTCGGCAATAGGGGGCGTTTCGCTGCCGTGCAGCTCCGCGAGAATATCCGCTTCGTTCAGCGGCACGGAAACATGACCGTGACCATAGGCAAATTCATAGGTTTTCATAGTGTGACCTCGTATGATTATACAAAATAAAATACAAATAATGACTAATTATACACTCTATTCCGTGGGATTCAATATGGAATCGCCCATCGGACCGCCAAATATGCGGGGAACAGAATCGGCTTTCTTGTATTTTCTGACCAAGGGAGCGGAGATTTACATCCGGGCGGCAAGATAGGCGTCAATATCAAAGGGGAGCAGGGCGGTGGTGGCCTTTAGGTACAGGGGGTGGTGCGGGTGCCCGGACTTTAAAAGCGGCCCGGCGGTGAACCACTGTGCGCCCGCGGCCTTTCCGTCGGAGGCAAAATCACGCATACAGTCCGTGAGATAATCGCGCTTTTCGATGATATTCCCCCAGGCCGCCCAGATGGCGGGGGTGTCCGACAGGGACAGCAGATAGCGGAACGCCTTGCGGTTTTCGGAGTGGAGCGCCGCGCTGCACACCGGCTCCATATCGTCTGGCCGGGTGGCGCGCTGGGCGTAGACGTTGAACATCAGGAAGCTGTCATAGCCGTTGTTCAGTGCAATTCGCTGGGCGGATTGCAGCGTGGGGTCCAGCGCGTCCGGCGCGGCGGTGGAGGGGTTGATACCAACGCAGATCAGCGGATGAGAGCCACGGGTACCCAATATGTAACGGTACTCCGAATAGGTGTTGGGAACATAGAGCCAGCGGGACACATCATAGTCCGGTGAGGGCCGAAGTGCGGCCTCCAGCGCGGGTTCAAACGGCACAAGGGAGGCAGCGTCCGTTGGGCCGTGGGGGATATGGGGCATAAAAAGACTCCTTTCAGCAATATACATAATAATTTGATTTTAACATAGCGGCGAAAAAAAGACAATCGGGTCTATATTTGCGGCGCTGATTATGGTAGAATGGAAAAAACATTTCTGAGCGGAGGAAGCTATGCTGACAATATTGATCGGCCGGGCGAAAACAGGAAAATCAGACTGGGTCCTGCGGAAAATCGCGGCGCTGGGAGAAAGCGGGCAGCAGATTTTGCTGGTGCCGGAGCACGCCTCCTATCAGGCAGAGGTGGATGTGTGCCGCGTCTGCGGCGACCACGCCAGCCGGTATGCGGAGGTGCTGAGCTTCCGCAGACTGGGAGAGCGGGTGCTGAGCATCACCGGCGGTATCTCCGATGTAACGCTGGACAGCGGCGGCAAGCTGCTGACGCTTCAGCGCGCCCTGTTGGAAACGGCACCGATGCTGACGCTGTACCGCCGCCCCTCGCAGAAGGTGGGCTTTTTAGAGCAAATGCTGGCCCTGTTTGACGAGCTGCAATGCTATGAGGTCACGCCGGAGCGGCTTTATGAGCAGGCGCAGTCCTTGACCGGCGCCACAAGGGATAAGCTACTGGACCTGAGCCTGCTGTACGGCGCCTATGAGGCACGTCTCCGGCGGCCTGGGCTGGATTCCCGGGACCGAATGACGAAGCTGTGCGAGCGTTTGGAGGAGTCGGCATACGTCCGGGACAAGAATATCTTCATTGATGGCTTTACATACTTCAACGCGCAGGAGCGGCGCGTTTTGTCCGTATTTTTGCGGCAGGCGCGGTCTGTGACCATTACGCTGCTGGGGGAGCCGGACAGCCGGGAGGAAATATTCGAGCCGACGCTGAAAACGCTGGAGAGTCTGCGGCGCTTGGCGGATGAGGCCGGCAGCGAGGTTCGGCTCGAAACGCTGACAAATGAAGATACATCGGCGCTGGGCCATCTGGAGCGCTGCTTTTTCGGGGAAAACCGGCCCTATGACGGGGACTGCTCCATGCTCCATATACGGGAGGCCGCCACGCTCTATTCAGAGGTGGAGCAGGCGGCGGCGGATATCCGGCGGCTGCTTGCGGCGGGGAAGTGCCGCTGCCGCGACATTACAGTGGCCGCCAGAAACATGGCGGACTACATGGCTACTATCGAGGCCGTGTTTGACCGTTATGGAATACCGGCCTACGTCAGCCGCCGCAGCGACATTCTGGAAAAACCGGTGTTGAGTCTGCTGACAGGCGTGCTTGCCTCCATTTCCGGCGGCTATGAATATGAAGATATGTTTCGCTGGCTGAAAACGGGCCTCGCCGGTATCACGGCGGAGGAGTGCGATGCGCTGGAAAACTATGTTCTGAAGTGGGAAATTCGCGGCCGGATGTGGCTGCGGGAGGAGGACTGGACGGAAAATCCGGACGGATACGGCGCGCCGTGGAATGACCGTCAAAAAAACCGGCTGGAGCAGGTCAATGCACTGCGGCGGCGCATCGGCGGCCCGCTGGGGCGGCTGGCAGCCGGGATGAAAAGCGGCGAGACTGTGCGGGACTACGCAAATGCTCTGTACGATTTTATGGAGGAGCTGCAGTTAGAGTCCGTTCTGACGGAGCGGATGCACCGGCAGGCCGAGGCAGGCCGGATGCAGGAGGCGGAGGAGACCGCTCAACTGTGGGAAATTCTCTGCGGCGTGCTGGATCAGTTCGTGGAGATATTGGGGGACGAAAAGCTCAGCGCCGATGAGTTTGAGCGGCTGTTCCGGCTGGTTTTGACGCAGTACAGCGTGGGAACGATTCCGGTGTCTCTGGATCAGGTATCTGTCAGCGAGATTACCCGGAATGACCGCCACACAACAAAATATCTCTTTTTACTGGGAGCGAATGACCATGTGATACCCGCATCGGGGCAGACCGGCGGACTTTTGAACGAGGCAGACAGGCAGGCATTGGCCCTGTGCGGCATTGAGCTGGCCCCCAGCGGCATGGAGCAGATGGGGGTGGAGTTGCAAAATCTCTATGCGGCGCTGGCCCAGCCGGAATGCGGCCTGACGGTGAGCTATCCGGCGGCGGACGTCTCCGGCGGGGAGCTGCGCCCGGCGTTTGTAGTGGAGCGGCTGCTGAGACTCTTCCCGGCGCTCCGTTTGGAGCGGGAGCCGGTCAACAAGGAGTATCGCTTTACAGCAGTTGTTCCAGCATTGGAAATGGCTGCAAGAACTGAAAATGATGCTCTGAAAGCGTATCTTCGGCAGGAGCCGGACAACGCGGAGCGGCTGGAGGCCGCAGAGCGGGCGGCATCGCTCCGGCGGGGCAGTCTGTCTCCCGCCGCCGTTCGGGCTATCTATGGGGAGCGGGTCTCCATGACAGCCTCCCGGCTGGAGCGGATGCGTTCGTGCCATTTTGCCTACTTCATGGAGTACGGCCTCCGGGCAAGACCACGGGAGACCGCCGCCTTTGACGCGCCGCAGATCGGCACATTTTTGCATTTCCTGCTGGAAAACGTGACCCGGGACGTACTGGCGGAGGGTGGCTTTGCCGCTGTGGAGCAGGAGGAGTTGCACCGCCTTGTGCGCCGGTATACGGAGCGCTACGTGGAGCAGGAGCTGCACAATTTCCAAAATCGAAATGCCCGCTTCCGATATCTCTTTGCCCGTCTGCGGACAACGGCTTATGCCGTGATCGATCAGGTGGCGGCAGAGCTGCGCTGTTCGGACTTTGTGCCTATGGCGTTTGAGCTGTCCTTCGGCGGAAAAAACGGCGCTCTGTCGGCCGTTACCATTTCCGAACCGGATGGGGAGCTGCGTGTCGGCGGCAAGGTGGACCGGGTGGATGGCTGGCTGCATGATGGAAGGTTATATCTGCGGGTGGTGGACTACAAATCCGGCAGAAAGAGCTTTGACCTTGCCAATGTCCGCATGGGACTGGATATCCAGATGCTGTTATACCTCTTTACGCTTCAAAAGGAGGGAACCCGCTATTTCGGACAGGAGATCGAACCGGCAGGCGTACTGTATCTCCCGGCCCGGGATGAGATTTTATCATTGGAGCGGAACGTGACGCCGGAGCAGCTTTTACGGGAGCGGGAAAAGGCGCTGAAGCGCTCCGGGCTGCTGCTGGCGGAGCCGGCGGTGCTGTCCGCCATGGAGCATGACGCGCTGACGGAGCCGCACTATCTGCCGCTGCGCGTCAACCGCAGCGGCGACATCTCCGGCAGCATCGCGTCCGCAGCGCAGCTTGGCAGGCTGGGCAATTATGTGGATAAGCTGTTGCGGCAGATATCCCATGAGCTGCGCTCCGGCAATATTGACGCGGACCCCTGCTGCCACAGCGAGGAGGACAGCCAGTGCCGGTATTGCGATTGGGCACCGGCCTGTCACTTCCGGGATGGACAGGACCGGGACCATCTGCGGTACATTCTGCCGGTGAAGCCGGAGGAATTTTGGAAGGAGCTGGAGGAAGGAGACGATGACGGATGGCAAAGCTGAATCTGACGCCGCAGCAGAGCGCTGCGGTTGAAAACTGGGGCGGGAGCCTGCTGGTCTCTGCCGCCGCCGGCTCCGGAAAGACAAAGGTGCTGGTGGAGCGGCTGTTCCGCTATATTACGGCGGAGCACTGCCATGTGGATGACTTCCTCATTATTACATATACCAAGGCGGCGGCTGCGGAGCTGCGGAGCAAAATATCAGAGGAGCTTTCCCGCCGCTTGGCGGAAACGCCGGGGGACCGGCACCTTCGCAGTCAGCTATTGCGGGTGTATCAGGCGGATATCAAAACGGTGGACGCCTTTTGTACGGCGCTGCTGCGGGAAAATACACATCTGCTGGCACAGGACGGAGAAAAGCATACGCTGACGCCGGATTTCCGGGTGCTGGACGAAAATGATGCCGCGCTTTTGCGAAAGCGGGTGCTGGGCCGCGTTTTAGAGGCGTTTTATGAAAATATGGACGCCGGAGCGGCGCTGCTGGCAGATACGCTGGGGGCCGGCCGGGATGACAGCGCACTGGAAAATCTGGTGCTGGAGACCTATGAAAAGCTCCAGAGCCATGCGTCCCCGGAGGCATGGCTGGAGCGGAACCGAACGGCCTGGACGGCCTGCACCGGCGATTTTGACGAGACACCTTACGCGGATGCGCTTCTGCGGCAGGTGCGGCGGAAAGTGCACCACTGGTCCCAGAGTCTTCTGAAAGCGGCATCGGCCCTTGCCCTTGACCCGCAGAAGGATGATCTGTACCGGGGCTACGGAGAAAAATTCATCGCCGCGGCGGAGAGCATCGCGGAGCTGGAGACAAGCAATGGCTGGGAGGAAACGCGGCAATGCCTTGCGGCGGTGACGTTCCCACGGCTCACAACACCCAAGGGCATGAAGGACGATGCCGAAGTACTGCGGCTGAAAAAGCTGTGGGAGGGCGCAAAGGGCGCCATGAAGAAGTTGGGTACCATGCTGGACGTCAGCGGACAGGAGGCAATGGAGGATCTTGCGGCGATGGCGCCCGCCATGCTGGCACTTTTGAAGCTGACCGCTGATTTTTCCGAAGCCTACCGGCAGGAAAAACTGCGGATGAACTGCGCCGATTTTTCGGATCAGGAGCATTTGGCGCTGCGGCTGCTGCTCTCGGAGGACGGGGCCCCCACGGAGCTGGGGCGGCAGACAGCGGGTCGCTACCGCGAGATCATGGTGGATGAGTATCAGGACACCAACGAGGTGCAGAACGCAATTTTCCAGGCTGTATCCCGCGAGGGTCAGAATCTGTTCACCGTTGGCGATGTAAAGCAGAGCATTTACCGCTTCCGGCTGGCAGATCCCACGATTTTTCTCGACAAGTATAAACGCTTTGCATCGGCTGAAACCGCAAAGGAAGGAAAGGAACGCAAAATCTTGCTGTCTCAGAATTTCCGTTCACGGAAGGAAATTCTGGACGCAGCGAATTTCGTGTTTGCCAACATTCTCTCCACCGAAATGGGTGAGATGGAATACGGAGAGGATGAGATGCTTCACTTTGGAGCGGCTTATTACCCGGAGCGGACGGACTGCGATACGGAGTTCCATCTCATTGCCGCGCACCAGCGCTCCGAGGAGGAGACCCGCCCCGTCAAAAAGCTGCTGGCCGAGGCACGCTTCACGGCGCGGCGTATCCGTCAGCTTTTGGACGAGGGCTATCCCGTTACCGGGGAGGAGGGTACGCTGCGGCCGTGCCGCCCGGAGGACATTGTCATTCTCATGCGTTCCCCCGGAAGCCGCTCTGCCGTGTTTGCACAGGCGTTGGCAGAGGAGGACGTTCCGTGCTCCTTTGAGGACAGCGGGGATTATTTTCAATCCATGGAAATCTCCGTGACGGTATCTCTGCTGGAGATCATCGACAATCCACGGCAGGATGTGCCCCTGATTTCCGTGCTGCGGTCCCCAATTTTCGGATTTACGCCGGACCGACTTGCTGAAATCCGAAGTTGTGACCGCGAGGGCGATTTTTATGATGCGCTGCGGGCGGACACGGGAGTGGATTCGCAGAATTTCCTACAGGTGCTTACGCAGCTTCGGGAAACGGCCATGGACGTCAGCGTGTGCCAACTTCTGTGGCACATCTATGACCGCTTGGCGCTGCCGGGAATTTTCGGCGCGATGGAGGGCGGTGCGCTCCGGCAGGAAAATCTCATGGCTCTGAGCCGCTACGCCGAGCATTTTGAGGCCAACGACTACCGCGGCCTGTTTGCGTTCATTACCCAACTGCGGCGGCTGCTGGACGCCGGAAATGCCCCGGCAGTCAAGACCACCGGTGGCAGCGGCGGTGTGCAGATGATGAGCATTCACAAATCCAAGGGGTTGGAGTTTCCCATTGTATTCTTGTGCGATCTGGATCACTCATTTTCCAATCAGGATTTTGATACGCCGGTGCTGGTGCACCCAACGCTGGGCTTAGGGCCGCACTGCATTGACTTGAAGCGGAAAATACGCTATCCGACCATGGCCCGGCTGGCGCTGGAGGAAACGCTCCGGCGGGAAAATCTGGCGGAGGAGCAGCGCGTTTTGTATGTGGCTATGACCCGGCCCAAGGAAAAGCTGATTTTAGTGGCTTCCATGTACCACACGGAAAAGCGATTGCAAAAGCTGGCGGCCTACGCGGCCTGTCCTGCACTGCCGGAGGCGGTGGCCGAGGGCCGCTGCTTCGGGGACTGGATATTGCTGCCGCTGCTGTGCCGCCCGGAGGCGGCGCCGCTGCGGGAAAGAGCAGGCGTTGAGGTCGAAAGCCTGTATACCGGCGATACGAGTCCGTGGCAAGTATTTATCCATGACGCAAATGACTACGGTGAAGCACCTAAAAAAGAGATGCTTCAGGCAGAAAACGCCTCGGGACATACGGAATTTGACCCGGCAGTGCTGAACTACCGCTATCCCTATCAGCGGGAAACGCAGCTTCCGGCCAAGCTGACCGCCACGCAGCTAAAGGGCCGTGCGCTGGACGAAGAAATCGCGGAGGACGCGCTGCATACGCCCTATATCCGCCCGCTGACGCAGCCGAAATTCCGGCAGCAGGATCGGGGCCTCACCCCGGCGGAGCGGGGAACCGCCACGCATCTGGTGCTGCAATATCTTGATTTGAGGAACCCGAACGTGCCGGAGCAGGTGGCGGCGCTGCGGCTGCGGGCTAAGCTGACGCCGGAGCAGGCGGCGGCAGTGGACATCCGTGCGCTTGAGCGGTTTTTGTCATCCCCGCTGGCGGAGGAAATGCGTAGGGTCGCGGCAATGGAGCGCGAATACCGCTTCACGGTTTTAATGGATGCCCGGGATTATGACGGAATGTCCGTCGGCGGTGATGAAATTCTGCTTCAGGGCGTGGTGGACTGCTGGTTTGAGACGCCCGATGGACTCACGGTGGTGGATTTTAAGACCGATCGTGTGTTCACGGAGGAGGAGCTGACCGAACGGGCAGAGCTGTACCGGGGCCAGCTTTCGGCCTACACGCTGGCACTGGAACGGGTCCTTGAACGGCCGGTGACGCGGCGGGTTTTGTACTTTTTGAGCGTCGGCAGGGCGGTGGAGGTCTCCTGAGCGGCCTGAAGGGCGTAAAAAAATAAAAAATATGAAAAATTGCTTGCAATCCGAAAGAATATATGGTACGATAATTTGGCTTTTGCAGGGTGAAAGCTCTGCAAGGGTAGTTTTGTACCAGAAAGAGGTGAACGAGAGCAATGAAGGAAGGAATCCATCCCAATTATCAGCAGACTACGATTACTTGCGCCTGCGGTAATGTGATTGAGACAGGTTCTACCAAGAGTGATATCAAGGTGGAAGTCTGCTCGAAGTGTCACCCCTTCTTCACTGGCAAGCAGAAGCTGGTCGATACCGGCGGACGTGTGGCCAAGTTCAACAAGAAGTTCGGTCTGGACAAGTAAGCTCCATACACTTCGTCACATCAGTGAGGGTCTGCGTCGGCGGACCCTCATTTTTTATTGCATTTTCCCGGGAAACGGATATACTGGACACATGACAAAAAAGGAGAGGTGCCTTTGTTACCGAAAAAGGATGAAATTCGTGATAAGGTTGTTTTAGTGGGCCTGAATTCTCCGGTTCTGAAGGAGGACAGCGCCACGGACGAGAGCATGGAGGAGCTGTCCGCTCTGGTGGAGACTGCCGGAGGGGAGGCTGTCGGCATCGTGCTGCAGAACCGGCCGACCCCGGACCCGAGGACGTTTATCGGCGAGGGCAAGGTGGCGGAGGTGCAGCTCTACTGCGAAAATACCGGGGCGGACATGGTGATCTTCGATAACGATCTGTCCCCCTCTCAGCAGCGGGTGCTGACAGAGCTATTGGGCGTGCAGGTTTTGGATCGCTGCGGGCTGATTCTGGATATTTTCGCCCAGCGGGCCAAAACCAAGGAGGGCCGTTTGCAGGTGGAGTTGGCGCAGTACCGCTATCTGCTGCCCCGGCTTATCGGAATGTGGAGCCATCTGGAGCGGCAGGGCGGCACCAGCGGAAAGGGCCCCATCGGCTCCAAGGGTCCCGGCGAGACCCAGTTGGAAACGGACCGCCGCCTCATCAATAAGAAAATCGACAAAATCCGCGCCGATTTGGAGGAGGTGCGCCGTGTCCGTGCCACCCAGCGTCAGCAGCGGCGGAAAAATGAGATTCCCGTAGTGGCTATTGTGGGCTATACCAACGCCGGAAAATCCACGCTGCTCAATCATCTGACCGGGGCCGGTATCCCGGCCAATAACCGGCTGTTCGACACGCTGGATACCACCAGCCGCCTGCTGACGGTCAGCGATACGCTGGATGTAGTCATCTCCGACACGGTGGGCTTTATCCGCAAGCTGCCCCATCAGCTGGTGGAGGCGTTCAAGGCAACACTGGAGGAACTGGAATATGCCGATTTGCTGCTCCATGTGATTGATGTCTCCAACCCCGAATGGCAGCATCAGGCCGAGGTGGTGGAAAATCTGATCGTGGAGCTGGGGGCCAGCGACCTTCCGCGCATTGACGTATTCAATAAGTGTGACTGCGTGGAGGCCGGAGACCTCCGACCCCACGGCACGGATATCTGCGCTATTTCTGCCCGGACGGGGGAGGGCGTGGACCGTCTGCTGGAAATGATCGACCAACGGCTGGACAAGGGGACCCGACGGGTGCGTATTCATCTGCCCTATGACAAGGGCGGACTTTTGGATATGCTGTACCGGGACGCGAAGGTTGAAAACGTAGAGTACGGCGAGACCATTGATGTCACGGCGGTGTGTCCGCCCCGGGTGCTGGGGCAGATCGCGGACTATACCCCGGACTGGGAGCCGCCGAAAGAGGATTGGGAATGACAGAGTATATCGTTCCATTTCAGGACGCGGAAAGCGAGTTTACGGAAAAGCGATCCCGGTTTATTACCCATCTTTACAAGGTGGAGACGGAGGCGGAGGCCCGCGCCCGCATTGAGGAAACGAAAAAGAAATACTATGACGCGCGGCATAACTGCTGGTGCTATCTTCTGCGGGATGGCGGCGTAGTCCGTTACTCGGATGACGGGGAACCGCAGGGTACGGCCGGACAGCCCATGCTGAATGTATTCCAGCGGAAGGAGGTCTGGAACGTCTGCTGCATCGTGACCCGGTATTTCGGCGGTGTGCTGCTGGGGGCAGGCGGACTAACCAGAGCTTATACCAAGGGAGCGTCCGATGGGCTGCTTGCGGCGGGAATCGCCCGTATGGGCCTGTGGACGCTTTGGGACGTTCCGTGCACCTATTCGCTGCTGGAGCGGCTGAAGCTGGAGATCGCGGCTATGGGCGGCGTAGTCAGGGACGCGGAATACGGCGCGGACATTACGCTGAAGGCCGCGTTTCCCGCGGGAACGGCTGAGAAATTTCAGGCGCGGCTGACGGAGCTTTCCGCCGGGAGTCTGACCATGACAGCGGCAGGGGAGGAGTTTCTGCCGGGCCCCCGGGAGGAAGCAAACTGACAACTGCCCCCTGATTTTTCGGCGTTTCAGCTGAAAACACCGGATTTTCCTTGCATTTTCTCCATAGCTTCTGTATAATGCCAATTTATGATAGATTTTTTCAGGAAGGACTGACAGCAATGGCTGACGAGATCAAGACCACGGCGGCGGAGGCCCCCGAAAGCCGCAACTTCATCCATGCTTTTATTGAGGAGGACATTGCACCCGGCGGACAGTTTGAGGGCATGACCGTGCATACACGTTTTCCACCGGAGCCCAACGGCTATCTGCATATCGGACACTGCAAGGCGCTGACCATCGACTTCGGCACGGCTGAAAAGTTCGGCGGGTTGTGCAACCTGCGGATGGATGACACCAACCCCACCAAAGAGGACGAGGAGTTTGTGGAGGCCATCAAGGAGGATATCCACTGGCTTGGCTTCGACTGGGGTGACCGCTTCTTCTACGGCTCCGACTATTTTGAGGAGGATTACCGTCAGGCGGTGGGCCTTATCAAAAAGGGATTGGCCTATGTGTGTGAGCTGTCTCCCGAGGAGTTCCGTGCCCACCGGGGCGACATCGGCGTACCGGCGACCTCTCCCTATCGAGACCGGCCTATTGAGGAGAGTCTCGATCTCTTTGCCCGGATGCGGGCGGGGGAGTTCCCCAATGGCACCATGACGCTGCGGGCCAAGATCGACCTGACCTCCGGCAATTTCAATATGCGCGATCCCGTGATCTACCGTATCAACCATATGCACCATCACCGTCAGGGGGACAAGTGGTGCATCTATCCCATGTATGACTTCGCCCATCCCATTCAGGACGCGCTGGAGGGCATTACCCACAGCCTGTGCTCTCTGGAATTTGAGGCACACCGGCCACTTTATAACTGGGTCATCGAGCACTGCGACCTGCCCGCGCATCCCCGGCAGATCGAGTTTGCCCGCCTTGGCATTGACCACACGGTCATGAGCAAGCGCAAGCTGCGGCGTCTGGTGGAGGAGGGCCGGGTCTCCGGCTGGGACGATCCCCGGATGCCCACCCTCTGCGGTCTGCGCCGCCGGGGCTATACCGCAAGGTCCATCCGTAATTTCTGTGAGCGCATCGGCGTTGCCAAGTCTACAAACGTAGTGGAGTACGGATTTTTGGAGCACTGTCTGCGGGAGGACCTGAACGAGACCGCCCAGCGGGTGATGGCTGTTCTGCGGCCCATCAAGCTGACCATCACCAACTATCCCGCCGGAAAGACGGAGACCGTCACAGTGGAGAATAATCCGCTGGACCCCTCCGCCGGTACCCGTCAGGTACCCTTCTCTGGCAGTCTGTGGATCGAGGCCGATGACTTTATGGCTGAGCCGATCCCCAAGTACAAGCGTCTGACCCCCAACGGCCCGGAGTGCCGCTTGAAGGGCGCGTATCTGATCAAGTGCGTTGGCTACGAAACGGACGAAAACGGCAATGTGACCGAGATTGCTGCCGAGTATGACCCGGAGAGCCGGGGCGGCGACCCCGCCGATGGCCGGAAGGTCAAGGGTGCAACGATTCATTGGGTGGATGCCGCCACGGCGGTGAACGCCGAGGTCCGCCTCTATGATAATCTGTTCACCGACGCCAACCCCGACGCTGCCGATAAGGACTTCATCGACTGCCTGAATCCCGGCTCTCTTGAGGTCCTGACGGACTGCAAAGTGGAAGCTGGTCTGGCCGCCGCCGCAGACCGCTACGCCGAAAGCCACGAGGGCGGAAAGACGGCTCCCGGCTACCAGTTCATGCGTCTGGGCTACTTCTGCCTGGATAACAAGGATACCAAGGCGGGCCATCCGGTGTTCAACCGCAGCGTCAGCCTGAAGGAGAGCTTCAAAAAGTAAATAAAAAAGAGCTCCGAACAACTGTTCGGAGCTCTTTTTTATTCAATATTCAACGGTTCCTTCAAATCGAAGAATGTAAACGTGCCGGTTCCCACGCAGACACCGTTTTGATCGTGAATCGCAATATCATAAACGCAGACAGTCCCACCATGCTTGACCTCCCGCGCCTCGGCAGTCAGCGTATCTCCCGGCTTGGCGGAGCGGAAGAAGCTGTACTGCGCGTTGAGGGTCACGGCCTTGTGTCCGTAAGAGGCCATGGCGGAACCGGCGGCAGCGTCCGCCATGGTGAAGTAAAGGCCGCCGTGGGCTACGCCGATGGGATTTACATCCTCGGCCGTGACCTCCTTTACCGTCTTGGCGTAGCCGAGAGACAGCTCCGTCACGGTGATGCCCAACTGCTTGCAGAAAAGATTGCGGGAATTGCGATATTCCAAAGCCTTCTGAAGATCCATAGAAAAAACTCCTTATAAATTTAAAATTCAAAGTCGATTTTACACGGCCTGCTTGAAAACGTCAAATTTTTTCTGCAGTAAATTTGTGAAAAAATGCCTTTGCAAAGACGGCGGGGAACTGCTATCATAAAATTACAACGTGTGGCGTAGCAGCGTAAATCCGGTTGCGGCCCCACGTTGTTTCCTTTTGCGGAAAAACGCGGGGCATCCCGCGTTTTTTTATTTTGCAAGGAGGAAATGGGATGGAAAATGGAAATGCCTTTCTGGTCGAGGAAAAAATCGGCGTTTTGATGCGAAGATATGCGGTCCCCTGTGTGATCTCGCTGCTGGTCGGGGCGCTGTATAATATTGTGGACCAGATTTTCATTGCCAATGCAAGCTATCTCGGTTCGTTCGGCAATGCTGCCAATACGGTGGTGTTCCCTCTGACGGTGGTGGCGCTGGCAATCTCGGTGATGATCGGTGATGGCTGCTGCGCCTATGTCAGCATTTGCCTTGGCGCCAAGAGCCGGGAAAACGCGCAGAAAAGCGTTGCCGGTGCGGTCATCCTCACAATAGCCGCCGGATTGCTGCTGACGGTGCTCTACCTGTGCTTTCAGGAGGCGCTTCTGACGTTTTTTGGCGGACGGGTGAATGAGGAGACCTTTCATCATTCCAAGGAATATTTCTTCTATATCACACTGGGCCTGCCGTTTTATATGTTCGGTCAGGCTATGAACCCCGTGATTCGTTCAGATGGAAGCCCGAAATTTGCCATGGCCTCCGGGCTTGCGGGAGCGGCTGTGAACATTGTTCTGGACCCGATTTTTATTTTTGCATTCCGCTGGGGCATGATGGGGGCCGCCGTGGCAACCGTGCTGGGGCAGATCGTGACCGCGGCTATGGCAGTGTGGTATCTGTGCCACATGAAGACCATAGAGCTGAGCCGAAAAAGTCTCCGGCTGGACGGAACGGTGGTCAAACGCTTTCTTCCCTTGGGCGTATGCAGCTTTTTGTCCCAGATATCGCTGGTGGCAGCTATGGCGGCAATCAACAACGCGCTGCAAAAATACGGCGCGATGGACCCGATTTTCGGACAGGCGGAGTATGCGCAAATTCCCATGGCGGTTGTCGGAATCGTCATGAAGTTTTTCCAGATCATC
Source organism: Neopoerus faecalis (assembly GCF_029218125.1). Classification (NCBI taxonomy): domain Bacteria; kingdom Bacillati; phylum Bacillota; class Clostridia; order Eubacteriales; family Oscillospiraceae; genus Neopoerus; species Neopoerus faecalis. Next base: position 55,632 of record NZ_JARFXX010000010.1, on the reverse strand, counting down.
ATATCGGTGGTGATCGGCATGGCGGCGGGCTGTATCCCCATTGTCGGCTATAACATCGGTGCCGGACGCCGCGACCGCGCAAGGACGCTGTTTTATATGCTGCTGGCGGCGGAAGCGGTTTTGGGTATTGCTGCCCTGCTGGTTGTTGAGCTGTTGCCAAGGTCCCTGATCCGTCTGTTCGGCGCCGCCAATGAGAGCCGCTACTATACCGAATTTGCCGTGAAGGCATTCCGGGTATATCTCTGCCTGCTGCCCATGGCCTGCATCAATAAGGCTGCGTTCATTTATCTTCAGGCCTTGGGAAAGGCACTGCTGTCAACTGCGCTGTCCATAGTAAGAGAGGTGGTATTCGGCGTGGGCTTCGCTCTGCTGCTGCCCCGCATTTGGGGGCTGAACGGCGTTCTCTGGTCCATGCCTGTATCGGATGCGCTGACATTTTTGATTTCCGCTGCTGCGATCTTCTTTACGCTTCGGGAGCTGTCGGCAAAGGACTGAAGGTTCAAAAAAATTCATGCAATTTTCAGTCCTGTTTCAGTATGACGCATTATGATGACCTCATCAAATTTAAGGAGGCCAAATGATGAAACGAGCTGTTTCTGTCCTTTTATCTGCGGCGCTCATGCTGTCGGTGCTGACGGGCTGCGGTAAATCGGGAAGCGTCAGCAAGAAAAATATACCGGCGGAGGAGACTGCGGCGAGCAAAAAAATTGCCCTGTCCGACAGCGGCATCACCGTGGACGGTGCGGCAATCTCCGATGATGAGACCGCTGCTGTCTACGCAGCGCAGGATATCGTTTATTATGAGGAGGGCCAGGGTGTTGCCTACGGCGCCGGAACGGACGCGGACGCCCACAGTCAGGAGGAGGCGGACGCGCACACCGTTGTCCACATCACCCAGCCCGGCACCTATACCCTCAGCGGTACGCTGTCCGCAGGGCAGATCGCTGTGGACCTTGGCGATGGTGCGGAGGAGGATCCTGAGGCGGTGGTGACGATTGTCCTTGACGGTGTGGATATTACCTGCACTGTGGCCTCGGCCATTATTTTCTACCGCGTTTATGAGTGCGGCTCAGCAGATATGGAGACCGCCACGCAGACGGTGGATACCTCCGCCGCCGGCGCGAACGTTGTGATTGCAGACGGTACGGAAAACCGTGTCACAGGCTCTCATGTGGCGAAAATCTACAAGCCGGAGAGCGTAACGCTGAATGCGGACGGTACGGCGGTGGAGGAGGCCAAGAAACTCCATAAGTACGATGGTGCGCTGTACTCCAAGATGTCCATGAACGTCAGCGGCGGCGAGGCCGGAACGGGTACGCTGGAGATTGTGGCGGACAACGAGGGTCTGGATTCTGAGCTGCACCTGACGATCAACAGCGGAAATATTCACATTCTGGCCGGGAATGACGGTATCAATACCAATGAGGACGGTGTATCCGTCACAACCATCAACGGCGGTACGCTGCGAATCGAAGTGACCGGGGAGACCGGCGAGGGCGATGGCATCGATTCCAATGGCTGGCTGGTCATCAACGGCGGCACGGTCATTGCAGCAGCCTGCTCCGACAGTGCGGATTCCGGACTGGATTCGGATAACGGCATTTACATCAACGGCGGCATCGTGATCGCCAGCGGCAATATGTATGACGCGGTGGACGGCGGAGATCAGACCTATGCGGTGTTCCAGTTCGCGCAGAAGCAGAGCGGCGGCCAGACCTATACCCTGAAAAACGCGGCGGGCGAGACCATTCTGGAAATGACGCCGGAAAATGCGTTCCAGTATCTTGTGGTGTCCGCGCCCGGTCTTGCGGAGGGCGAGTATACGCTCTGGTGCGGTGATACGCAGTTGGGCGGCAGCACCGGAAGCGTAGGCGGTCCCAGCGGCGGTATGGGCCGTCCGGACGGACAGCCGCCGGAGGGCGCACCCGGTCAAAAACCGGAGGGAGCCGATGACGGACAGCAGCCTCCTGAGCCTCCAGCTGACGGTCAGCGGCCCGAGGGCGGTCCCAACGATGCAATGGACGGCGGCAACAGCGCTGACGCAGTGGAGCGCTCTGATACCTTCACCCTGCAAAGCGGCGCCAACCAGTTTACCAATGTGGGCGCTCTGACCTGAAAACAGAAGCGGAAAGGCCGCCGGAGATTTCTCCGGCGGCCTTTTATAAATGCTTGCGGATGGTATTGATGGCGCCCTTTTCAAGCCGGCTCACCTGCGCCTGCGAAATACCGATTTCCGAGGAGACCTCCATCTGCGTTTTCCCCTCGTAAAAGCGCAGGGAGAGAATGTGCCGCTCCCGGGGTGTGAGCTGCTTCAGCGCGTCTTTCAGGGCGATCCGCTCCGTCCAGCGCTCATCGGTATTCTTTGTGTCGCTGACCTGATCCATGACGCAGATGGCGTCTCCGCCGCTGTCATAAATAGGGTCATACAGGGAAACCGGGTCGGCAATGGCGTCCATGGCAAAGACCACATCCTCCCGAGGGAGCTCCAGCTCCTTTGCAATTTGCTCCACGGTGGGCTCCCGCTGGTTTTCGGCAATGAGCCGCTCCCGGACCTGCAAGACCCGGTAGGCGGTATCCCGCATGGAGCGGGAAACGCGGATGGCGCTGTTGTCCCGAAGATAGCGGCGAATCTCGCCGACGATCATGGGCACACCGTAGGTGGAGAATTTTACCGGCTGGGAGATATCGAAGTTGTCAATGGCCTTGATGAGCCCCACACAGCCCACCTGAAAAAGATCGTCCACGCTCTCGCCCCGATTTGTAAAGCGCTGAATCACAGACAGCACCAGCCGCAGATTGCCTTCAATGAGGGCTTCGCGGGCCTGCTTGTCCCCGGATTTGCTGCGGCGGAGCAGCTCTGCCGTTTCGCTGCTTTTCAGCACCCGCAGCTTTGCCGTATTGACACCTGTGATCTCCACCTTTCCCTGCACCTCGAAACGCCTCCCGCTGTTCAAAGTCAACAGAAACAGTATTGCCGCTCCCGGTTTTTCCTATACGGAAGCAGGCTGCTATTTTTGCAGACATGGGACAGTCCGTTTCCTGCATAGCCTGTTTTGAGGGGAGGCGGCGCGTATGAGAATGCGGGAGCTGCGGCGAAAAGAGGTCATCAACGTTTCGGACGGCGGACGTCTGGGCTTTGTGGGCGATGTGGAGCTTCATCTGCCGGAGGGGCAGACAGCGGCATTGATCGTATTCGGCCCCGCCCGCTTTTTCGGACTGTTCGGCAAGGGAGAGGAGTATTATATTCCGTGGGACTGTATCCAGAGAATCGGAGATGACATCATTCTCATCGATAAGCCTATTCAGCGCCGGGACCCGGCTCTGGAGCGGAAACGGCGGAAAAAATTCTGATAATGACCCCGTTCGGCGTGGAAATTTCGGCATTTATCCGAAATTTCCACGCATTTTTTCGCATTTTTTGAAAATAATCCTTGCAATCGTATTTTTACTGTGCTACAATAATTCAGCATTCCGCATGGCTGCGGACTCTTTGTTTGTGCCCGTTTATAAAAAACGGGTTAGCAGAGGGGAGGAGGCAGCCAGAGGTACAAACTAAAATTTTGGAGGAAATCAAACTATGGCAAGCGTTGTATCCATGAAGTCCCTGCTGGAAGCAGGCGTCCATTTCGGTCACCAGACCCGTCGCTGGAACCCCAAGATGGCTCCCTATATCTACACGGAGCGCAACGGCATCTATATCATCGACCTGCAGAAGACCGTGAAGAAGCTGGAGGAGGCCTATACTTTCGTTCGCCAGCTCTCTGAGAACGGCCAGTCTCTGCTGTTTGTCGGCACCAAGAAGCAGGCGCAGGAGGCCATCAAGGAGGAGGCTACCCGCTGCGGTCAGTATTATGTGAACGCTCGTTGGCTGGGCGGCATGATGACCAACTTCAAGACCATGCGTACCCGCGTGGACCGTCTGAATCAGCTGAAGGCCATGCAGACTGACGGCACCTTCGATATGCTGCCCAAGAAGGAAGTCATGAAGCATCTGGGCGAGATCGAGAAGCTGGAGAAGTATCTCGGCGGCGTGAAGGAAATGAAGAAGCTGCCCGGCGCTCTGTTCATCGTTGATACCCGCAAGGAGCGCAACGCCATTGCCGAGGCCCACAAGCTGGGTATCCCCGTGGTAGCCATTGCCGATACCAACTGCGATCCCGATGAGATCGATTATGTCATTCCCGGCAACGATGACGCTATCCGCGCCATCAAGCTGATTGCTTCCGTCATGGCTAACGCCGTGCTGGAGGGCAAGCAGGGCGAGCAGATGGACGAGGCTGCTGAGGCCCCCGCTGCTGAATAATTAAGACTTTGCAGGAGCGTAAGCTCCGATACTATCATAAATTGGAGGAAAAAGATTATGGCTTTTACCGCTGCTGATGTTAAGAACCTGCGCGAAATGACCGGCGTGGGCATGATGGACTGCAAAAAGGCTCTGACCGCTTCCGATGGCGATATGGACAAGGCCGTTGAGTTCCTACGTGAAAAGGGCCTGGCCGCCTCCGCCAAGAAGGCCGGCCGCGTGGCTGCCGAGGGCATGGCCTATGCCGCTGTGATTGATGGCGTGGGCGTGGTCGTTGAGGTCAACGCCGAGACCGACTTCGTGGGCAAGAACGAGAAGTTTGTGGACTTCGTGAAGGGCGTTGCCGCTACCGTGGCCGCCAACAAGCCCGCCGACTTGGAGGCCCTGATGGCCTGCAAGTACAACGGCACCGACCTGACTGTTGAGCAGCAGCAGCAGGAGATGGTCCTCGTCATCGGCGAGAACATCAAGGTCCGCCGCTTTGCTATCTTCACCGAGGGTGTATCTGTTCCCTATATCCACGCCGGCGGCAAGATCGGCGTGCTGGTGAACCTGAAGGTGGAGGGCGATATTGACGCCACTGCCGCCGGTAAGGACGTTGCTATGCAGATCGCCGCTCTGAATCCCCGTTTCTGGGACAAGTCTCAGGTTTCTCAGGACGTGCTGGACGAGGAAAAGAAGATCATGATGGTCCAGATGGAGAACGATCCCAAGATGGCTAACAAGCCCGAGCAGGTCCGCGAGAAGATCGTCATGGGTAAGATGAACAAGTTCTACTCTGAGAACTGCCTGCTGCAGCAGGAGTTTGTCCGCGGCGATGTGTTCACCGGCACTGTGGAGCAGTATCTTGCCGATGCTGCCAAGAAGTTGGGCGGCAAGATCACCTTCGTGGACGCCATCCGCTTTGAGAAGGGCGAAGGCATCGAGAAGAAGCAGGAGAACTTCGCTGAGGAGATCGCCAAGATGGTCAAGGGCTAATCGGCCTTTACCGGATAAGTTTATGAAGCGCAAAAGCAGCCGGAAACGGCTGCTTTTGTTTTACTGCTGCGGCCTGCCTGACCTTTAAAAAAGAGACTTTCCCGGATTCCCTTGTATTCTGACCGGTGAAATGGTATAATTACTTTAATTTGGATTTGTATGTGTTTGACAAATTGGAGTTACTATGCTGCATTATCTGCAAAATTTATTTCAGGCTATGGATTTTTCCTCTCTCACCGATGCGGTGCTCCGCGTGGCGGCAGTGTTCCTGTGTCTGACAGTCCATGAGACCTGTCACGGCTTGGCGGCTCTGGCCTTGGGAGACCCCACGGCAAAGTCCATGCACCGCCTTTCCCTGAACCCGCTGCGCCACATAGATTGGTTCGGCTTGGCGCTGATGTTTGTGGCGGGCTTTGGCTGGGCGAAGCCTGTGCCGGTCAACCCTAATTATTTCCGCAAGCCGAAGCAGGGAATGGCCATCACCGCTCTGGCCGGTCCGATTTCCAATATTCTGCTGGCAATTCTGTTTTTGGGCATCAGCCGGGTCATCTATCTTTACGCACCCTACAGCGATGGAATGAATACGCTGTTCAACTGGTGTCTATACACCGTGGTGCCGATGTCGGTGGGTATGGGGATTTTCAACCTGATTCCTCTCCCACCACTGGATGGGTCCAAGGTAGTGGCAGTTCTTCTGCCGGATGACGCCTATGGAAAGCTCATGCGCTATGAGCGTTATGGTCTGCTGCTCCTGCTGGCGATTACATGGCTGGGGCTGGGCGGCAACCTGCTGGGAAACGCGATCTACCGCGTGTATGAGGTGCTGTTCAACATTTTTTATTGAGAGGTATCGGTTTTGGAAAGTCCTGTATTCAAATTGGAAAAGGTGGTTCACTCCCGGACGGAGGAGATGCAGGATTTTGAAGGCCCGCTGGATTTGATTCTGTTTCTTCTGGGGAAAAATAAGTTGGAAATACAGGATATTTCCATTTCCCTGATCTGCGACCAGTACATTGCGTGGCTGGAGCAGCGACAGAAAATGGATCTGGAGGTGGCCAGCGAATTTGTCATTATGGCGTCTCATCTGGTGTATCTCAAGACCCGGATGCTGCTGTCCATTGAGGATGAGGAGGCCAAAAGCGAAATGGATGCGCTGCTTCAATCCTTGGAGGAGCGGCGGCGCAATGAAAAATACGCACAAGTCAAGGCTGTGAGCCAGCGATTGGAGCCGTTGAGCGAATTTGGCCGGAACATTATGACCCGCGGTCCGGAGCCGGTGAAGCGTGGCAAGGTCTATGAGTACAGCCACCAGCCGGGAGACCTGATTTTGGCGATGGCGGAGCTTCAGAGCCGTGCGGAGCGGAAGCTGCCGCCGCCCAGGGCGTCCTTCCGGGACATTGTGCAGCATGAGCCATATCCGGTGGAGAGCAAGGCGCGGGAGATTCTGCAAAGGCTGAAAGCGGGCGGCGTGATGACGTTCCATTTCCTGTTCCGGGGAAACCGGAGCCGCAGCGAGGTTGTGGCTACCTTTTTGGCGGTGCTGGAGCTATGCAAGGCGCGTGTCCTGCGCCTGACGGGCTCTGAGACGGATTGCACCGTCCGGCAGGAGGGGACTGTGCCGGAGAATTTGACCATCTAAGGAGAGGGACCATGGCCGACATGGATAAAAAAGAAATGGAAGCCGCAGTGGAGAGCATCTTGTTCGCGTCGGGAGAGCCGGTGAACATTGAGCGCATCTGCGTGGCTCTTGCAATTGACCGGCTTACGGCGGAGCGCATTTTACAAGGGCTGATGGATTACTATGCCTATGAGCGCCGGGGAATGCGGCTTTTGAAAATTGAGGACTGCTGGCAGCTTTGCTCTGCCCCCGATTATGCGGAGGCGATTCGCAGGGCGTTTGAAATCCGAAAACCCGCCAAGCTGAGCCAGCCCGCGTTGGAGGTACTGACCATCATCGCGTATTATCAGCCGGTCACACGGGCCTATGTGGACCAAATTCGTGGCGTTGACAGCTCATATACCATGAGTCTGCTGATAGATAGAGGCATGATCGAGGAATGCGGACGGCTTCAGGTGCCGGGGCGTCCCCGGCAGTACCGCACAACAAAGCAATTTTTGCGCTCGTTCCATCTGAGCAGCCTTGATGAACTCCCGGCCATGCCGGATATGGGAAATGATGGCCAGATGCGGCTGAACGAAGTCGGCGAGGTGGTGGATGCCGCTGAGGGTGTGGAGCCGGATACGGAGCGCACCGAGGAAGTGTAATCCTGATTTTGAGAGGAGGTGCGGCTGTGGCGGCCTTATGGATATTCGCTGTTCTGGCGGTGCTGCTGCTATTGCTGTGCCTCATCCGGGTCGGTGTGCTGGTCAGGTTCGGAAATGAACTGATCGTGACGGTCCGGCTTGGTGTTTTTCGTTTCCAGGTATTTCCGGAGAAAAAACGGGCAAAAGAAAAGCAAAAGCCGAAGCGAAAGCCGCCGCAGAGCGCAAAAGGGAAGAAACAAGCGTTTCCAAAGCCGACGTTTTCCGATGTGCGCGAGGCGGCGGGTGTCTTGTGGCCCAGCATAAAAAAAGCATTGGGGCGCAGCCGCCGGGGGATTCGTATTGACCCGATGGAGTTGTCCGTTGTTTTAGGCGGACAGGAGGAACCGGCAGACGCGGCGCAGCAGTACGGTACACTTCAGGGGACGGTCTGGACCGTTGTTCCGGCGCTGGAGCAGCTATTGGTGCTCCCACATCCGCGTATTCATATCGACATAGATTTTTCCGCAGAGATGGTAAGGGCCTCCGGTCAGGTGGGCCTGTCCGCCCGTATCGGCACGCTGGTGCGAATCGGACTGACGCTGGCGATACCCGCTCTGCGGTGGCTTCTGACCTATTTGAAGAAGAAAAAACAACAACGGCCTGCCGGAAAGGATGGAATGACAGATGGAAATGGAAAAGAAAAGTCCGCTGCGTGACCTGATGGATTCTACCATGGAAAAGGTGCACGAAATGGTGGATGCCAATAATATCGTGGGTGCGCCCATCACCACGCCGGATGGTGTGACCCTGATTCCAATCTCCCGCGTCAGCTTCGGCTTTGGAAGCGGCGGCGGAGATTACGGTAAGCAGGGGAAGGACAATTTCGGCGGTGGCGGCGGCGCCGGTGTGAAGATCGACCCAGTGGCCTTTCTGGTTATCAAGGACGGAACAACGCGTGTCATGCCGGTGGCGGTGCCGCCGGTGTCCACTGTGGACCGTATTGTGGATATGGCGCCGGATATCGTAGACAAAATCGGAAAATTTTTCGATAAAAAAGAAGATGGGGAAATCGTCTGAGCTGGGTATACTAAAGGCATCTCAGCGTTTGGGGTGATGATGCTTGCTTCAGCGGTTTTCCTGTGCAGTTCTTGCTATACTGATGTTGTATAGTGCTTTTCCTTGCCAGACATTTGCCGCGGAGACCTCGGCAACTTCCGCGATTTTAGTGGATGCGGACAGCGGGCGGGTGCTCTATGAGCAGAACGCGGGTCAGAAAATGCTGATTGCCAGCACTACAAAGATACTGACCGCGCTGGTGGCGATCCGGCATGGTGACCTGAATGCTTCGGTGAAGGTCTCAAGGGAAGCCGCCTATACAGAGGGCTCCTCCATGTATTTGAAGGAGGGGGAGACCCTGACGCTGGAAACGCTGCTGTACGGGCTGCTGCTCTGCTCCGGGAACGATGCGGCGGTAGCTATTGCACAGCACGTTGGCGGAACGGTGTCCGGCTTTGTGAAGCTGATGAATGAGACTGCTGCGGAGCTGGGAATGGAAAATTCATCCTTTGCCAATCCAAACGGTCTGGATGATGAAAAGCACTATTCCACGGCACGGGACATGGCAAAGCTGGCAAGAGCCGCCGTTCATGACGCAACGCTGATGCGAATTGCATCGACAAAAACTGTGACTATCGGCGGACGGACGATGCACAACCACAACAAGCTCCTGAGCTATATGGACAACTGCATCGGCCTGAAAACCGGGTATACAAAGGCGGCGGGGCGCACACTGGTGAGCTGCGCGGAAAAAAATGGGCAGCGCCTCATCGCGGTGACGCTGCAGGACGGAAATGACTGGGCGGATCACCAGGCGCTGTATGAGTTCGGCTTTTCCGCCTATCCGCTGAGGACCTTAGCGGTACGGGGAAAAACGTTCACATATTTGAGGGTGGAAAACGGCATCGGCCCACTGCTCCCGGTGACAGCGGCAGACAGCTTTGCTTGGCCTACGGCAGAGACAGAGGAAGTCACAACGGAGCTTTGCTGGGACGCGCCGGCCTGTGCGCCGGTTACTGCGGGAAAGACTCTGGGCTATGTGGAGTTCCGTCTTGATGGAAAGGAAATCGGGCGTGTTGCACTGCTGGCCGGACGAACAGTGCTGCCGGAGGCGGCCTCCGCACTGGGACAGTTAAAGGGCGGCGCTTGAAATAATTGACATAGGGAGTCGGCAATGGAAGAACGACTGCAAAAAATATTATCTACGGCGGGGATTTGCTCAAGAAGGGCGTCTGAGGCATATCTGACTGCCGGCCGGGTGACCGTTAACGGAGAAGCGGCCCAATTAGGGCAGCGGGCGGACCCGGAAACAGATGTGATCTGCGTGGACGGCGTGCCGGTCAAGACCACTCCGAAGCCGATCTACGTCATGCTGAATAAGCCCCGCGGGTATGTGACAACGGTATCGGATGAGCAGGGGCGAAAAACGGTGATGGATTTGCTGCGTGGCATTGCGGGCCGTATCTATCCGGTGGGAAGGCTGGATATGGATTCGGAGGGCCTGCTGCTGCTGACAAATGACGGAGTGCTGGCGCAAGGACTGCTGCATCCGAGCCATGAGGTGTCGAAGGAGTACCACGTAACGGTTTCCGGCGCGCTGGAAAATGCCGCGGAGCGGCTGGCCCGTGTCCGGGATGTCGGGGGCCTTCCGATTCGCCCGGCACAGGTGCGGCTGCTGAGACAGGACGAGGGACAGGCTGTTTTCAGCATCGTGATTCATGAGGGCCGCAACCGTCAGATTCGGCGGATGTGCGCACAGTGCGGATTGAAGGTTCAGCGGCTCCAGCGGGTGCGGGAGCAGCAACTGCGGCTGGGAGACCTGCCTCTTGGAAAATGGCGCTACCTGACGGAGCGCGAGGTCGCAGACCTGAAAAACAGAGCTTAAATAGCCGCCTGCCGCGGCTATTTTTTACGGAATACGCAAATGGAAGCGAAAATCCATTTTCAAGCGGCAGGCAATGTGCTATAATCAATGCGGCTTTGAGCTTTTTTGAAAAACTATAGCTATGGATAAAACAGATCCGGCGGAAATCAAAATTTCTGCTGAGACCTGCAAGGTGTTTCAGCAGAGGAGTAAACGATGTCAAAAAGTGTACTGCATACCATTGAAGACCGGATGGCGGCCTTTTCCAAGGGGCAAAAGCGCATCGCGCATTATATTCTGGATCATTACGATCAGGCGGCCTTTATGACTGCCAGCAAGCTGGGAAAGCTGACGGAGGTCAGCGAGTCAACGGTTGTCCGTTTTGCCGCGGAGCTGGGGTATGACGGTTATCCCTCCATGCAGAAGGCGCTGCAGGAGATGGCCAGAAGCCGCCTGACCTCCACCCAGCGGATTCAGGCAGCGGAAAACAGCTACGGCGATGATATTTTAGGGAGCGTCATTCAGGCGGATATGGAAAATCTGCGTCAAATCGCCGTAAATGAGGATCGCGGGGAGTTCCGCGCCGCTGTGGAGCGCATTGTGGCGGCCAAGCACATTTACATATTCGGCGCCCGGTCCTCTACGCATCTGGCGGGGTATCTCTATTTTTATATGCAGATGATGCTGGAAAACGTGTCGCTGGTTCAGGCAAACGCCGCAGGCGAGATTTTCGAGCAGCTTTTCCGCAGCGGAAAGGGGGATGTGATGATTGCCATCAGCTTTCCCCGGTACTCAGCAGATACGATCAATGCCGTGAAGTTTGCAAAATCCCGGGGCATTGAGATCGTTGCCATCACGGATCAGCGGCAGTCCCCGGTGGCCCAGCTGTCGGAAACGGCGCTGCTGGCCCCCAGTGAAATGCTGTCCTTTATTGATTCCATGACAGCGCCCATGTCGCTTATCAACGCGCTGCTGGTGGGAATCGCAACGCGGATGGGAACGGATGTGGCAGAAACCTTTTCCATGCTGGAGAGTCTGTGGAACCAGTATGGCGTGTTTGGGAGCTCGGATGATGAGTAGAGAGATAATCGTGGTCGGCGGCGGCGCCGCCGGTATGATGGCGGCCATTTCTGCGGCGGAAAACGGCGGCCATGTGACGCTGCTGGAGCCGAATGAGCGCTTGGGAAAAAAACTGAACATTACCGGCAAGGGCCGTTGCAACGTGACGAACAACAGCAGCAATGAGGAGTTGCTGAACAATATTCCGAAGAACGGCAAGTTCCTCTACAGCGTGTTTTCCCGGTTTTCCAGCGCGGATACCATGGCCTTTTTTGAAAAGCTCGGCGTTCCGCTGAAAACGGAGCGGGGAAACCGCGTGTTCCCGGTCAGTGACCGGGCGTTCGACATCAGCGCGGCCTTGGAGCGGCGGCTCAAAGCGCTGCGGGTGAAGCTCGTCCGGGACCGCGCAGAGGCGCTTGAAATCGAAAACGGAGCAATTCAGGGCGTAAGGGGAGAGCGGCAATTCTATCCGGTGGCGGCAGTGGTGTTGGCCACCGGCGGCGTCAGCTATCCCGCCACCGGCTCTACCGGGGACGGTCACCGCATGGCGGCGGAGGCCGGGCATACGGTAACGCCACTGCGAGGATCACTGGTGCCTCTGCAGGGTATTGTGGTGCCGGGTATCCCCTGTGTGCGGCTGCAGGGCTTGAGCCTGCGGAATGTGGGACTGACCGTATTTGAAAATGACAAGAAGCTGTATACGGATTTCGGAGAGCTGCTGTTCACCCATTTTGGCGTCAGCGGGCCGCTGATTCTGTCGGCCTCCGCTCATATGCGGCATTTTGATAAGAAGCGCTATCGGCTGTCCATTGACCTGAAACCGGCTTTGGAGTCTTCACAGTTGGATAAGCGGCTGCTGTCGGACTTTGCGAAATATGCCAATTCTGACTTTCAGAATGCCTTGGATGATCTGCTGCCGCAGAAGCTGATTCCGGTGGCGGTTGAGCTGTCCGGTATCCCCGGACGCCAAAAGGTACATGACGTTACAAAGGAACAGCGGATGTCACTTTTGGAAACGTTGAAGCATTTTCCAGTGGAGATTACAGGCCCCTGCCCGGTGGCGGACGCCATCGTGACCTCCGGAGGAGTCAAAATCGGCGAGGTTGACCCAAAGACAATGGAATCAAAGCGTGTAAAGGGATTGTTCTTTGCGGGCGAACTGCTGGATGTGGATGCGTATACCGGCGGATTTAACTTGCAGATCGCATGGTCCACCGGCTATGTCGCCGGTTTATCCGCAGCGGACGCTGCAAAATAAAAGGAGAGAAGTTCATTGAGTATCAGTATTGCGATTGACGGGCCCTCCGGCGCGGGGAAAAGCACACTGGCGAAAAGTGTTTCCAAGGAGCTGGATTATTTATATGTGGACACCGGAGCAATCTACCGCACCATTGGCTATGCCGCGCTTGTCAATAAGCGGGACCCGAAGGACGCTGCTGCGGTGGCGGCGATGCTGCCGGATTTAGAGATCGGGTTGTGCTATGGGGCGGACGGGCTTCAGCACATGACCTTGAACGGTAAGGATGTGACGGAGCAGATACGCCTGCCTGAAACCTCGCTGTACGCCTCGGCAGTTTCGGCCCATCCGGCGGTCCGGGCGCATTTGCTTGAAATGCAGCGGAAGCTGGCCCGGGAGAACAACGTGGTCATGGATGGCCGGGATATCGGAACCGTGGTGCTCCCGGACGCAACGGTGAAAATTTTCCTCACAGCATCACTGGAGGAGCGGGCCCGTCGGCGCTGCCGTGAGCTGGAGGAGAGAGGAACGCCTCAGTCCTTTGAAACGGTGCTGGAGGAAATGCGTCAGCGGGATTATAACGATTCTCACCGGGCTGCCGCACCGCTGCGGAAGGCGGAGGACGCAGTTTTACTGGATACAACGGAGCTGGATTTCGGGCAGAGCCGTGAGGCACTGCTCAAAATCATCCGGGAGAGGACCGCGGGATGAAGAATGCCAAGGTGATTGAGCCCTTCGGGCTGTTCTTCAATCTGATTTTTACAGTGGCCCTGCTGATCTCACGCTTGCTGCACCCTGTATCCGTGCAGGGATTGGAGTATCTTCCGCGTCACGGTGCATTGTTGGTGGCGAACCATTCCAGTAATTGGGACCCAATTTTGCTGGCAACAGCGCTGCCAAGGGACTACCGGCTCCGGGTTATGGGGAAGGAGGAGTTGTTCCGAAATCCTGTTTTAAACTGGGCCATTCGTGTTGGCGGTGCCTTTCCCGTGAAACGGGGCGGCGCGGATATTCAGGCGGTGAAAACCGCCATTCAATCCATTCGTGACGGGCAAAATCTCCTGATTTTTCCGGAGGGAACGGTCATTCGCGACGGCATCGGCAAGGCAGACGGGCTTCCGGCCCATGCACACAGCGGTGCGGCGGTGATCGGCGTGCGTACCGGGGCTGTGTTTGTGCCAGTGTTTATGGACGGAGAAAAAAAGCTGTTCCACCGGACGCGTATTATCATTGGGGAGCCTTATACGCCCAGTGTTACCGGCCGCCACGGTACGGCGGAGGAAATGCAGGCGATCGCGGATGAACTGTTGCGCCGGGCCTATGCGCTGGGCGGTCAGCAGGTGGGAGGCAAGCCGTTATGCAGGTGATTTTAGCGGAAAGCGCCGGTTTTTGCTATGGCGTGAAGCGCGCTGTGGAGTTGGCGCAGCGGACCGCGGCGGAGACGGGCGGCTGCTGGATGCTGGGAGACCTGATTCACAACGCCCATGTGGTGCGTGACCTTGCGGACCGGGGCATCAAAAAGACCACGGAGCGGGAGACGCTGGGAGTCGGAGATACGGTGGTGATTCGCTCCCACGGAGAATTAAAGAGCGTATTGGACGCATTGGAGCGGCAGGGCGTCCACTGTGTAAACGCCACCTGCCCCAACGTGATTCGGATACAGGAACTGGTATCCAAGGCCGAGCAGGAGGGGCGTCAGGTCATTATTATTGGTGAGCCCCATCACCCGGAGGTGGTGGGAGAGGCAAGCTGGTGCGCCCATCCGCTGATCTTTCAGGGGCCGGAGGAGCTGACGCAATGGCTCAAGGGCGCTGATTTTGATGTGTCCGTACCCGTGACGGTGGTGGCGCAGACAACCTGTATTCGTGAACTTTTTGAAACTTCCTGCAAAATCCTAAAAAAACAGTGTACAAATGTGAAAATATTTGATACAATATGTTATGCTACGCGTAAGCGTCAGACCGAGGCGGCGGATATTGCCGCAAAGGTGGATGTGATGGTAGTGGTTGGCGACCGTAAAAGTGCAAATACACAGCATTTGGCAGAGATATGCCGGCAGAATTGTTCACGCGTTCTTCAAATTGAGGGGGCGGACGAGCTGTCTGCGGCAGATTTTGCGGGCTGTGCACTTGCGGGACTTACGGCCGGCGCATCCACACCGGCGGGCATCATTAAGGAGGTAAAAACAACGATGAGCGAAGAAATCAAGGCCACGGAAGGCATGGAAGAGTCCTTTGAGGAATTACTGAATCAGTCTTTCAAAACTTTAAATACAGGAGAGAAGGTAACCGGCATTGTAACGGGCATTACTCCCACTGAGGTTCAGGTGGATGTTGGTGCCAAGCAGTATGCGTACATCAAGCTCAGTGAGCTGAGCGACGATCCCAATGTCAAGCCCGAGGACGTTTTGAAGGTGGGCGACGAGGTCGAGACCTATGTTGTCCGCGTCAATGATGTGGAGGGCTATGCAGAGCTGTCCAAGAAGCGTCTGGACGCCCAGAAGATCTGGGAGAATATCGAGACCGCTGTTGAGGAGAAGACCGTGCTGGAGGGCACTGTTACGGAGGAGAACAAGGGCGGCATCGTGGTGTCTGTCAAGGGCATCCGGGTGTTTGTTCCCGCTTCTCAGAGCGGCCAGCCCCGCGGCGCCGACCTCTCTGCCATGAAGGGCCAGAAGGTTCAGCTTCGCATTACGGAGGTCAACCGTGCCCGCCGCCGCGTGGTCGGTTCTATCCGCAGCGTCACCGATGAGGCCCGCAAGGCGGCTCAGGAGGCCATCTGGAGCAGCATCGAGGTCGGTAAGCACTATACCGGCACCGTGAAGTCCATGACCAGCTACGGTGTGTTTGTGGATATCGGCGGCGTGGACGGTATGGTTCACATCTCCGAGCTGTCTTGGAGCCGTATCAAGAACCCCGCCGAGATCTGCAAGGTTGGCGACACCATGGATGTGTATGTCATCTCCTTTGATCCCGAGAAGCACAAGATTTCTCTGGGCGCGAAGGATCACAGCGTCGATCCCTGGCAGGTGTTCATGAATAAGTACGGCGTCGGCGATGTGGCCGAGGTCCGTGTTGTCAAGCTGATGCCCTTCGGTGCCTTTGCCGAGGTGGTTCCCGGCGTTGACGGCCTGATTCACATTTCCCAGATTGCCGATCACCGTATCGAGAAGCCCGAGGATGTACTCTCTGAGGGCCAGATCGTTGAGGCAAAGATCACGGCCATTGATGAGGAGAAGAAGAAAATCTCCCTGTCCATCCGTGCTCTGCTGACTCCCGCCGCCGATGATGAGGCTGTTGAGGAGTAATCCGATTTAAGAAAAGCGGCTTTCCCATATAGGGAAAGCCGCCTTTTTATGTTTGCCCAATATATACAAAAAACGCAGTATTGATATGGGCAGAGAGCACTCGTGAAATATTGTTATTTTTTTCACGTTTTGCTTGCAATATGTTTGATGATATGATAAGATTTTAACGATGAAGTATCTTGCGAATCTATGCAGAAGAATATGGAGGTTATGACAATGACTGTACAGGAAATGTATCAGCAAAAGCTGACAACTGCCGATGAGGCGGTGAAGGTTGTCAAATCCGGTGACTGGGTGGATTATGGCTGGTGCTGTAATCAGCCGGTGGCGCTGGATAAGGCGCTGGCTGCCCGTAAGGACGAGCTGTTTGACGTAAAGATTCACGGCGGCGTGACCATGTGGATGCCCGAGGTATGCAAGGCGGATGACGCCGGTGACCACTTTACTTGGAACTCCTGGCATTGCAGCGGCATTGACCGGAAGATCATCACGAAGGGGATGGGCTTCTTTGGCCCCATGCGTTATTCCGAACTGCCCCGCTTCTATCGTGACGGAAACGCCAAGACGGACGTTGCGATGATTCAGGTCACGCCGATGGATGCTCACGGCAACTTCAGCTTTGCCGTATCCGCTTCCCATCTGGGCGATATGCTGGAGCACGCAAAGACCATCATTGTGGAAGTAAATAAGAATATGCCTTGGGTCTATGGCCTGACCGGCACGGAGATCAACATTCGTGACGTGGATATGGTTGTGGAGGGCGATGATCCCGCCGTGGCCTGCATGGGTGCCTCCGGTGCTCCCACCGATGTGGATCGGAAGGTCGCCGAGATGATCGTCAACGAGATTCCCAACGGTGCCTGCCTGCAGTTGGGTATCGGCGGTATGCCGAATACGGTGGGCTCCCTCATTGCGGAATCCGATCTGAAGGATCTCGGCGTGCATACGGAGATGTATGTGGACGCATTTGTGGATATTGCGAAGGCGGGCAAGATCACCGGCCTCAACAAGCGGCTGGACCGCGGCCGTCAGGTGTATGCCTTTGCAGCCGGTACGCAGAAGCTCTATGACTACATCAAGGAGAATCCTGATGTCATGGCCGCGCCTGTGGATTACACCAATGACGTTCAGGTCATTGCGCAGCTGGATAACTTTATTTCCATCAACAACGCGGTGGATATGGACCTCTTTGGTCAGGTAAACGCCGAGTCTGCCGGCCTCAAGCATATTTCCGGCACCGGCGGCCAGCTGGACTTCGTGATGGGCGCTTATCTCTCCAAGGGCGGTAAGAGCTTCATTTGCATGTCCTCTACAGTGACCGGTAAGGACGGTACTGTCAAGAGCCGTATCGTTCCCACACTTACTAACGGCTCCATTGTGACGGACCCCCGTTCCAGCATCCATTATATCGTTACGGAGTACGGTATGGTGAACCTGAAGGGCCTGAGCACTTGGGAGCGCGCAGAAGCCCTGATCGGCATTGCACATCCCGACTTCAGAGAGGAACTGGTGCAGTCCGCGCAGCAGATGCACATTTGGAGACAGTCCAATAAGCGCTGAGTTTATAAACAAGCCCCGCCGTTCGAAAGAAGCGGCGGGGCTGTTTGTTATTTGTCGAAGCTGGGATTGAGATAGTAGACATTCTTTTGATCCAAGCGGTCCTTCGCTAACTGCAGTGCTTCGCCGAAACGCTGGAAGTGCACGATCTCACGGGCACGCAGGAACTTGATGACGTCATTGACATCCGGGTCATCGGAAAGACGGAGAATGTTGTCATACGTTACGCGGGCCTTCTGTTCTGCTGCAAGGTCCTCAGTCAAATCGGCGATGGTATCGCCGGTGACCTGCATTGTTGCGGCGGACCAGGGGTAGCCGGAGGCAAACTGCGGGAATACACCGGTGGTGTGGTCCACGAAGTACGTGTCAAACCCGGCGGTTCGGATTTGCTCCTCGGTCAGATTTCGGGTCAACTGATGGACCAATGCACCTACTATTTCCAAATGTCCCAGCTCCTCTGTGCCGATATCGGTCAGCAGACCCTTGAGCTCGGGATAGGGCATGGAGTAGCGCTGGGAAAGATAGCGCAGGGAAGCGCCCAGCTCGCCATCTGGGCCACCATACTGCGAAATGATCACAGCGGCGAGCTTGGGATTCGGTGTTGCAACCTTTACCGGGTATTGCAGCTTTTTTTCATAAACAAACATCAGTCATTCCCTCCTAACTCCCAAGGCCACGGATCATTGAGCCAAGTGTAGCCTTCGGACAGAACCAGATTTTCACTGGTCAGCGGGCCATATTGGCTGATATATTTTTCGTGTCCCTCTTGGGCAAGCTTGATATAGGAGGCGTAGAGGCTCAGAGCCTCCTGATCCTGCGGATGTGTATCGAGATAGAGGTTCAGTTCTTTTACGGCAAAGTCCAGCGCCATCAGCTCGACCAGAGCCGTGTTCGGAAGCTGCGTTCTTGCTTGAATCGCCGCCTTGAAAGGCAGGTCGAGGCCGGGGAATAGTGTTCCGGTTTTCAGAGCCTCTGTTCGATTGAAGCGTGTGGGGTTATTTCCCTGCATGGGAATATATGGGAAAGCCAGCGGCGCACAGGCGGGCAAGGCACCCTGACCCGCTTCGCAGGCGGCAGGCTTCATATCGGGTTTCTCCATAATGGGATGACTCCCTTCTTGAATAGGATAGTGCGCGGGATGCGCGTGTTCCATCCTATGCGGCGGTGTTTGGAAGTGCGCTTGCTTTCCTGACGAAAAAACGTTATAATCAACATAATGGATAAGCACCCGCACATAGCCTTGTACGAGGTGATGAGGTGTGTTTGTGCTGCTTCGGAAACGGAGACTGATTCCCGCCGCTTTTTTCTGCGGCTTTTTGCTGCTTCCACTGCTGCTGTGGGCCGGACTTTCCATATATCCCGTGCAGACGTTTGGCGTAGAGAACGGGGAGGCACGGGTGGTCATTATTGACCCGGGCCATGGCGGGGAGGATGGCGGTGCCGTTGCGGATGACGGTACGGAGGAAAGTGGGATCAATCTGGCGGTGTCTTTGCGCTTGGAGGGAATTTTCCGATTTTTAGGTGTTCCGACAGAAATGACCCGGCGTGAGGATGTGATGGTCTGTGATTCCGGCCTTGCAACGCTCCGTCAGCGTAAGGTGTCTGATATTCATAACCGGGCGGCGCTGGTGAACCAGACGCCCGGTGCGGTACTGCTCAGCATTCATCAGAACAGCCTGCCCTCATCACCGGTAACACATGGGGCGCAGGTGTTCTGGAACCGGCAGGAGGGGGCAGAGGCCCTTGCGGGACAGATGCAGGAGCTGCTGAACGAGAAAATCAATACGCATCGCCCAAAGGAAGCGAAGCGGATTTCCGATGGAATTTATCTGATGAATCATGTAAACGTGCCTGCCGTGCTGGTGGAGTGCGGTTTCCTTTCCAATGGGGAGGAGGCCGTCAACCTGCTGCGGGAGGACTACCAGACGATGTTGGCGGCGTTGATCGCCGCAGGATATATGCGTTGGGACGGCTGAAAGGGATGGCAATGAAGTCAAGAACATTGTTTTATTGTACGGAATGCGGCAATGAGACCGCAAAGTGGGCCGGAAAATGTCCGGCCTGTGGAGCATGGAACACCATTGTGGAGCAGCCGGAGCTGCCAAAGGGTGTTGGTAAGGGTGGCTCTGCCCGGGTGGGGCTGACACGGAGGCGCGCCTGCCCGGTGACGGAGCTGACAACAGACGAGGAAATTCGGTTCCCCACCGGTATGGGAGAGTTGGACCGCGTTCTGGGCGGCGGTGCGGTCAAGGGCTCACTGGTGCTGGTAGGCGGTGCGCCGGGAATCGGAAAATCAACGCTGATGCTGCAAATTTGCAGTAAGCTGTGTGAGTTTTCAAGGGTGCTGTACATCTCCGGCGAGGAGTCGGAGCATCAGCTCAAGCTCCGCGCAAAGCGGCTGCGGGTGGAAAGTGACCAGCTGCTGGTGCTCTCTGAAACGAATTTGGGCGATGTGCTGGAGTCCGTCAACACGGAGCAGCCGGATATCCTGATCGTGGACTCCATCCAGACGCTATATAACGATGCGCTGGACGCCGCAGCAGGCAGTGTCAGCCAAGTAAAGGATTGTACTTTGTCACTGATGCAGGTGGCAAAGGGACAGGGAATCACGGTATTTGTCATTGGTCATGTCAATAAGGAGGGCTCTATCGCCGGCCCGAAGGTTTTAGAGCACATGGTGGACTGTGTGCTGTACTTTGAGGGAGATCAGCACACCAGCTATCGAATCCTGCGGGCGGCAAAGAACCGCTTTGGCGCCACTAATGAAATCGGCGTATTTGAAATGCGGGATAGTGGACTGACCGAGGTGGAAAACCCGTCGGAAATGCTGCTCTCCGGCAGGCCGGAGGATGCGCCCGGCACCTGTGTCACCTGCGTGATGGAGGGGGCAAGGCCGGTGCTGGCAGAACTGCAGGCCCTTGTGGTCACCTCCGCCGGGAGCAATCCCCGGCGCACCAGCAACGGCTTTGACTACAACCGTGCGGCCATGCTGCTGGCAGTGCTGGAAAAGCGGGGCGGGCTGAAGATATCCGCCTGTGACGCCTATCTGAACATTGTGGGCGGCCTATATCTGGACGAGCCTGCCGCGGACCTTGCGGCGGTCATTGCGCTGGCCTCCAGCTATTTGGACCGGCCGGTGCCAAGTGACTTAGTGGCCATCGGCGAGGTGGGCCTTACCGGGGAGCTGCGGAGCGTCAATCAGCTCAGTCAGAGGGTTTCTGAAATTCAGCGCTTGGGATTCCGGAAGTGCGTGGTGCCGGCTCATCGGGCAAATACCATAAAGGTTCAGAGCGGCTTGACGGTGATCCCGGCCCGGAATATCGGTGAGGCGATCCGAGCGGCTCTCCGCCCTGCGGAATGAAGTGAATGCACGCACCGCCAAGTGCCGGCATTCCGGCGGCAGCAGCGCTGTCCAGCGTACAGACACCATCGCTTTGATAGATGCAATGACTGGTGCAGGGAATCATACCATCAACTCGCTTCCGTTGAAATTTGAGGATAGTATGACTCGATTTGCGCGGTTTTATAGATGATGAGTTTACAGGGAAAGAGAGAAGCAATATGACGAAAAAGAAAATAAGCGGACCGCATAAAACCTTAAAAACTGCGGTCTATACGGCGCTTGCCGGACTGGGATTGATGGTGCTGTCCCTTGTGGTGGGAGCGGCGATATCAAAGGGAAGCTCCATTCCGGCGACAGTGATGTATGCGATGGGGGTCATCGGCGTTATTCTGGGAGCCGGCGGTCTGTTGTATGCCGCCGTTCAGCTGCGCTGCCCCTATTGCGGCAAGTCCCTGATGGCAGGAGGCAGACTGCCCGGCTCTGTTCCGCATTTTTGCCCCGGCTGCGGAAAATCGCTGGATGACTGCGGCTGATTCTGCCGCTGAACATTACCCTTGACCGGCCATAGGAGGTTTCTATGCCCTTTACCCATTTACACGTTCATACGGAGTTCAGCCTGCTGGATGGATTCTGCAAGATCAAGGAGCTGCCGGAGGTCATCAAGTCCATGGGGCAGACTGCCTGCGCCATTACGGATCACGGCGTGATGTACGGCGTGATCGACTTTTACCGCGCCTGTAAGGCGGCGGGTATCAAGCCCATCATTGGCTGCGAGGTCTATGTTGCCCCGCAGGGGCGTACCCGGTTTGACAAGGTACATGAGTTCGACAGCGAAAGCAGGCATCTTGTTCTGTTGTGCGAAAACGAGGAGGGGTATCGGAACCTTTCCTACATGGTGTCTTTGGCTTGGACGGAGGGCTTTTATATCAAGCCGCGAATCGATCAAGGGCTGCTGAGGGAGCATTCCAAGGGCCTGATCGCTCTGTCCGCCTGTCTGGCAGGTGAGATTCCCCGCCGTCTCCGCAACGGCGAATATGATAACGCCAAGGCATACGCCCTTGAGATGGCGGAGCTGTTTGGCCCGGAGCACTTTTATCTGGAGCTTCAGGACCACGGTATCCGGGATCAGAAGCTGGTAAACCAGTCGATTTTGAAAATCCATCAGGAAACCGGGATTCCCATGGTCTGCACCAATGATGCCCACTATCTCCGCAAGGAGGACGCCGAGGCGCATGACATTCTGCTGTGTATCCAGACGGGAAAAACAGTAGATGACGAGAGTCGGATGCGCTATGAGCCGCAGAATTTCTACCTCCGCAGCGAAGCGGAGATGCAGGCGTTGTTCGAGGGCTACGAGGGCGCAATCGAAAATACGCAGAAAATCGCGGACCTGTGCAATCTGGAATTTACGTTCGGTAAGTATCATCTGCCTGAATTTAAGCTGCCGGAGGGATATGACAGCTTCACGTATCTGAAGGAGCTGTGCGATGCGGGCTACAAAGCCCGCTATGGCGAGGATGACAGATACCGGGACCAGTTGAAGTACGAACAGGACATGATCGAGAAAATGGGTTTTACCGATTATTTTCTCATTGTGTCTGACTTTGTGCGCTACGCTAAGAGCGTCGGCATCCCTGTCGGTCCCGGGCGCGGCAGCGCCGCAGGCTCCATGGTAAGCTATTGCCTGAACATTACCGACATCGACCCCATGAAGTACAGTCTGTACTTCGAGCGCTTTTTGAACCCGGAGCGGGTGAGTATGCCGGATATTGATATGGATTTTGGCGATACCCGCCGGGGCGAGGTAGTGGATTACGTCCGCCGTAAGTACGGCGAGGATCATGTTGCTCAGATCGTGACCTTCGGCACCATGGCGGCCCGGGGCGTGATTCGGGATGTAGGCCGGGTCATGAATATGCCTTACGCCGATGTGGACGTCATCGCCAAGCTGGTACCCAACACCCTGCACATTACCCTGAACGATGCGCTGAGGCTTTCCAAGCAGCTGCGGGAGCTTTATGACGCGGATGAAAAGGTCAAAAAGCTCATTGACACCGCCAAGGCGCTGGAGGGAATGCCTCGCCACGCCTCCACCCACGCTGCCGGTGTGGTTATTACGCGAAAGCCGGTCTACGAATATGTGCCGCTGGCAAAAAATGATGAATCCGTTGTCTGCCAGTATATCATGACCACGCTGGAGGAGCTTGGCCTGCTGAAAATGGACTTTCTGGGTCTGCGGAACCTGACGGTTCTGGATGACGCGGTAAAAATGGTGCAGGCCCGGCAGCCGGATTTCAAGCTGGCGGATATTCCGGAGGGAGACCCGGAGACCTATAAAATGCTCTCGGACGGAAAGACCAACGGCGTGTTCCAGATGGAGTCCGCGGGAATGACCGGCGTCTGTGTCGGTCTCAAGCCGCAGAATATTGAGGACATTACCGCTATCATCGCATTGTACCGTCCCGGCCCCATGGATTCGATTCCTAAATTCATTGCCTGCAAGCATGACCCCAGCAAGGTGAGCTATATCATCCCGCAGTTGGAGCCGATTCTCTCCATTACCTACGGCTGTATCGTCTATCAGGAGCAGGTCATCCAGATATTTCAGCAGCTTGCCGGCTATACCTTGGGGCAGGCGGATATGTTGCGCCGCGCCATGAGCAAGAAAAAGGCGAAGGATGTGGCGAAGGAGCGGAAAGCATTCCTGTTCGGCGATCCGGCAAGAAATATCAAAGGCTGTATAGCAAATGGCATTGATAGGGAAGCTGCCGAAAAAATTTATGATGAGATCTTTGCCTTTGCAAATTATGCCTTCAATAAGGCCCATGCGGTGTCCTATGCCGTGGTGGCCTATCAGACTGCGTATTTCAAGTGCCACTTTACGCGGGAATATATGGCGGCGTTGCTGACAAGCGTTTTGGATAACTCCGATAAGGTATCCGGTTACATCAATGAGTGCCGGGAATGCGGGATTGCCTTGCTGCCGCCGGACATCAATGCCTCCTGTGACCGCTTTACAGTAGAGGAGCAAGGCATCCGTTTCGGTTTAGTGGCTATCAAGAATATTGGCCGAGGTTTTATTCAGGCGGCCATGCGGGAGCGGGAAAGCAACGGAAAATTTACTTCGCTTTACGATTTTTGCAGCCGGATGAACGGCAGCGAAATGAATAAGCGGGCGGTTGAAAATTTGATTCGCTCCGGCACTTTCGATTCTACGGGCGCAAAGCGCTCTCAGCTTATGCGGGTCTACGAGAGCATTATGGATTCCGTGGCGGCGCAGCAGCGGGAGAATTTGGACGGGCAGATGGACTTTTTCTCCATGTCTGCCGGAAACGCAAAGCAGCCCGCCACAAAGGAAATTCCGCTGCCTGCAATTCCGGAATTTACGCCGCAGGAATTGATGAGTATGGAGAAGGCCACCACGGGCCTGTACCTTTCCGGACATCCCATGGATCATTACCGGGAGGAGATACAAAAGCTCCGTGCGCCTACCATTGCATCTATTATAAGGGATTTTGCACAGGAGGGCGGACCGACGCGCTTTGCGGACGGACAGAGGATTACCATCGCAGGAGTTATTACCTCCAGCAAGACCAAGACCACAAAGAACAATAGTCTGATGGCATACGTTGTGGTGGAGGATGATACGGCGTCTATGGAGCTGTTGTGCTTCAATCGGGTGTTGGAATCCTGCGGCGCTTATATGAGGGAAAATCAGGCGGTCATCGTCAAAGGACGGCTATCCGTCCGAGATGAAAAGGCACCGCAGATCATGTGCGACTCCATTTATCCGCTGTCTACTGCGGAGGGGCCGGCCCCGGAGCCGCAGGAGCAGAAGAAGCAAGCGGCGGGTGAGACGCTGTTCCTGAAATTCCCCAGTTTGAGCGATGCTTCGATTCGTCACATGAAGCTGGTGTTTCACATGTTCCCCGGCACGGGAACCGTGAAAATGGTCATGGCAGATACCCGTAAGGTTTACGCAACACAAGCGCTGCTGCATCCCGCGCTGGTAAAGGAAGCGCAGGAGGTCCTCGGAAACGAGAATGTGGTGGTAAAATAAGCAGAAAAATCCCCGTTTCGGCTTGAACCGAAGCGGGGATTTTTTAGATTAGACTGGTGTTTTTGGAACAGTCAAATACCAATAGCACCATCGGCGGCCTTGACATTTGTCAGCAGCGGAGCACATTCGGCAAGAAAGCGCTCTACCTGTTGGCGGCAGCGGCCGATGTAGAGCGAAGGCTCCATTACGGCGTCCAACTCCGCACGGGTCATGCCGAAAGCGGGATCGGAGGCCAAACGGTCCAGAAGGTCACAGGGTTCGCCCTCCTTCATCCGGGCGGTAGCGGCCATGGAGTGCTGCCGGATTTTTTCATGGAGCACCTGACGGTCACCGCCGCGCTTCACGGCCTCCATCATGATATTTTCAGTGGCGAGGAAGGGGAGGTATTCCCGAATCGTGCGGTCAACAATTTTCAAGTTTACGTGCAGACCGTTTGTTACGCTTTGGCACAGCCGCAGCACGGCATCGGCACAGAGAAAACCCTCCGGCATGGAAATGCGGCGATTGGCCGAATCATCCAGTGTCCGCTCCAGCCATTGCACGGAGGCAGTCATCGGCGCGTTGGCGGCATCGGCCATCAGATAACGGCTCAAAGAGCAGATACGCTCACAGCGCATGGGGTTGCGCTTGTAAGGCATGGCAGAGGAACCAATCTGATTTTTTTCAAACGGTTCTTCCACCTGCCGGTCATGCTGCAAAAGGCGGATATCGTTTGCCATGCGATAGGCACTCTGAGCAATAGAGGACAAAACGTTCAAAATCCGGCTGTCAGCCTTGCGGGGATAGGTCTGTCCGCAGACGGAAAAGCATTTTTCAAAGCCGAACTCCGCCGCAATTCTGCGATTCATCTCATCAATTTTCTGCTCATCCCCGTCAAAAAGGTCCATAAAGCTGGCCTCTGTGCCGGTGGTGCCACGGCAGCCCAAGAAACGCGTGGTGGCAAGCACATGGTCCAGCTCCTCCAAGTCGGAGAGAAAATCCTGCATCCAGAGCGCAGCGCGTTTTCCCACTGTTACCGGCTGCGCGGGCTGATAATGCGTGTAGCCGAGAGTGGGCGTGGCCGCGTACTCCTTGGCGAACGCGGACAGATTCACCAGCACGGACAAAATCTGTCCCCGCAGATACTTCAGGCCGTCCCGATAGAGAATCAAATCGGCGTTATCCGTTACATAGCAGCTGGTAGCGCCAAGGTGAATGATGCCGGCAGCGGAGGGCGCAGCCTTTCCGTAGGTGTAGACATGAGCCATGACATCATGGCGGACCTCTTTTTCTCTCTGCTCCGCCACGGCGTAATCAATATCGCTGATGTGTGCCTCCAGCTCCGAGACCTGCTCTGCGGAAACTGGCAGACCGAGCTCATGCTCCGCTCTGGCCAGAGCTACCCACAGCTTCCGCCATGTCTGAAAACGCATATCCGGCGAAAACAGATGCAGCATATATTGGGAGGCGTACCGGGAGGATAGGGGGGATTCGTAAATGTCCTTACTCATAAAAACGCCTTTCTGACAGTCAAAAATTTTACTAAGACTTTGCGGCAATCACAGCTCAGCGGATGATCAGGCTGTCCCGTTCAGCACCGACGGACACGAAGCCGATGTGGCAACCGATGGCCTTTTCTACGTACTCAACGTAATTGCGGGCAGCCTCCGGCAGATCCCCCCAAGTCCGTGCCTTGGAAATATCGCACTTCCAGCCGGGGACATACTCGATGACCGGCTTTGCGTCCTGCAGGCAGACAGGGAACGGAAACTCATCGGTCTGCTTTCCGTCCAGCTCGTAGTGGGCGCAGACGGGAATCTTGTCAAGATAGCTGAGAACATCCAGCTTTGTCAGGGCAATGTTGGTCGCGCCCTGCACTTCAACGCCGTAGCGGGTAGCCACCAGATCGATGGGGCCGACACGGCGGGGGCGGCCGGTCTTGGCACCGTATTCCGCACCGGCGTCACGGAGCTTCTGACCCTCGTCACCAAACATCTCGCACACAAAGGGACCTTCGCCCACGCAGGAGGAATAAGCCTTTACTACGCCGACAACCTCATCGATTTTCGCGGTGGGCAGCCCAGAACCGACAGGAGCATAGGCGGCCACAGAGTTAGAAGAGGTGGTGTAGGGATAAATGCCGTAGTCCAGATCGCGCAGCGCGCCCAGCTGCGCTTCAAAAAGGATGGATTTGCCGTTGGCCTGCGCGTTTCTCAGGAAGCGGGAGGTATCGGTGATATAGGGCTTGACAGCCTCGCAGTAGGTATCCACCCAGTTCAGCAGGGCCTCCAGCGTATAGCCCTCGGCACCGTAAACCTTTTGAAGCGTCAGATTCTTCCACTCCAGCAGATCGGCCAAATGCTCCTTCAGATGCTGGGGGTGCAGCAACTCACCGGCCTGAACGGTCTTCTTCTGGTACTTATCTCCATAGAAGGGAGCAATACCCTGCTTGGTGGAGCCGTACTTTTTGTCTGCCAGACGGGCCTCCTCCAGCGCATCCAGGTCCCGGTGCCAAGGCAGCAGCAGGGAAGCGCGGTCACTGATCTTCAGATTGTCGGGAGTGATGGTCACCCCGGCAGCCCGGAGCTTATTCATTTCATCCAGCAGATTCTCGCAATCAAGCGCAACGCCATTACCCAGAATGTTCACAACACCCTCACGGAAAATGCCGGAGGGGAGCAGGTGCAGAGCAAAGGTCCCCTTGTCATTTACGACCGTGTGACCGGCGTTGCCGCCGCCCTGATAACGGACCACGATGTCATAGTGATTGGTGAGATAATCTACCATGCGGCCCTTGCCCTCGTCGCCCCAGTTGATACCTACGATTGCACAGTTTGCCATGTTGCTTGCCTCCTGAAATTTCTGCGGAGCAGCTCCGCAGTCCACTCGTTTTTTGACCGCATTATTATAAAATGTTTTTTCCGACAAGAAAAGTAGGAATATCACATATCTATTATTAAAAATAATAATGGATAACAATTGGCTATCAGATAGATTATAAAAAGGACAGCCCCCTGCTATGCAGATGGCTGTCCTGTGTTCAGCGTTCTTCCCGGAAGAAACTGAGGCCAAGAGAAGCCGGCGGCTGATCTTCCCGCTTTTTGCGAAGGGAGACAATAATCAAAACCACAAGTGTCACAACATAGGGGAGCATTTTGTAAAGCTCCTTGACAGCGAGGTTTGTTCCGGTGGGGATGTAAAGGTACAGAATGTAGCAGCCGCCGAACAGGATAGAGGCCAGCACACTTACATTGGGCCGCCAGATGGTGAAAATCACCAGCGCAATCGCCAACCACCCGCGGTCACCGAAGGCGTTGTTGGACCACACGCCGCAGGCGTAGTCCATCACATAGTACAGACCGCCGAGTCCGGCAATCATGCTGCCGATGCAGGTGGCGAAATACTTGTACTTGGAAACGCTGATGCCTGCGGCATCCGCAGTGGAGGCGTTTTCACCGACAGCACGGAGATGCAGACCGGCGCGGGTATGCTTCAGAAAATAGGAGGTGGACAATGCAATGACAACGGCCAAATAGGCAAGAAAGCCATAAGAGAGGAAAATTTTCCCGAACCAGCCGCATTGATTGGCAAAGGGCAGCGATTTGCTGAAATAGGCGCTGGTGGCGGAAAGGGCGATAGAGGGGACCTCACTGCCGGTCAGCTTAATCAAAGAGCCGCCGAAGAAGTTGCCGATACCCACGCCGAAGGTTGTCATGGCAAGGCCCGTAACGTTCTGATTGGCCCGCAGCGTCACCGTCAGCAGGCAGTACAAAAGCCCCATAAGCAGGGAGCCAAGCAAGGAGCAGAGCAGGGGAATGCCGATAGCCAGCAGTCCGCTCATAGCCTCTGCGGGGGTGGACTGTTCATAGAAGAACGCGCCGATGACGCCGCAGATGCCGCCGACATACATGATGCCGGGGATTCCCAAATTCAGGTTGCCGGATTTTTCGGTCAGAATTTCACCGGTGCTGCCATAGAGCAGTGGAATGCCCTGCATAACGGCCCGGGGGAGGAATGATACCAGATCAAGCATGATTTAAGCCTCCTTCTTTCCGTTTTTGCGCAGGCTGACCTGATAGGTGATGAAGAACTCGCTTCCGATGATAAAGAACAGGATGATGCCGGTCAGAATATCCGAGAAAGACTGGTTCAGGCTGAAGGTGCTGGAAATTTCACTGGCACCGCGCCCGAGAACAACCAGCAGCAGACTGGTAAATATCATGACAATGGGATTAAATTTCGCCATCCACGATACCATGACGGCGGTAAAGCCGCGTCCGCCGACAATGGTAGTTGTCAGCGTGTGGTCCGTTCCGGCAGTCAGGAGAAAGCCCATAAGGCCGCAGACCGCGCCGGAGAGCAGCATGGTGCGGATGATGACCCGCTCTACCTTGATGCCGGCATAGCTGGCAGTCCGCTGGCTCTCGCCAACAACGGCAATCTCATAGCCGTGCTTGCTGTAGTTCAGATAAATGTACATCAGGACAGTCAGGATAGCAACAACGAGAATAATGAGCAGATATTTCTGCCCGCCGATGACCGGCAGCCATCCGGCCTCGGAGTTCTGATTGATGATGCCGATTTTTCCGGCGCCCTTCGGAACCTCCCACACGATGATAAAGAAAGCGGAAAGCTGCGTGGCGATATAGTTCATCATCAGAGTGAACAGTGTTTCGTTTGTGTTCCACTTGGCCTTGAAGAACGCAGGGAGAAGACCCCAGATACCGCCGGCGACCAGCGCGGCCAGCAGGGAAATTAAAATCAGGAGCGCATTGGGGATTTTATCACCGAGACAGATCATGCAGGCGGCGGTGGCAAGGCAGCCGATCAGGACCTGCCCCTCGGCGCCGATATTCCAGAACCGCATTTTGAACGCCGGAGTGACCGCAAGGGAAATACCCAGCAGAACAGCCAAATTCTGGAAGGTGACCCATGTTTTGCGGGCCGTTCCGAAAGCACCCTTGAAAATTGTGGCGTAAATGCTGAAGGGGTTTTCACCGGTCATCAGCATCGTGACCAGCGCGCAGACCACCAGCGCCAGCAAAATCGCGCAGCCGCGAATCAGTGTGGCCTGGTACCAAGGCAGTGCGTCCCGCTTGGCAATATGGAACAGGGATGTCTTAGGCATTCTCATGGCCTCCTTCCACGCGGGTCATTAAAGCGCCCACCTGACGCTTATCGGCAGTCCGGGCGTCCACAACGCCGGAGACCTGACCGCCGCAGAGCACAACGATTCGGTCGCAGAGCTCCAGCAGCACATCCAAATCCTCACCGACGTACACAACGGCGATGCCCTTCATTTTCTGCTCCGTGAGCAGATTGTAAATCGTGTAGGACGTATTGATGTCCAGACCGCGGACCGCGTAGGCGGTCATCAGCACGGAGGGGGCCTGCGCAATCTCGCGGCCCACCAGCACCTTCTGCACGTTGCCGCCGGACATCCGCCGGACAGGAAAGTTAGTGTTGGGCGTCACAACGTCCAACTCCTGCCAGATGCGGTTGGCAAGCTGTTCGGGGTCCTTGCGGTCCAGAAAAATGCCATGGCCCTTACGCCAGGAGCGGAGCATCATGTTTCCCGTCATGCCCATAGAGCCAACAAGGCCCATGCCCAAGCGGTCCTCGGGGACGAAGGACATTGCCACGCCGCTTTGCCGAATGTCCATAGGGTCCATTCCCACCAGATTTTTGGTTTTACCGTCCTTGGGGTCAAAGTATGTAATGGTGCCGGAGGCAATGGGGTAAAGTCCGGCAATGGACTCCAGAAGCTCCCGCTGGCCGCTGCCGGCGATACCGGCAATACCGAGAACCTCACCGGCGTTGACCGTGAAGCTGACATTATCAAGCCGCTTGACACCCAGCTCATCGTAGACCGTCAGATTGTCAATGACCAATCGAGGGGTCACATTCACAGGATCAGGCCGGTCGATATTCAGGCTGACGCTGTGGCCGACCATCATGTCCGTCAGGGATTGCTGGTCGGCGTCCTTTGTGGCGACATCGCCGATGTATTCACCCTTGCGGAGTACGGCCACCCGGTCGGATACGTCCAGTACCTCGTGGAGCTTGTGGGTGATGATGATGAGGGATTTTCCGTCCGCCTTCATGTTCCGCATGATCTGGAACAGCTTATCCGTTTCCTGCGGTGTCAGGACTGCGGTGGGTTCATCCAAAATCAGAATGTCGGCGCCGCGATAAAGCACCTTGAGAATTTCAACGGTCTGCTTCTGGGAAACAGACATATCGTATATCTTCTGGTCGGGGTCGATATCGAAGCCGTATTTTTCGCAAAGCTCCTTTACCTTTTTCCGGGCCTCCGACAGATTCAGCCTTCCGTCCAGACCCAGAATGATATTTTCCGCGGCGGTGAACACATCTACCAGCTTGAAGTGCTGGTGAATCATGCCGATGCCATAGCGGAAAGCATCCTTGGGAGAGGCGATGGAGACCGGCTTTCCGTGAATGTAGATTTGTCCCTCATCAGGGAAGTAGATGCCGGAGAGCATATTCATCAGCGTTGTTTTTCCGCTGCCGTTTTCGCCTAAGAGGGAGAGAATCTCGCCCTCGTGCAGCTCCAGATTCACGGCCCGGTTTGCCACAACCTTTCCAAAGCGCTTGGTCACGTTTTCCATCTTAACCGCACACGCAGTTGACAAGGCAGTCACCCTTTCTTTCTCGGAAGGGACAAAAAGAGTTCCTTCCCCCGTGTTCGTATCACGTACATCTGTATTTTACCATAGTCACGGCACCTTGTAAATCAAAAGGAAGCCGACTTTTTCCAAAATAAGAAAAATTGGGCTGCCGGAGGGCAGCCCAATTTTGTGTTCAGGACTTAGCCGTAGACCTCATCCAGCAGGGTG
The DNA here is from genome assembly GCF_029218125.1 of Neopoerus faecalis. Classification (NCBI taxonomy): domain Bacteria; kingdom Bacillati; phylum Bacillota; class Clostridia; order Eubacteriales; family Oscillospiraceae; genus Neopoerus; species Neopoerus faecalis. Next base: position 23,788 of record NZ_JARFXX010000010.1, on the reverse strand, counting down.
ATGCCATCGATACGCAAGTCGAAATAGGGGGCGGAGCGGAACGTGGACTCCCGGAATGCGCCATCCACGATGACCTCGGTATCCGGGGTGTAGTCGGCATCGGTATCCACATCGGCCTTATAGGTATCCAGCTTGCTGCCATCCACGGTGAAGGTGTTCACATCAAACACCTGACGGGTGCCGTTTTCCAGCTCAGCCTTCACAGCGTCAATGGCGTCCTGCGTACCCTCGGCGGCAACGGCAGTGTTGAGGTCGGTCAGGACAACGGAGCCGGTGGCCAGCGTGCCGGTCCAGTCGGCGTCAATGGCGGTGCCGTTCATAGCGGCGGTGATGGCGTACTCGAAGTAAGGCTCCCAATCAATGCGGGAGGAAACGAGGAAGGTGTTGGGGCAGGCGGACTGCGTAGAGCCGTTGTAGGAAACATTGGGGACCCCGGCAGTCTCGCAGGCGGTAGGAGCGCCCATGGAGTCGGCGTGCTGGCTGATAAGAACGCAGCCGTTGTTGATGAGCTTCTGTGCGCCCTCCTTTTCAGCGGTCTCATCGTACCAGGAGCCGGTGAAGGTCACTTCCATGGTAGCGGTGGGGCAGACGGAGCGGGCACCGAGGAAGAAGGAGGTGTAGCCGGAGATGACCTCGGCGTAGGTAAAGGCACCAACGTAACCGATCTTGGCCTGATCGGCGGTGATTTTACCGTTGTCGATCATCTCGTTGAGCTTCATACCGGCGGCAACACCGGCCAGGTAGCGGCCCTCATAAATGGAGGCGAAGGCATTGTGGTAATTGCTCAGGCCCTCGGTGTGGGCGCGGGTGCCGGTGGAGTGGCAGAACTGAACCTGAGGGAACTCCTTAGCGGCCTGAATGATGTAATCCTCATGACCGAAGGAGTCGGCAAAGATGATGTTGCAGCCGGCGTCCGCCAGCTCAGCGGCCTTGTTGTAGCATTCCTCGGTTTCGGGAACGTTGGTGATCTTGGTGTACTCAACGCCCAGCTTTTCACAGGCAGCCTCGGCGGCATTGATGAAGTTCAGGTCATAGGTGGAGTTTTCATCGTGCAGGAAGATGAAGCCGACCTTGAAATCGGAGGCGGGGGTGCTGTCGCCAGTTTCGGCGGCGTCGGTGTCTGCGGGGGGTGCGGAATCGCTTTTGCCGCCGCAGGCGGACAGGGCAAATACCATGGAAAGACTCAGGAGCAGTGCAAGAAACTTCTTCATACAATAATCCTCCTAATTTATTTTGCGGTATCTCATGGCCGCATACGGTGCAGCCGTTACTTTTATCATAACGAAAAAGCCGACACAGCGCAACACAAATTTTCTATCAAATTCACAGAAAAAAGTAATACCTTTTTGTGAAAAGAGCAGATGATATAAGTGGCACACATAACAGATAAAAGCTCAAAAAATGTTTTTTAAACGCAAAAATTGTGGGAAATGTTTACTTTTTGCAATTTTCTATGAATTTTCCTTGATGGATACAGCGAAATAAGAAAGGGGAAATAGATGCTTCCAATTTGAACGGACTGCATGATGGGCCGCGATAGATAGAGATACCGAATATAGAAGGGACCGCCTGTTCAGGCGGTCTCAGCGTGTCGAAAAAGTCTTTTCTCCCCGCTGAACAAGTTTTCAGAACTTCATAAAAGTTCTGAAAACTAAGGATTTCAATGGCGCAGGACACCCTTCTTGGGTTTCCCGCGCACACCCTTCCTTACCGTTGCGGAGGATTTACCACTTTATCGACAGTCTCGGACCACCTGTTCAGGCGGTCTCTTTTATACTTGTTTTTCAGTTTGATTGTTCCTCGTTGTCGGAGTCCGGCGCGTTCAGTAAAAGGTCAATGATCTGGCTGTACAGCTTTTCCGGTGCCCTCCGAAAGCGCGCGGCCAGCAGCTTTCCCATGTCCTCTCTGGGGACCATGAGCTTCAGGTCCATGATGTTTCCCATATCGTCATCAAGAGAGAGGGAAACGGTATAGGTCCCGTTGGGGCGCAGCTCCGTGGCGCTTTTTACTTGATTTTTCCGCCGCAGGGCACGGTTGCACCGGGTCAGGTTTTTATCACACCGAAGCCGGATGGAGTAGGGGAGGCTGGTCTCGCAGATCTCGCTGTTGCGGCGGCCCTTTTCCGTGATGGAATAGAAGCCGCTTTTTTCATCAACGGTCAAATTTTCCGTTCGTACCAGATCGGCGAGGCAGTCAGAAAAATCGAAATAATCAATGGCGTCATCACAGAGCGTCAGGTCCAGCATGGTGTCAAAGGGGACCGGTTCGATGACTCTGGCCGCAAGGTACAAAATCAGAAACTTGATTTCCAGCTTATCTTGAATGAATCCCTTTGGGGCCATAGTAAATCTCCTTTTGTTGTTGATACATTATTATTTAGTATACCGCAGTCTGCGTGGAAAGTACAGATGAAAATTGACGCTTTGCATCGCCGTTTGTCTAAATTTCTCTTGACGGAGGCAGGCATGGATTGATAGTATAATTTTTATCAAGACATTATTGGGTGGGTGAAGGAATTGAGAAAAAGAAAATCGGCATTCCTGCTGGCACTTTTGCTGCTTTTGACAACCGGATGCGGAAAAAAATCCGCTCCGACGCCTGCGGAGGAACCGGAGACCCCGCCGGTGATAGAGGAGCCTGCGGCAGAGCCGGAGGTGGAGCCGCTTCCCGATGTTCCCACGGGAACCAATCCACTGACCGGTCTGCCCATCGAGCCGGAATATGAGCAGAGACGCCCTGTGGCGGTGATGCTGAATAATTTGAAAAAGGCGCAGCCGCAGCTTGGAAATTCACAGGCGGACATCATCTATGAGGTGCCCGCCGAGGGCGGCATTACCAGAATGCTGGCGGTTTATCAGTCCTTGGAAGATGTCGGCAGCATCGGCAGCATCCGTTCTGCCCGTCCCTATTATATCGAGTTGGCACTGGGTCATGATGCGCTCTACGTTCACGCCGGCGGCAGCCCGGAGGCGTATGCGGATTTGAAATCGTGGAAGGTGGAGCATATTGACGGGGTCAATGGTGGGGCCAGTCATGACGCCGTGTTCTGGCGGGACGTCGAGCGCCGCAAAACGAAGGGCTATGAACACAGTCTTTTGACCTCCGGGGAACGGATTCAGAGCTTTTGGGATGATAGTAAATATTCGCAGACCCATAGAGAGGGCTATTCGTATACACAGGCGTTTACCGATGAGCCGTTGACCGGCGGCACGGCGGCGGAACACATCAAGCTGAATTACACCGGCTATAAAACGGGTCTGTTTGACTATGACGCGGACAGAGGAGAATATCTGGTGAGCCAGTATCAGGCACCGTATATCGATGGCAATACAGGCGAGCAGGTAGTCGCCGTGAATGTACTGTTTTTAGAGACCGATATTTCCACGATTTCGGGAGATAAGGAGGGACGTCAAAAGGTCCGCACCACCGGCGAGGGTAGCGGAACGCTGTACCGCGGCGGGCAGAGCGAGGAAATCCATTGGAGCCGAAAGGATCGGAACAGTCCGTTCGTTTACAGCCTGCCGGACGGTTCGCCGCTGGCCTTGGGGCGCGGCCGCAGCTATGTATGCCTCATCAATCCGCACAGCAGCAGCGTAGAGCTTTTCTGAAAAAGAATAGAAAAGGCGGCCAGAGAGTTTTTCCTCCGGCTGCCTTTATTTTCACCTTCGGCTACCGGGTGCATAGATTGGACTGAGGGAAGCGATTCTTTCAGCTACATCGTTTAGGAGGTATCACAATGCCTGAGAAAGTTATGCCCGGCCCTGTGGAGGGGACTGGCAGCATTCGGGAAGCGGTTTGCATCCATACACGCAAGATCTACGATTCCTGCCGGGATAAGGACTGCATTGAGGACCTGCGCTTTTATCCCAAGCTCCAATACGTAGACGTTATCAACCGGGCGCTCTCCGTTAAGGGCGGCTCCGCTGATCTGCTGTACGTCTATGTGGATGTGGAGCCGGTCAATTTCAACCGGGGCTTTTACACTGTGGATATGCGGTTCTTCTATGCCGTGACGCTGCAGGCGTATACCAGTTGTCCAGCTCCGGTGACGGTGGAGGGCCTGTGCGTCTTTGATAAGCGCGCCATCCTGTTTGGCAGCGAGGGCAGCGCGAAAATTTTCTCCTCCAAATTCCGTTCCGGCGAACCGGATATTCCGCTGCTGCGCCGCTCGAATCTTCCCGAGGCCGTTGTGGAGGCTGTCGACCCGATCGTTCTGGACGCCAGAATCGTGGAGAGCGGCTGCTGCCGCAGAGAGTGCGACTGTGATCTTTGTGAGGTGCCGCCGGCCATCAGCCAGTGCTTTGGCGGTGAGCTTTGCGGCGGCGATGACGGGCGCCGCATCTATATCACACTGGGGCAGTTCTCCATTGTGCGGCTGGAACGGGATTCTCAGCTTCTTGTGCCGGTGTATGATTATTGTATGCCGGAGAAGGAGTGCTCCTGCGGGAATACGGATGATCCGTGCAGCCTGTTCCGCAACATCTCGTTCCCTGTGGGCGAATTTTTCCCGCCCAATACTGTGTCCTTGCCGGAGAATTACGAGGAGGCAAAGAATTTCTGCGCCTGCTGTCATAAATAGGCAAAGAGGGAGACTTGCAGCAAGTCTCCCTTTTTACTGCATATCTGCGGACGAGCCGTCATACAGTGGACTAACAACAAAAGGAGGGAAGTCCCGTGGAGAAACATGGAAATGCGCTGCGCTACGAATTGGCGGCGGCCATTTTGCCCAGCCGCCTGCGGCGAATCGCAATGGAGCAACCGGAGGAGGTCAAGGAGCACGCGGAGGAGTTCCGCCTACGGGCAGGGCGCTGTATGTCGGTGCTGCTGCCCGCCGGTGAGCAATCCTTGGAGATCATCGTGACGGTGGAGGAGTTGGAAACGCTTTGTGACATCGCGGCGGAGTTTTCGCGTTACGCCTCAATCGAAACGCTGCGGCAGGGCTTTTTGCCGGTACGCGGCGGCTTCCGGGTGGGGCTGTGCGGCGCGGCGGTCATGAAGGACGGACAGGTCACAAATCTCAAGCAGATATCCTCTGCGGTGATTCGCATTTCCCGGGAGCTAAAGGGCATCGGCGCGGCGGTGGTGCCCCGGCTTTTCCGGGGAGAGCATTTTGCAAGCACGCTGCTGCTCTCGCCCCCCGGCGGCGGAAAGACCACGCTGCTGCGGGATTTGGTGCGGCTGATGTCCCGGGGCGAACAGGTCCCGCCGCAGCGAATCGCGCTGATCGATGAACGGGACGAGATCGCGGTGATGTATCGCGGTCAGCCTCAGATGGATGTTGGGCCAAGAACCGACATCCTGAACGGCTGTCCGAAGGCGGCCGCAATTCCCATGGTGCTCCGCGCTATGAACCCGCAGATCATCGCGCTGGATGAGATCACGGTTCAAGAGGATATTCAGGCTATTGCGCAGGCAGCGGGCTGCGGCGTTGGGCTGCTGGCCACCATCCATGCGGGCAGCGTGGAGGAATTGCAGGCAAAGCCGCTGTACCGCGCACTGCTTGAGGGACGGGTGTTCCGTCAAGCCGTTTTGATTCGGCGGGGAAGCGCCGGCTGGGCCTATGCAGTGGAGAATCTGCCATGATAAGGCTTGTGGGGAGCATCTTTGTTTTTGCGGCGGGGGGCTGTGTCTGGTATCTGCGGCGCCGGGAGCGGCAGGAGCGCGGACGAATTTTATCGGACCTGACAGCGGCCCTTGCGGAAATGGAAACGGCCATCAGACTGGAGCGGACGCCGCTGCCGATGCTGCTGACGCGCCTTGCGGAAGGCAGAGAGCCCAAAAACGCCGCGTTGTTTTTAGCGGCGGCAAGGTCGCTCCGGGCGGGAACGCCCTGCCTGACAGCGTGGAGACAGGCGGCGGAGGACCTGCCGCTGCCGGAGGGGGACAAGCAAGCGCTTTTCCATCTGGCAGAGGCGTGGACAGGCGATGAAATCGGCATTTGTAAAGCAATTACACTTGCTTGTGAAAAACTGCAATCCAGCCTGAAAAAATTTGAAAAGGAAAGCGCGGCAGAGGAAAAGCTCATGACCGCACTTTGCTTTTCCACCAGCGCACTGCTCGTGATTTTGTTGATTTGAGGAATGTACGATGGATGTTGATCTGATTTTTAAAATAGCCGCCGTGGGGATTTTGGTGGCCGTGCTGAACCAACTGCTGATTCGCTCCGGCCGGGAGGAACAGGCGATGATGACCACGCTGGCAGGGCTTGTGGTAGTCATGATGATTTTGGTGCAGGAGATCAGCGGACTGTTCCAGATGATCAAGACCCTGTTTGACCTTTGAGATGGAGCAGATAACAAGGGCACTGGTCCTATGTGTAATCGCCGCGCTGACAGGACTGCTTCTTCGCAAAAGTAATCCGGAGATCGCACTGCTGCTGGCGCTGGCCGCCGCCGTGACCGTGCTGATGCAGTTAGCCGCGCCGGTGAGGGAGCTTTTTGATTTTTTAAAGCGGCTTACCGGGTACAGTGGCGTATCGGATACGCTGTTTCTGCCGCTCTATAAGACCATCGGCATTGCACTGATCGTTCGAATCGGCGGCAATCTTTGTAAGGACGCGGGACAGAATGCGCTTGCCTCCGTGCTGGAATTCGCCGGGGCTATTTGCGCGCTGGTAACGGCGCTGCCGCTGCTGAGCGCGGTTTTGGATTTACTGACGGAGTTGATTTGGTGAACTATCTGAAATTTTGCGGCCTCCTATGTGCTGCACTGCTTTTTTTAACAGTCAATGTCCGGGCAGACAATGAGCTTTCTGTGGTCGCGGACGCGCTTCCCCACGAAACGAATCGGATATTAAGTCAGGTTAAGGATTGGGGGCCGGACAGCCTTGCGGAGGGACTCGGCGCGATTTGGGAGCATCTTGCGAAAAATGCCGGTTCAATTTTAAAGGGTCAGCTTCGCGGCGCCGCTTCGGTGCTGTTGGCGACTGTGCTGTGCGGACTGGTGGGCGGCGTCCAGAAGGGAACCGGCGATACGAGCCGCTTTCTCTCCATGGCGGGAGTTTTGACGGTCACGCTTTTGACCATCGGCCAGTTGGACACGCTGATGGGGGCCGGTACGGCGGTTATGGAGCAGATGAGCACCTTTTCAAAGGCACTGCTGCCGGCCTTGGCGGCGGCTTCTGCAGTGGCGGGCGGTGCCGCCGGGGCGACGGTGCGGCAGGTGGCCACGGTTTTTTTTGCGGACCTGCTGCTGGAGCTGATCTGCGGGTTGCTGATGCCCTTGGTATACCTGTTTGTTGGGACGCTGGCTGCCGGGAGCAGCTTGGGTGACCGGCGGCTGTTGGCGGTGGCGGTGGCCATCAAGACAATCTGCACCAAGCTGCTGACAGGGCTGCTGCTGGCGTTTACGCTGTATCTCACTGTCAGCGGTATTTTCGCGGGAACAGCGGACAGCGTCCGTGTGCGTCTTGCAAAAACAGCAATTTCCGGTGTAGTGCCGGTGGTGGGGGGAATCATTGCGGAGGCATCGGAAACAGTGCTGGTGGGAGCCGGACTTCTGAAGGGGACGCTGGGTGTTTTCGGCTTGCTGGGCGTTCTGGCGCTGTGCGTGGTTCCGTTTTTGCGAATCGGCATTCAGTATCTTTTGTACAAGCTGACCGACTTTTTCGCGGCGGCGATCGGAGATTCGGAGCTCTGCGGGCTTATTGGCGGCCTTGGCAGTGCGTTCGGATTACTGCTTGGAATGGTAGGGAGCTGCGCGTTAGTTCTGCTGATCTCCATATTGGCCTCCGTGGCCGCGGTGACCGCATGATCGCGGCGGTGCGGACATGGCTGACAGCAGTTGCGGCGGTATCGCTGCTGCTGTCCGTTGTGCAGTACATCACGCCAAAGGGAACACTGCGGGACACAGCATCCTTTATCGGTGGGCTGCTGCTTTTACTGGTACTGCTGCAGCCGGTTCGAAAGGCAGCGCTGCCGGACGATGTTCACATGGGCCTTGCTGAATACGAAAAGCAGGTAGAGACCTATCGGACAAAGCTTGAGGAGGAACGGAAAAAGGAGCTGGGAACGCTCATAGAAAGTGAAACGGAGGCATATATATTGGACAAGGCGGCGCGTATGGGGCTGACTGTCCGTATCAAGGTCGGGACAGAGGAAAACAGCGAGGGTGTGCCGGTACCTGTATCTGCGGAGCTTACCGGTACACCGTCTCGTGAGCTGTCCCGCTGGATAGAGGCCGAATTGGGGATACCCGTGGAAAGACAGGTGTGGCTTAATGAAAATTAAAGGAGTGCAAAAGCTATGGGACCGATACAAATATGCGATCTTGATTCTGCTGGTGGGCGCAGGGCTGCTGTTATGGCCCGGTGGAACAGAGCATACGGCGCAGACTGGCCAAACCGCGCAGCAGATGGATATGATTTCAGCGCAGGAGCTTCAGACGGAGCTGGAGAGTATTCTGGGGCAGATTCAAGGCGTCGGTACCGTGCGGGTGCTGCTGACGGCAGACAGCAATGGGGAACGGCAGTTGGCGCAGAACTCGGAGCTCCGCTACAGCGGCAGCACGGCAGCGCCGGAGGACTATTCCAGAACATCGGAAACGGTGCTTCTGGACCTGAACGATCAGGAGGCCCCCATTGTGACGAGGATTCTGTACCCCACGTACCGGGGGGCGCTGGTGGTCTGTCAGGGGGGCGACCGGGCAGATGTCAGGCTGGCGGTCACAGAGGCGGTGTCCGTCTTGACCGGCCTGAGCAGCGACCGCATCACCGTGGCAAAATGTCCGTAATTATATGGAGGAGGAAAGGCTCTATGCGTGGAAACATCAAGCGGAATATCGTGGTGGGGACTATGGCGGTGCTGGTTTGCGCGGCAGTTGGACTGAACTGGAAATATTCCTCGGAGGAGGCAGTCCAGAAGGCGGAGGAGGCCGGTACTAAAATTCTGGGCGAAGCCGCGCTGGTCTCGGGGCAGGAGGAAGGAACCCTTGCAGAGAGCACGGTTTATGAGGGGGATGATTATTTCGCCTCCGCGCGGCTGACCCGTCAGCAGGCCCGGGACAGCGCTATCTCTCTGCTGGAGGACGCTGCCAAGCAGGAGGACGCCGATCAGTCAGTGGCAAACCAAGCCTCCGAAAGCATTCAGGTTTTGGCCTCTTACACGCTGAAGGAGGCACAGATTGAAAATCTGGTCACGGCAAAGGGGTATCAGGACTGCGTTGCGTTTATGGGAGACGATTCTCTGAGCATTGTGGTCTCTACAAAGGATGGGGAGCTGAACGCCACGGATGTTGCGAAAATTACGGATATCGCCATGACCGAAACAGGCTATGCCGCCAACGCAATTCGAATCATGGCCGCAAATTAGCTGTTGTATTTTCCAAAAATCCATGCTAAAATAGCACATTAGATAATCAAGTATTGACTGCGGCTCACTGCCGTGTGCCAAAAGGAGAACTACAATGGCTGAAAATAAAGGTTATATGACACTTTCCGACGAAAAGGGAAGCATCCACATCTCTGAGGAGGTCATCGCGGCTATTGCCGTGGGGGCTGTCCGTGAGGTGGAGGGCGTTTCCGGCACAATGGGGACCCTCGGCTCCAGCGTTGCCGATCTTGTGACCAATAAAAAGGGTGCACAGAAAAACGCCAAGGGCGTTAAGATCGAAATGACGGAGACCGGACTGGCACTGGACCTATATCTGACAGTGGCCTACGGCCACGCCATCCCGGAGGTTGCTGAAAACGCGCAGAAGGCGGTGGCCTCCGCAGTCAGCGCCATGACCGGCTGCACAGTCGAAACGGTAAATATCCATGTCGGCGGTGTGACACTGGCGTAAACCCATTACAAGAGAAAAGGACGAGAAACGTTATGACACGGAATACCGCGCGGGAGATCGCCGCCCATCTTTCCTATGAACTGAGCTTTACAGACAAGACCGTTGATGAGCTTTTGAAGGAGCGTCTGACGCCGGAGGCTTTCGCGGAGCTGGCCGGTGAGGATTCGCTGTATGCCGATGCGCCCAATGCCAAGCAGGCGGCGTATATCACGCGCTTGGTAAAGGGCGTTGACGAGCATTCTGCGGAGTTGGACGGATATATCTCCAAGTATGCAAAGGGATGGAAGTTTTCCCGTATTCCGCTGGTAGCCTCGGCAATCATGCGGGTCGCCATGTATGAGATTTTATACATGGAGGATATTCCCACGGGTGCGGCTATCAATGAAGCGGTGGAGATCGCCAAAAAATATGAAACGCCGGAGACTGTTAAGTTTATGAACGGTATTCTGGGTACTTTTGCGCGTGAGGAAATTTCACAGTGACAAGCGGCGCACAAACGGCAGAGCGGATACGGCAAAAGCTGCCGTATGCTCTGCCGTTTTGATTTTACCTGACAGGAGCGGATGATGGAACGGCGCAATTACGGAATCGACCTGCTGCGGATGCTGGCCATGTGGATGGTCATCATCCTGCACATCTTGAATAAGGGCGGCGTATTGTCCGCTGCGGCGCCTCTGTCGGCAGGCTATGAAGCTGCAAAACTGCTGGAGGCGGGGGCTTACTGCGCTGTTAATTGCTATGGTCTGATCTCCGGCTACGTTGGCGTTCAGCATCGTTTTCAGTACAGCGGAGCCATTGCGCTGTGGCTGCGGGTCACTTTTTATACGGTTAGCATTACGGCGGTATTTGCCGCTTTTCTGCCCGGCGGTGTCGATGGGGACAGGGTGCTCCGCGCATTTTTCCCGGTGCTGTTCCGGCAATATTGGTATGTGACCGCCTATTTCGGGATGTGTCTGTTCATCCCGTTTTTCAATCTGCTGTTGGACAGGCTTTCGGAGCGGCAGAGAAGGGTTCTTGCGCTTTTCATCGTTCTCGTGTTTTCTGTTTTGCCAACGCTGCGGCAAAGGGATGTTTTCCTCACGGATAACGGCTACAGTGTCCTGTGGCTGAGCTGCTTATATCTCTTGGGAGGCTGTCTACGGCTGTCCTGTCTGGGCAAAAAGCGCGGCTCCGGAGGGTGGGCGGCGGTCTATGCAATATGCGCCGTACTCACGTGGAGCGTGCATTGGGCGGCAGACCGGGTCTGGATAGCTGCGGAGCGCGGCACCTGTGATAAGGTGCTGCTGACCAGCTATACCTCGCCGACGATTTTGCTGGCGGCGGCCGCGCTGGTGCTGTGCTTTGCACAGCTTTCGATTCCGCCCTGCTTTGAAAAGCTCATTAAAGGGGTAGCACCGCTGGCCTTCAGCGTATATCTTATCCACGCGCATCCTCTGATTTGGGAATATGGAATGGCGGACCGATTTTCGGTGCTGGCGGCCAAAACACCGCCGGTTATGCTGCTTTTGGTATTGGGCGCGGCGCTGGGCATCTACGTGATCTGTTCTTTGATGGATGTGCTTCGCGTGTGGATATTCCGCCTGCTCCACATGGATGAGCTTTCACGGCGCGTAGAAGCAGGGACTTCGGCCTGCCTTGGCCGATGGCTGGATAAGGAGTGAGCAATGGAACGACATATTTTCACCGTCACAGAGGTCAATGAGCTGGTGAAGCTCCTGCTGGATCAGGAGCCCATGCTCTCCGGTATCTGCGTTCGGGGCGAAATATCCAACTATAAAATGTATCCGTCGGGACATCACTATTTTTCCTTGAAGGACCAGACGGGCGCAATTCGCTGTGTGATGTTCAAGGGACAGGCCATGCGCCTGCGCTTCCGCCCGGAAAACGGCATGAAGGTTCTGGCGGTCGGCCGTGTCAGTGTATTTCCAAGGGACGGTGCCTATCAGCTATACTGCGAATCCCTGACCCCGGAGGGAGCAGGCGATCTTTCCGTGGCCTTTGAGCAGCTGAAGGAAAAGCTGTACCGGGAGGGGCTGTTCGATTCCGAGCATAAAAAGCCTCTGCCGAAATTTCCAAATAGAATCGCCGTTGTGACCTCCGCCGCCGGAGCGGCGGTTCATGACATGATTCGAATCCTGCGGCGGCGCTATCCCTTGGCAAAGGTGATTTTGCTGCCGGTGCGGGTCCAAGGGGCGGAAGCGCCGGCGGAGATCGCCGGGGCCATCCGCTATGCGGACCAGTGGAAAATCGGCGATGTTATTATCACCGGTCGGGGCGGCGGTTCCATGGAGGATCTGTGGGCCTTTAACGATGAACGGGTGGCACGGGCTATCTATGCCTGTGAAACGCCGGTGATCTCGGCGGTGGGCCATGAACCGGATGTGACAATTTCGGATTTCGTGGCGGATGCCCGGGCGTCTACGCCCTCCAATGCCGCTGAGATCGCGGTGCCGGATCAGGGAGCGCTTTTGCGGCAGCTCGGCGATTTGGAAAACCGACTGACCGGCAGCGAAACGGTTCGACTGCGCACTCTGCGGGAGCGCTTGGAGGAGCTGAAGCGCAAGCGAGTCTTAACTGATCACCTTGCTTATGTACAGGATAGGCGGATGGAGCTGGCGCACCTTCAACAGCGCTTGGGAGACCTGACCGGGGCCGCAATCGGAAGGAAGCGGCAAGCCTTTACAGCCGCTGCGGCTTCACTGGATGCTATGAGTCCCTTGAAAGTTTTGAGCCGCGGCTATGCCGTGGCCCGCAATGAGGCGGGGGAGGTGCTGCGGAGCAGCGCGGAGCTGAGCCGGGGGGAATATGTTCATGTGACATTAGGAAGCGGCGGCTTTACCGCCGTGGTCAACACCATAGAGGAGGAAGACGATGGCTGTAAAAAAAATGAGCTTTGAGGAAAAGCTGGCCCGTTTGGAGGAGATTGTAGCGCTTCTGGAAAAGGGCGATGCCGCATTGGCGGCATCCTTGAGCCTTTTTGAAGAGGGAACGAAGCTGGCAAACGCCTGTACCGCAGAATTGGACAAGGCGGAGCAGCAGGTAGTAAAGCTGATGAAGGGGCCTGACAGTGCGCCTGTGGAGCTGCCGTTTGAGAGCACGGAGGACTGACGTATGACGGATTTTGAAAAGGAGCTTTCCGCTGCGAAGGCGCTGGTGGAAAAGCGGCTTGCGGAATTTTTCCCCGGCGACGGTCTTCAGGCGGCCATGCGGTATAGTCTTTTGGCCGGGGGCAAGCGGATACGGCCGATTTTGGCTATGAAATTCTGCGAGGCCGCCGGCGGCGCCATGGAGGAAGCGTTGGATTTCGGCTGCGGTGTGGAAATGCTGCACACCTATTCGCTGATTCACGATGATTTGCCCTGCATGGATAATGACGATCTCCGCCGGGGCAGACCCACCAACCATAAGGTCTACGGCGAGTGTGTGGCGACTCTGGCGGGCGACGCCCTTCAGGCGGCCGCTTTTCAAACGGTTCTTTCCGCTGAAGGTCCATGGCAGGAGAAGGGGAGCTTTGCTCCGGCTGTGTCGGCTAAAATTTTGGCGGAGGCAGCCGGTGAACAGGGAATGTGCGGCGGACAGTATTTTGATACCATTGGAGATGGAAAGGTCCTCCACACTGCGGAGGAGCTGACCGTCATCAACAATAAAAAGACCGGCGCGCTGCTGCGGGCCGCGTGCATGATGGGCGTTGCGGCATCCTCCGGCCACCGGGTGGTGGAGGAACGCTGCTTCGAGGCGGCACGGGTATACGCCACCAATGTGGGGCTGGCATTTCAGATTCGGGACGATATGCTGGATGTGATTGGCAGCGCGGAGGAATTTGGAAAGCCAATCGGCTCTGATGCCTCCAACCGGAAGTCTACCTATGTGACCCTGCTGGGCTTGGAGGAATGCGAACGCCGGGTGTTGGCCTATACGGAAAGGGCAAAGGAAGCCTTAAGAGCCTGCAAATGGCAGGGGAGCACGGAGTTTCTCTGTACGCTGGCGGACGCCATGACGGAGCGGAAAAAATAAACGGACCGGCTGCGGAGCACTTCGCGGCCGGTTTTCTGTTGGGTAAGCGATGAAGGAAACTCTGCAATGTCCGTTAATAAGACGTAAAATGAAGGCCGCGGAGCATGTGTATATTTACATTGTATATACAGAAATGGTTGCATATTTTCATGGGCTGTGCTATACTGACAAAAGCTAAGCGGCGGCGCAGTATTCTAGTCAGATCTGTCGTTTCCGAGGGAGGACCTAAAAAGCCTCCGAAGGGCATACCTGTGAAACTTCTGGTGTTTGCTTGAAACGCCCAGTTTTGGGTGGATGCTGGGAGGAAGCGTGCTGAACGCTTGCGGACTCAGGGCGATTTCCAATGGCATGGTTACCCCGACCCTGTTTCCGTGGAGACCTGCTCTTGTGCATGAACGTACTCCCGTAGCGGTATTTTCGATTTGTGTACGAAGCAGATTTGAACCTGCAATGCGGTGCATCGCGCCGATTTGGCGCGTAACGCTGTGTGCAGATGTAGCCTGCCTTGCGTGGAGCGGGTGGATGCGGGATCTACACGGTATTCGTTCCGGCCGGAACGATCACCGTGATCGCCCGCTGAAACCCGTTTTGCAAAAGAGGCTAAAGAAACGGACAGACTGCGGTGGAAAACACCTAGGCTGTTCTTTGGAAACGGATCAGGGATTGCAGTGCGGACTCAGTGGCAATCGGGTAGCGCATCCGGCAACGGTGTGCCTCGGAACTGAAAGGGGAACCGCCTCCATCGGCAACGAGGGGTGTTCCGTGGGGAAAACAGACCCGCACCTAAGCCGCAAGATTTACCTGTTCCGTTGCCGCTGCCTTAGCAATACAGTTAAAACCGGAGGCGTTTTTTTGAGCAAACCTTCGAAGCAAAAAAAAGTGAAAAGCGAAGCGTCGCGGTATGGCTGGGCTGCTACCGCGTTTTTTATGGCGGTCCTGTTTTCGGGCCTATTGAGCCTCGGCTCGGAAACGGTTTTGAATCGGGCGGGGCTTGTACTGGCGCTGGCCATTTTGCTTTTTTTCATTTGTCTTGGTATTTTGTTTGATATTATCGGCGTAGCGGTGACCTCGGCGGACGAAAAGCCGTTTCATTCCATGGCGGCCCACAGGGAGCGGGGAGCGAAGGAGGCGTTGCGGCTTTTGAAAAATGCGGATCGGGTCTCAAGCATCTGCAACGATGTGGTGGGCGATATCTGCGGTATCGTCTCCGGCGCTACCAGCGCGGTGATCGTGGCGCGGCTTCAGACGGGGCTGAATGTGCAGAGCATATTCATTTCTGTCGGCGTTACGGCGCTGGTTTCCGGTTTGACCATCGGTGGAAAGGCGATGTGCAAGCCCTTTGCCATTAAGCAGAGCAAGCAGGTGGTCTATTGGGCGGGGCGCTTTCTGCATTTGTTCCATCGGAGCTGACTTGGTTTGACCGTGGGAGGTCAATTGTGATTCTGGATATAATTCATTCCCCTGAGGATGTCAGGGCACTTCAACAAAAACAGCTGCCACAGCTCTGCTCTGAGCTGCGGCAGTTTCTGCTGGAAAACGTGTCGAAAACCGGCGGACATTTTGCGTCCAATATGGGCGTTGTAGAACTGACTGTAGCCATCCATCGTGTGTTTGATACGTCGCATGACCGGCTGGTATTTGACGTTGGCCATCAGGCCTATGTACACAAGGCACTGACAGGGCGACAGGAACTTTTTTCCACGCTGCGGCAGCTGGATGGTCTCTCCGGCTTTCCAAAGCCACATGAGAGCATCCATGACGCCTTCATTGCCGGCCATGCGTCCAACTCCGTGTCGGTCGCGCTTGGTATGGCAAGGGCAAGAACATTACAGCATCAGGATTATCAAGTGTTGGCGCTGATTGGCGACGGAGCCTTGACCGGCGGACTTGCCTATGAGGGATTGAACAATGCTGGAGCGTCTCATGAGCATCTAATTGTAATCGTGAATGACAATGGAATGTCCATCGACCCAAATGTCGGGGCGCTTCCCCGTCATTTGGCGCAGCTGCGGGC
Source organism: Neopoerus faecalis (assembly GCF_029218125.1). Lineage (NCBI taxonomy): Bacteria > Bacillati > Bacillota > Clostridia > Eubacteriales > Oscillospiraceae > Neopoerus > Neopoerus faecalis. Next base: position 7,980 of record NZ_JARFXX010000010.1, on the reverse strand, counting down.
AAAGCCTGCGTACTATCATTTTAAAAAGTGGTATCGGCGTCTATTCGGCGCAAATCCGGTGCAGTCGCCCATCTACCGGTTTAACCACCGGCTGAAAACCGAACTGAAAAAAGCGCTGTGGCCCAGCAGTACGCTGTTCGAGGATATGGGCTTTACCTACCTCGGGCCTATTGACGGACATGATCTGCCCCGGCTGTGCGATATGCTGCAATGGGCTAAAGAACTGACCGGGCCGGTGGTGGTCCATGTCCATACAAAAAAGGGAAAGGGCTATCCCTTTGCTGAGCGAAATCCGGGAAAATTCCACGGAATTGCTCCCTTTGACCCTCAAACCGGCCTGACTCTACAGCCGGGAGGCGAGACTTTCTCAAGTACATTTGGAAAAACTTTGACTGATTGCGCTGCAGAGAGTGAAAAGGTTTGTGCCATTACAGCCGCTATGGAGGACGGAACCGGGCTGGCAGCCTTTGCCAAGGCATACCCGGAGCGGCTTTTCGATGTGGGGATTGCCGAGGGCCATGCGGTTTCCATGGCTGCCGGTATGGCAAAGCAGGGGATGATTCCCGTGTTTGCCGTATACTCCACATTTTTACAGCGAAGCTATGATATGCTGTTTCACGATGTTGCCCTTCAAAAGCTCCATGTGGTGCTGGGTGTGGATCGGGCCGGACTGGTGGGGGCCGATGGAGAAACGCACCACGGCTGTCTGGACATATCGTACCTGACCGGCATCCCGGGCTTTACCGTGCTGTGTCCCTCCAGCCTATCCGAGTTGCGTTCCATGACGCGGCAGGCATTATTTGAAATCCAAGGTCCTGTCGCGCTCCGCTATCCGAGAGGCGGGGAGGGGCATTTTACACAGGACACAGGCAGCCAAGCGGTAGTGCGTCTTCGGGACGGACATCAGGCAGTGCTGGTTTCTTATGGAATTTTGATCAATCAGGTGCTTGACGCGGCGGAGCGGCTGGAGCGAGACGGAATTTCCACTCGTGTTGTGAAGCTGAACCGCATTGCGCCCCTGGATACCTCCGCGCTGCTTCGAGAGCTTGATGGTGCGGATACAGTTCTCGTGCTGGAGGATTGCTTTGAAAACGGTAGCATCGGCCAGCAGATCGCCGCACTGCTGGCTGAGTCGGGGCGGCAATGCCGCCGGGTCATTCTGCAAAATTTGAAGGACCGCTTTGTACCGGAAGGAACCGTAGAGCAACTGCAAGAACGGTTTGGACTGGACGCGGACGGTGTATATCGGGCAGTAAAGGAGGCTCTATCCCGTGAGTAACAAAACAAGACTGGATCTATTGCTGACAGAACGCGGACTTCAGGAGAGCCGCCAGAAGGCGCAGGCTACCATTATGAGCGGTCTGGTCTTTGTGAACGGGCAGCGGGTAGATAAGCCCGGAACCGCAGTTCCCAATGATGCTCCCATTGAGATTCGGGGCAATACGCTGAAATATGTCAGCCGCGGCGGCTTGAAGCTGGAAAAGGCCATGGCGGAATTTCCCATTGATTTGCACGGCTGTATCTGCGGCGATATCGGCGCCTCTACCGGCGGCTTTACGGATTGTATGCTACAAAACGGCGCCAGTAAGGTTTACGCGGTGGATGTGGGATACGGACAGCTTGCATGGAAACTCCGGGAGGACCCGCGGGTCGTTTGTATGGAGCGGACGAATGCTCGATATCTAAGCCATGAACAGATCTCGGATGAGCTGGATTTTGCGTCCATTGATGTCAGCTTCATTTCTCTGAAGCTGATTCTTCCGGCGGTGGCCGGTATCCTGAAGGACGGCGGCTGTGTGGCCAGCCTTGTGAAGCCGCAGTTTGAAGCCGGCCGGGAAAAGGTCGGGAAAAAGGGTGTTGTCCGCGACCCGACCGTGCATAAGGAGGTCCTTGAGCATTATCTGGAGCACGCACAGGAAGCCGGCTTCGGCGTTCTGGGTCTGACCTATTCGCCGATTCGGGGGCCGGAGGGAAATATTGAATATCTGGGCTTCCTGAAAAAAGGCGCTGAAGCGGCGCAGACGTTTGACTTGGACGCACTGGTGGCCGAATCACACGAGGCGCTGAATGAGCACGGAGAGGGGCATACGTAATGGAGCAGAAAACGATCATTCTTTGCCCGAATCCGGATCGGGACCGAGGTATGAAGGCAACCACCACTGCCATACAGCTTTTGCAGAGCGTTGGGTTTAAAACGGTGGTCTGTTCGCCCTTCCGCGACCCGAAGGCCGGCGCGTTTGGAAATCTCCCGGTGAAGCCCATCCTGCCAGAATTAAAGACTGCAAGCCTCATCATCACACTGGGCGGCGACGGAACGATTTTGCATCTTGCAAAGCTGGCGGCGCTGCACAAGCTGCCGATGCTGGGAATCAACATGGGCGGATTGGGCTTCCTTGCGGAGCTTGAGGTCAATGCGCTGGAGGCTCTGAAGGGCTTGCAGGGCTGGACATTCCCCATTGAGGAACGCATGATGCTGGATGTTTCCGTGCTGCGGGATGGTAAGCAGGTATATACCAACATGGGCCTGAATGACGCTGTGATTCGGGAGGGACCGATCTCCCATGTGATTCATCTGAAAATATCCTCGGATGGCAGGCACTTGGCGGATATTGCGGGAGATGGCGTCATTATCGCAACGCCTACCGGCTCGACAGCGTATTCGCTTTCGGCGGGCGGACCTGTGGTGGAGCCTGTGGCGCAGACCATGGCGCTGACGCCGATCTGTACGCATAACATGAGGTTTTCCTCTTATATCCTTTCGCCGGAGCACACCCTGACCGTGGAACTGGAACGCAATGGCCGCAAGCCGGTCTTCCTGTTTGTGGACGAGAGCAGGGCGTTTCCGCTTTATTCAAATGATATTGTGCAGATTCGCCGCAGCCGCCATGTGACCCGCTTGGCGCATCTTTCCGAAAAGAGCTTCTGCGAGGTATTTGCTCAGAAAATGCTGCCGGGAGGGTTTCAGGCATGAAGAACAACAGACAATCCCTGATTCTTGACATTATTGCAAAGGAAGCCATTGAAACGCAGGAGCAGCTTTTGGAGCGGCTCCGGCAGCGAGGCGTTGCGAGTACGCAGGCAACGATTTCACGGGATATCAAGCAGCTGCATCTTGTGAAGGAACCGGCAGGGCAGGGGACTTATAAATACGCGGTGTCCCACAGTCGGGCTCATCTCAATATCGCCGATAAGCTGCGGACGATTTTCCATGAGAGTATTACCAGCGTGGAGGCGGCCCAGAATATCGTGGTATTTAAAACGCTGGCCGGTCTGGCCGGCGGCGCCTGCGAGGCGCTGGATCACATGGACATCAACGGCATTGTGGGTACGCTGGCCGGGGAGAATACGGTCTTTGTTGTGATGCGGGACAATGCCAGTGCGGAGACGTTCTGCCAAGAGATACAGGAAATGCTATAACGTTCACGAGGAGTGGATAAATATGCTGGAGCTGCTTCACATCGAGAATATTGCTGTGATCGAGCTGGCGGATATTGCATTCCGGCCCGGCTTTAATGCCCTGACCGGCGAGACCGGCGCGGGAAAGTCCATCGTGATTGATGCCATGGAGGCGGTCTTAGGCGGACGGACCTCCCGGGAGCAGATTCGCACCGGTGCGGATAAAGCGTTTGTCAGCGCCATTTTTTCAGATGTGCCGGAAAATCTGCCGGGACTTACCGAAAACGGTGCGGCCCCGGATGAGGAGGGCAATCTTACGCTCCAGCGCGAGATCAGCAGTGAGGGGAAAAGCATTTGCCGCGTAAACGGACGTCCGCTGACGGTGACACAACTCCGCCAAATCGGCAAGGAGCTGCTGAATATCCACGGCCAGCATGACGGACAACTGCTTTTGGACGAGAGTCGGCATCTCGCTTATCTGGACCGTTTCGGGCAGACAGCAGGATCTTTGTCCGCTTACAAAAAAGACTATGACGTCCTGTGTGATATCCGCAAGCAGCTTCGAGCACTGGAAATGGACGATGCGGAGAAGGAACGGCGGATGGATTCCCTGCGCTACCAGATCGATGAGCTGGAGCGCGCGGAGCTGGTCCCCGGCGAGGAGGAGGAGCTGAACGCCCGGAGAGAGCTGCTTCGCAACGGTGAAAAGTATATTTCCGCGCTGTCCGGAGCGGATTACTGCCTGAACGGCGATGATGCGGAAGATGGTGCAGTGTCTGCAATTCGTAAGGCTGAGGATTCGCTGAGCGGCATCCGGCACCTGAACGGTGATATGGAAGAACTGTTCAAGCGTGTGGAAACCCTTCGCTGTGAAGCGTTTGACCTTGCCGAGGTCATTCGGGATAAGCGGGAGGAATTTGACTTTTCTCCTGCGGAGTTGGACGCAGCGGAGGCGCGGACAGACCAGCTTTACCGTCTGAAAAAGAAATATGGGGCCACTGTGGAGGACATGATCGCCTATCAGGAGCGCTGCCGTGACGAGCTGAATGCAATGGAAACGGCGGACGATTTGCGGCTTCAGTTGGAGCAAAAACTGAAAAGGGCTGGGGAAGCGGTGGAGCGCGCCGGAAAAGCGCTGACGCAGGCTCGCAAAAAGGGAGGAGAGCGACTGGAGCAGCGAATCCAGAAAGAGCTGCGGGAGCTTGATATGGAAAAGGTCCGCTTTTCCGTTGATTTTGCGGCTAAGGAGCCGGGGACAGATGGCTGTGACACCGTTCGTTTCCTGATGTCAGCCAACGCCGGAGAAGCGCTGCGCCCAATTTCCAAAATCGCCTCCGGCGGCGAGTTGGCCCGCATTATGCTGGCACTGAAAAATGTGCTGGCAGAGCAGGAGCAGATCGCTACGCTGGTTTTTGACGAGGTGGACACCGGCGTGTCCGGCCGGGCGGCACAGAAGGTAGCTGAAAAGCTGGCACAGCTTGCCTGCCATAAGCAGGTGCTGTGCGTCACGCATTTGCCACAGCTTGCGGCCATGGCTGGTACGCATTTCCTGGTGGAAAAGGGCGAACAGAACGGACGGACCTTTACAAAGGTGGTCGAGTTGGACCGCGAGGCGCGAAAGGCGGAGATCGCCCGCATCACCGGCGGCAGTCAGGTGACGGACGCACTGCTGGCCAGCGCGGCGGATATACTGGATCAGGCGGCGGCTTACCGTGCACAGCTGCGCGAGAGGTAAGCAGACAGGCTGGCTTGCAGGCTGCTTAAATTGAACATACAAAAGCGGAAGTGTTTTTTTAAAACACTTCCGCTTTTTGGTAATTATGATTTCAGAAAGCCGGATTAGCTGGTGCAGTCACTTACCACAGACACAGAATAGCCTTACTTGACCAGTACCTTTTTCAACTTGGCGAAGCGGGGGAGGGAATCTACTTTCGGCAGCTTCGGCTCGCCTTGAATCAGCGGCAGCACATAGTCGATAAAGGACTGCTCCACGCCGTTGTGCGCTGGATTGATCCATTCAAGGGGAACCTTCTTTTCCGTGTTGGCAACGTCAGTAAGGGGCAGCAGCTTGGTCTTGCAGATGTATTTTCCGTCCTCGCAGCTCCGCTCGAAGCCCACCATTTTATCGGTCACGCCGTTCACAGCGTTTTCAACAGCGGCCTTTCCGCTCATGATGGCCTCCTCAATGTCCGTTTCGGAGGCAAGATGAGCGCCGCAGCGCTGAAGGAGGCTCAGCTCAATACCGCGGACCTTGGCACCGGTCTTTTCCTTGACAACGGCGGCCAGATGCGCGGCCAGACCGCCCAACTGCGCGTGGCCGAAGCCATCGGTAGCGGAGGTTTTAGCCTCGGAGACAAAGGTGCCGTCGGCATAGTGGATACCCTCGGACACCGCGACCATGCAGTTGCCCTTTTCCTTATAAATGCGCTCCACATCGCTGAGGAAACGCTCCATATCAAAGTCCGTTTCGGGGAGATAAATCAAGTCCGGGCCGGCGCCATAGGCAGTGGCCAGCGCGGCGGAACCGGCCAGCCAGCCGGCGTGGCGGCCCATGATCTCAATGATGCAGATCATGCCGGTATCGTAGACCCGGGCGTCCTGATAAACCTCCATGCAGCTTGTTGCGATGTACTTGGCGGCAGAGGCGAAGCCGGGGCAGTGATCCGTGCCGAACAGGTCATTGTCAATGGTCTTGGGGACGCCCATGACACGGCACTCATAGCCGACCTTCTGCATATACTTGGAGATTTTGTTGCAGGTGTCCATGGAATCGTTGCCGCCGTTGTAGAAAAAGTATCGGACATCGTACTTTTTGAATATCTCTAAAATGCGCTGATAGTCCGTATCGTCCGCTTCGGGGTCCGCCATTTTGTAGCGGCAGGAGCCCAGCGCGGAGGAGGGAGTATACTTCAATAGCTCCAGCTCTGCGGCGTCCTCCTGACCCATATCAAAAAGACGGTCATTCAGTACACCCTTGATGCCGTGCTCCGCGCCCAGCACACGGGTGATATTCGGATTTTTCAACGCAGTTTCAATAACGCCATAGGCGCTGGCGTTGATGACAGAAGTGGGACCGCCGGACTGACCGAAAATACACGCGCCTTTCAGTTCACTCATGAAAAGTTCCTCCTGTTTCAAATGGTGCTTACGCAAGATTACTTACATCATAGCATTCGGGAAGGGGAAAGTAAATACTTGCATTTTATTTTCCCTGTGATATGATGGGAGCAGAAAAGCGGTTTCCTTTCAGGCAAGGATGATACTGTCGAAAATCCAAGAGCTGAAGGGGAAGCGGACACTATGTTTAATATGTTATGAGCTTATGGGAGGATGATCGTATGCCACTGGTTACTTCGACCGAAATGTTCAGAAAAGCCTATGACGGTGGGTATGCCATCGGCGCTTTCAACGTCAATAATATGGAAATCGTGCAGGGCATTACCGAGGCCTGTCAGGAGGAGCACGCTCCCGTGATTCTTCAGGTTTCAAAGGGCGCCCGTGCCTATGCCAATCACACCTATCTTGTAAAGCTGGTGGAAGCGGCGGTGGAATGTTGCCCGGATATTCCTATTGTCCTGCATCTGGACCATGGCCCGGACTTTGAAACCTGCAAGAGCTGCATTGACGGCGGCTTTACCTCTGTTATGATTGATGCTTCCTCCAAGCCCTTTGCCGAGAATATTGAAATTACAAAGAAGGTTGTGGAGTATGCCCATGACCACGGCGTTGTGGTAGAGGCAGAGCTGGGAACGCTGGCCGGCATTGAGGATGAAGTCAAGGTCGCGGCCCATGCGGCATCCTACACCCGCCCAGAGGAAGTAGAGGAGTTTGTTTCCAAGACCGGGTGCGACTCTCTGGCCATTGCTATCGGCACCTCTCACGGCGCGTTTAAGTTCAAACCGGAGCAGTGCACCCGCAATGCTGATGGCATTTTAGTGCCGCCTCCGCTGCGCTTTGACGTTTTGGAGGAGGTATCCAAGCGCCTTCCCGGCTTCCCCATTGTGCTGCACGGTTCGTCTTCTGTCCCGCAGGAGTATGTCAAGATGATTAACGAGCATGGCGGCAAAATGCCCAACGCCATCGGCGTACCGGAGGATCAGCTGCGGCAGGCCGCAAAGCTGTCCGTCTGCAAGATCAACATTGACTCCGACTTGCGCTTGGCCATGACGGGCACCATCCGTCAGTTTATGGAGGAGCATCCCGATAAGTTTGACCCCCGTGAGTATCTCAAGCCCGCCCGGGCCAATATCAAGGAGTTGGTCCGCCACAAGCTGGTGGACGTTCTCGGCTGCGCCGGCAAGGCATGAGCAGGTGTGCACACACTGAAGTAGTCAAAACCTCCGGCTAAGCCGGAGGCTTGAGTAAGCCCTATAAGGGCTTTATGCGGACAAAGCCCCTTAAGGGGCCCGAAAAGATTTGCCGATTGCATTGCTTTCTCGGGCTACCCCTTAAGGGGTTTTTGTTATGCCTTGGTATTCTTGCTACCCGTAAACGGGTCTACGAATTCCTTGATGCTTATCTGGTCGGCTATTTGGTCCTCTTGCAGTTGATTTTGGATGTAAGCTTTAATTGCTTTTTTGTTTC